>NZ_JBFAGV010000002.1:60963-347333 GCF_040653855.1 Streptomyces sp. NPDC050856 | reverse complement strand
CACGAACCGACAAACTCGCCATCGCCTACCAGGCCGCACTCCACCTCGCCGCCATCCTGATCTGGACACGGCACTGACCAAGGAGACAGAACCTAGGTCCAAGGGATGACCGGCTCCCCCGGCTTGCTGCTGTTAGCCTGCACCTGCATAAGATGTGCAATAAGCAGTCGGAGGGCTCGGACATGGCGATCTACACACTTCCTGAACTTCCGTACGACTACGCGGAACTCGACCCGGTCATCAATCCCCAGATCATCGAGCTGCACCACGACAAGCACCACGCCGCTTACGTCAAGGGCGCGAACGACACCCTGGAGCAGCTGGAGGAGGCCCGCGACAAGGAGCAGTGGGGCTCGATCAACGGCCTGGAGAAGAACCTCGCGTTCCACCTGTCGGGCCACATCCTGCACTCCATCTACTGGCACAACATGACCGGCACCAGGAACGGCGGCGGCGGCGAGCCGCTGGCGGCCGACGGCGTGGGCGAGCTCGCCGACGCCATCACCGAGTCCTTCGGCTCCTTCGCCCGGTTCAAGACCCAGCTGTCCAAGGCCGCCGCCACCACCCAGGGCTCGGGCTGGGGCGTGCTGGCGTACGAGCCGGTCAGCGGCCGGTTGATCGTCGAGCAGGTCTACGACCACCAGGGCAACGTCGGCCAGGGCTCGGTGCCGGTCCTGGTCTTCGACGCCTGGGAGCACGCCTTCTACCTCCAGTACAAGAACCAGAAGGTCGACTTCATCGACGCCATGTGGCAGGTCGTGAACTGGCAGGACGTGGCCAAGCGCTACGCCCGGGCCAAGGAGCGCACGCCGCTGATCGCCCCCTGACCGGGGAGCGGTGAGAACGCCCTGCTCGTGATCGTCTTCTCAGCCTTCACCGGGCAGGCGGAAAAGAGGAAGTGCCCCGCGAGGACGTGACTCGCGGGGCACTTCCGCACCCGCGCACGGGACGGGCCGGCCCGTGCCCGTACCGGCCGGACGGGGGGGAGCGGTCAGCCGAAGACGGGCCCGGCGGTCCTGGTGCGCTTGATCTCGTAGAAACCCGGCGTCGAGGCCACCAGCAGCGTTCCGTCCCACAGCCGGGCCGCCGCCTCGCCCCGGGGGGCCGGGGTGACGACCGGGCCGAAGAAGGCGACCTCCTCGCCGCCCGGCCCCGGGACCGCGATGACCGGGGTGCCGACGTCCTCCCCGACCTTGCCGATGCCCTCCTTGTGGGAGGCGCGCAGCTCGGCGTCGTAGGTGTCCCGGTCCGCGTACTCCAGGAGCGAGGCGGGCAGGTCCGCGTCCCGCAGCGCGGCGGCGACGGCCTCCCGGGTGGCGCCCATGCCCTCGTTGTGGAAGCGGGTGCCGAGCGCGGTGTACAGCCGGCCGACGACGTCCTCGCCGTGCAGCAGCCGGGCGGCGGTCACCACCCGGACCGGCCCCCAGGCCTGGCTGCCGAGCAGCTCGCGGTACTCCTCGGGGAGCTCGTCGAGCTTGTCCTCGTTCAGCACGGCCAGGCTCATCACGTGCCAGCGCACGTCCACCGGGCGCAGCCTCTCCACCTCCAGCATCCAGCGGGAGGTCAGCCACGCCCAGGGGCACATCGGGTCGAACCAGAAATCGGCGGTGATCCTTTCGGACATGACTCTCCTCTTGGGGTGGTGGTGCGCCTCGACCGGCCAGCGTACGGCGGGGCCGGGGAATTCCCGCATGCCGTCCGTCAGCGGCACATGGGAGGATCACTCCTGTTTCCCGACGTGCCACGAAGGAGTAGCCCGTGCCCGGTGAGAATCTGTCCCGCGACGAGGCCCGCGAGCGGGCCGAGTTGCTGTCCGTCGACGGGTACGAGGTCGCGCTCGACGTGCGGTCCGCCGTCGGGGAGAGCGCGTCGGAGCAGCGGACCTTCCGCTCGGTGACCACGATCCGGTTCCGCAGCGCCGTGCCGGGGGCCGCCACCTTCGTGGACCTGATCGCTCCGTCCGTCGACGCGGTGACGCTCAACGGGCGGGAGCTGGACGTGGCCGCGGTCTTCGACGGCGCCCGGATCGCCCTGGAGGGCCTGCGGGAGGAGAACGTCCTGGTGGTGGACGCGCGGTGCGCGTACAGCAGGACCGGCGAGGGGCTGCACCGGTTCGTCGACCCGGAGGACGGCGAGGTCTACCTCTACACCCAGTACGAGCCGGCCGACGCGCGGCGGGTCTTCGCCAACTTCGAGCAGCCCGACCTCAAGGCGCCCTTCCGGTTCACCGTGACGGCACCGGACGACTGGTCGGTGTGGAGCAACGGCGCCGAGGAGTCCCGGGAGGGCCAGGTGCGGTCCTTCGCGCGGACCGAGCCGATCTCCACGTACATCACGGCCGTCGTGGCCGGGCCGTACCACTACGTCACCGACACCTACCGGCGCGGTGAGCTGGAGATCCCGCTCGGCGCGATGTGCCGCAAGGGGCTGGCCAAGCACTTCGACGCGGACGACGTCTTCCTCATCACCAAGCAGGGCCTGGACTTCTTCCACGACAACTTCGACTACCCCTACCCCTTCGGCAAGTACGACCAGGCCTTCGTGCCCGAGTACAACCTCGGCGCCATGGAGAACCCGGGCATGGTCACCTTCCGCGAGGAGTACATCTACCGCGGCAAGGTGACGCGGGCGGCGTACGAGCGGCGGGCCAACGTCATCCTGCACGAGATGGCGCACATGTGGTTCGGCGACCTGGTCACCATGAAGTGGTGGGACGACCTGTGGCTGAAGGAGTCGTTCGCCGACTTCATGGGCTCCTTCTCGCTGGCGGAGGCGACCCGGTTCACCAACAGCTGGGTGACCTTCGCCAACAACCGCAAGGCCTGGGCGTACCGGGCCGACCAGCTGCCGTCCACGCACCCGGTCACCGCCGACATCCGGGACCTGGAGGACGCCAAGCTCAACTTCGACGGCATCACGTACGCCAAGGGCGCCGCGGTGCTCAAGCAACTGGTCGCGTACGCGGGGCGGGAGGCGTTCCTGGAGGGCGCCCGGCGGTACTTCAAGCGGCACGCGTACGGCAACACCCGGCTCGACGACCTGCTGTCCGTCCTGGAGGAGACCTCCGGCCGGGACATGAGGACCTGGTCCCGGGCCTGGCTGGAGACCTCGGGCGTCAATGTGCTGACACCGGCGGTGACGTACGACGCGGCCGGCCGGATCACCGAGCTGGCCGTGGTGCAGGAGGGCGAGCCGCTGCGCCCGCACCGGGCGGCGGTCGGGCTGTACCGCCTGACGGACGGCGAACTGGCGCGGTACGCCCGCGCGGAGGTGGACGTCACCGGCGGGCGGACGGTGGTGGCGGAGCTGGCGGGCGCCGAACGGCCCGCGCTGGTGCTGGTCAACGACGACGACCTGACCTACGGCAAGGTCCGCCTGGACGAGGGTTCGCTCAAGACGCTGCGGGCGCACCTGGGCGACATCACCGACCCGCTGGCCCGGGCGCTGTGCTGGTCGGCGCTGTGGAACATGACCCGTGACGCGCTGATGCCGGCCCGGGACTTCCTGTCGCTGGTGCTGGACTTCGCGGGCCGCGAGACGGACATCGGCGTGCTCCAGATGCTGCACGCCTGGGCCCGGTCCGCGCTGACGCACTACGCGGCGCCGCAGTGGCGCGAGGAGGGCGGCCGGCTGCTGTCGGCGGGTGCGCTCAAGGAGCTCCGGCTGGCCGGTCCGGGCAGTGAGCACCAGCTGACCTGGGCGCGGTTCCTCGCGGCGACGGCGACCACGGACGCCGACCTCCAGCTCCTGGAGGGCCTGCTGGCGGGTACGGCCCGGATCGACGGGCTGGACGTCGACCAGGAGCTGCGCTGGTCGTTCCTGGAGCCGCTGGCCGCGCACGGCCGTGCGGACGAGGCGGCCATCGCGGCCGAACTGGCCCGCGACGACACCGCCTCCGGCAAGCGCCACCAGGTGCGCTGCCTGGCGGCCCGGCCGTCCGCCGCGGTGAAGGCCCAGGCGTGGGCGCAGGTGGTGGAGTCCGAGGCGCTGTCCAACGCGCTGGTGGAGGCGACGATCGCGGGCTTCGTCCAGCCGTCGCAGCGCGAGCTGCTCGCGCCGTACACCGAGAAGTACTTCGCGGCGATCGAGCGGGTGTGGGCGGACCGGTCCATCCAGATCGGCATGGACGTGGTGCGGGGCATGTTCCCGGGCCTGCAGGACGCCCGGCCCGCGCTGGAGGCGACCGACGCCTGGCTCTCCGCCCACGAGTCGGCGCCCCCGGCGTTGCGCCGGCTGGTCCTGGAGGCCCGCGACGACCTGGCCCGCGCGCTGCGCGCTCAGGCGTGCGACGCGGCGGCGGATCGGGCGCCGACGGCGGGCTGACGCCCGACGCTCCCGTCGGCACGGCTGTGACCAGGGGCCCCGGAATTTTCCGGGGCCCCTGATCGGCAGTCGAACGGCTGTCCTTTAGGACGAGGCTGTCCCGGATTGTCGACGGCTGTGTAACAGCGGTTAGCCCGTGGCGGGTCGGCGGGAAACCCGGCAGCATGACCAACACCCCGCTCTCCCCCCGTCCCCTCTCCCACCTCGCCGAGGCGCGGCGGCGCGTGATGTCCGCCGCGCAGCTGCGGGCCCATGGTGTGTCCGCCGCCGAGGTCGACGCGCAGTGCCGGCCCGGCGGCCCCTGGCAGCGGCTGCTGCCGGGGGTGTACCTGCTCCATCCCGGGCCCCCGACCAGTGAGGAGCGGCTGCGGGCCGCGCTGCTGTACGCCGAGCGCCGGCCCGGCGACGGGCAGGTGATGATCACCGGGCTGGCGGCGCTCGCGCTGCACCGGTTCACCGCCGCTCCCCCGCTGCCGTCCCTGAACCGGATCGACGTCCTGGTGCCGGGCACCCGGCGGCTGCGGTCCACCGGCGCGGTACGCGTGGTGCGCGCCCAGGAGCTCCCGGTGGCCCAGGAGGTCACCACCCTGCCGGTCGCCCCGGTGGCCCGCGCCCTGGCCGACGCCATCGGACCGCTGGGGGACGCCCACGCGGTGCGGCGGCTGCTGAGCGAGGCGGTGCGCGCCGGGCACTGCGAACCGGCGGCGGTGGTGCGCGAGCTGCACCGGGGCCGGCTGCTGACCCGCCCCCACGTGATGGACGCGGTGGACGCCCTGCTCGCCGAGGGGCGGGCGCTGGCCGAGGACCGGCTGTACCGGATGGTCCGCTCCCACGGGCTGCCGGAACCGCTGTGGAACGTGGACCTCCGGCTGCCCGGCGGCCCCTTCCTGGGCGGCGTGGACGCCTACTGGCCCGACCACGCCGTCGCGGTGGAACTGGACGCCCGCGCCCCCCACCAGGACGACGAGGTGACCCGGACCGAGTGCGCCCGCAAGCGCGAGCACCTGGACCGGATCGGCATCACTCTGGTGCACCTCGCGCCCAGGAAGCTGCGGGAGGCGCCCGACCAGCAGGCCGTGGTGGTGCGGACGGCCCTGATGGCGGCCGGCGACCGGTCACCGGCCGCGTACGTGGTCGTGCTGCCCCGGTGAGCCGGCCGCCGGGGTGAGTCGTCCGGGTTCGTTCCCGATGGCGGGGAGTGCACAGTGGCGGGTTCCCGCCATGGCGGTATCCCGGCTCCGCCAACCCTCCCCAAACACGGGTCATTTGCGACAGGCTGAGCGGTCATCCGGCACCGAATTCCGGACCGTGTCTTTCACCAACAGGGATGCTGATGACCACCCCCGAATCTCAGAGCCCCATATCCGGGGGCTCGACCCCCGGGCACAGACGGGCGGCCCGCGTGGCCGCCGCCGCCGGCCTGGTGGCCGCGCTCGTGGCGGCCGGTACGGCCCCCGTGCTCGCCGCCGACGGCCCGGCGGGCACCGAGCCCGTCAAGGCGTCGGCCGACAAGCTGGGTTCGGCCGACGCCGACCTGCTGGCCGAGGCCCAGGCGCAGGGCGAGAAGACCGTCACCGTCATGGTGGCCACCGCGCCGGGCGCGACCGAGCAGGTCGCCGCGCAACTCGACGCGGTCCACGGGGCCTCCGTCGGCCGGACGTACGACAAGCTGGGCTATGTGCGGGCCACCCTGCCCACCGCCCGCGCCGAGGCGGCCCTCGACGCGGCGGCCGCGCTCCCCAGCGTGCACGGCATCGACCTCAAGCACGAGATCGCGCTGGACGACCCGACCCCGTCCGCCGACCGCGCCGGGGCCGCCCGCACCGCCGCCACCGCCGGCGCGTACCCCGGCCCCGACGCCAGGACGCCCGCGAAGAACCCGTACAACCCGTCCTTCGAGACCGGCGCGGTCGACTTCGTCGCCAAGCACCCGAAGTTCGACGGCCGGGGCGTGACCATCGGCATCATGGACTCCGGCGTCGACCTGGGCCACCCCGCGCTGCAGAGGACCAGCACCGGTGAGCGCAAGATCGTCGACTGGGTGACGGCCACCGACCCGATCACCGACAACGACGGCACCTGGCGCGCCCAGATCACCCCCGTCGACGGGCCCACCTTCACGGCCGCGAGCCGCACCTGGACGGCGCCCGCCGGGAAGTACCACTTCAGCCGGTTCTCCGAGGCGATCACCGCCAACGGCGACATGAAGGGCGACGTCAACCGGGACGGCGACACCACCGACGTCTGGGGTCTGCTGTACGACCCGGCCGCCGGCACCGTCCGGGTCGACCTGAACGGCAACGCCGACTTCACCGACGACGCCGCGATGAAGCCGTACAAGGACGGCCACCAGATCGGGTACTTCGGTACGGACAACCCGGCCACCGAGGTGGCCGAGCGGATCCCGTTCGTCATCGAGGTGCGCAAGGACGTGCCCATGGACCCGCTGGGCGGGACCTGGGTGGGCAAGAAGGCCGACTTCGTCAACGTCGGCATCATCGAGTCCGAGCACGGCACCCACGTGGCCGGCATCACCGCCGCCCACGGCCTGTTCGGCGGCAGGATGGACGGCGCGGCGCCCGGCGCCAAGCTGGTCTCCTCGCGCGCCTGCTCCTGGAGCGGCGGCTGCACCAACGTGGCGCTCACCGAGGGCATGGCCGACCTGGTCATCAACCGCGGCGTGGACATCGTCAACATGTCCATCGGCGGCCTGCCCGCGCTGAACGACGGCAACAACGCCCGCGCCGAGCTGTACACGCGCCTCATCGACGAGTACGGCGTCCAGCTCGTCATCTCGGCGGGCAACGAGGGCCCCGGCACCAACACCATCGGTGACCCCGCCCTGGCCGACAAAGTGATCTCGGTCGGCGCCGCGATCTCCAAGGACACCTGGGCCGCCAACTACGGCTCCGAGGTCGAGAAGAAGTACGCGATGTTCAACTTCTCCTCGCGCGGCCCGCGTGAGGACGGCGGCTTCGCCCCGACCATCTCCGCCCCCGGCTCGGCCATCAACACCATCCAGACCTGGCTGCCCGGCGCGCCCGTCGCCGAGGCCGGTTACCGGCTGCCCGCCGGGTACGGCATGCTCCAGGGCACCTCGATGTCCTCGCCGCAGGCGGCGGGCGCGAGCGCACTGTTGCTGTCGGCCGCGAAGCAGAAGAACATCGACCTGCCGCCGGCCGATCTGCGCACCGCGCTGACCAGCACCGCGAAGAAGATCAGCGGGG
This sequence comes from Streptomyces sp. NPDC050856, assembly GCF_040653855.1. Taxonomy (NCBI): domain Bacteria; kingdom Bacillati; phylum Actinomycetota; class Actinomycetes; order Kitasatosporales; family Streptomycetaceae; genus Streptomyces; species Streptomyces sp. NPDC050856. The sequence continues at coordinate 339,783 of NZ_JBFAGV010000002.1, read as the reverse complement.
TGGCGGCGCACGAGCAGGGCTCCGGCCTGATCGACGTCGTCGGCGCCTGGAAGGCGATCCGCGCGGGCGCCACCGCGCACGAGTACACGGTCAAGGCACCGGTCGACACCGCGATCGACTTCGCGCTGAAGACCCCCGGCTTCGGCACCGGCCTGTACGACCGCGAGGGCGGCCTGAAGGTCAAGCAGAAGAAGACCTACGACGTCACCATCACCCGTACCACCGGCCCGGACGGGCCCGTCCGGCACGAGCTGGACTGGAAGTACAACGACGGCACCTTCGACCTGCCCGGCCCGGGCTCCGTGGTGCTGCCGCTGAACAAGCCGGTCACGGTGAAGGTGACGGCCAAGGCCCTCTCCGCGGGCGCGCACAGCGCGATCCTGGAGGCGGACGACGTCCGCACCGAGGGCGTCGACAAGCAGATCCTCACCACCGTGGTCGCCGCCAAGGAGCTGGCCAAGCCGTCCTACGCGTTCGCCACGACGGGCTCGGTGCAGCGCAACTCCTCGAAGTCGTACTTCGTGACCGTGCCGCAGGGCGCCAAGTCCCTGGAGGTCACGCTCGGCGGGCTGAAGGGGCAGAGCCAGACCCGGTTCATCTCCGTCCACCCGTACGGTGTGGCCGTCGAGGACACCGCGTCCAGCGTGTGCTACCCGAACTACAACCCGGCGAACACCTGCCGCCCCGACCTGCGCTCGTACGCCGACCCGCAGCCGGGCGTCTGGGAGATCGAGGTCGAGTCCCGCCGCACGTCCCCCGAGCTGGACAACCCGTACAAGCTGGGTGTGACGGTGCTGGGCGCGGCCTTCGACCCGGCCGTCAGGACCGTCCCCGAGGCGAAGGTCGGCACGCCCGCCGCGGTCGACTGGAAGGTCACCAACACCTTCGCCGCCGTCGACGGCAGGCTGAGGGGCGGTTCGCTGGGCTCCGCCAAGGTCGCCGCTCCGACGATCGGCAACCACGAGCAGCAGACCAGCACGGTCACCGTCGGTGAGGGCGTCGAGCGCCTCGACGTGGCGATCGGCAACACCTCCGACAAGGGCGCCGACCTCGACCTGACCGTCCTGAAGGACGGCAAGCAGGTCGGCCAGTCGGCGGACGGCGACTCCGAGGAGTCGGTCACCCTGACCAAGCCGGCCGCCGGTACCTACACGATCGTCGTGGACGGCTACGCGGTCCCGGCCGGGACGACCACGTACGACTACAAGGACGTGTACTTCTCGTCCGCGCTCGGCACGGTCGAGGTCGACGAGGCCAAGGCCGTCCCCCTGGCGAACGGCGCGACCGCGCAGGTGGGCGCCGAAGTGCTGGTCAACGGCCCGGCTCCGGAGGGACGGCAGTTCTTCGGTGAGGTACGCCTGGTCAACGCGCGCGGCACCACCGCGGGCAGCGGCAGCGTGGTGATCGGCAAGGTCACGCAGTAGCGCTTCCGGTACGAAGGGTGAGGGCGGGCGTCCGGTGGGCGCCCGCCCTTTTCCGTGCCGCTTCTCATCCCCCGGACAATGGATTGGACAAGGTTGCCCAGGAGAGACGCATGATGGGTCGGCACCAGGCCCGCAAGCACGTACGGAGGAGTCCCGTGAAGGTCGGAATCGTCGGAGCCACCGGTCAGGTCGGCACGGTCATGCGCAAGATTCTCGCCGAGCGGAACTTCCCGGTCGAGAAGCTGCGGCTGTTCGCCTCCGCCCGCTCCGCGGGCTCCACCATCGAGTGGGGGGGCGAGGGGATCACCGTCGAGGACGCCTCCACCGCCGACTACTCGGGGCTGGACATCGTGCTGTTCTCGGCCGGCGGCGCCACCTCCAGGGCGCTCGCCGAGAAGGTCGCCTCGCAGGGCGCCGTCGTGATCGACAACTCCTCCGCCTGGCGCCGGGACCCCGAGGTGCCGCTCGTCGTCTCCGAGGTGAACCCGCACGCGGTCAAGGACCGCCCCAAGGGCATCATCGCCAACCCGAACTGCACCACGATGGCCGCGATGCCGGTCCTCAAGCCGCTGCACCGGGAGGCGGGCCTGTCCGCCCTGGTCGCCACCACCTACCAGGCCGTCTCCGGCTCGGGCGTGGCCGGTGTCGCCGAGCTGCGCACCCAGGCGTGCGCGGTGGCGGAGAAGGCCGACGAGCTGGCCTTCGACGGTGAGGCCGTGGCCTTCCCCGAGCCCGCCGTCTACCGGCGTCCGATCGCCTTCAACGTGGTGCCGCTGGCCGGCTCGATCGTGGACGACGGCTCGCACGAGACCGACGAGGAGCAGAAGCTCCGCCACGAGTCCCGCAAGATCCTGGAGATCCCGGAGCTGAAGGTCTCCGGCACCTGTGTGCGCGTGCCGGTCTTCTCCGGCCACTCCCTCCAGGTCAACGCCCGCTTCGAACGTCCCATCAGTGTGGAGCGCGCCTACGAGCTGCTGAAGGACGCCGAGGGCGTGGAGCTGTCCGAGATCCCGACCCCGCTGCAGGCGGCCGGCAAGGACGTCTCCTACGTGGGCCGCATCCGGGTGGACGAGACGGTCGACAACGGCCTGGCGCTGTTCCTGTCCAACGACAACCTCCGCAAGGGCGCGGCGCTGAACGCCGTGCAGATCGCGGAGCTGGTGGCGGCGGAGCTGAACGGCTGACACCGGTACGGGTACGAAGGAGGCGGTCACCGACGACGGTGGCCGCCTCCCGCGCTTCCCGCCGTGGAAGGATGGCCGCGAAACGTCCGATACGGAGGAGATGACCGGGTGCCTGGCACGAACCTGACCCGTGAAGAGGCCCAGCGGCGGGCAAAGCTGCTGACCGTGGACTCGTACGAGATCGATCTCGATCTGAGCGGCGCGCAGGAGGGGGGCACCTACCGGTCCGCGACCACGGTGCGCTTCGACTCCGCCGAGGAGGGGGCGGAGACCTTCATCGATCTGGTGGCGCCGGCCGTGCACCGGGTGGTGCTCAACGGCGAGCCGCTGGACGCCGCCGAGGTCTTCCGCGACTCGCGGATCGCGCTCCCCGGCCTGCGCGAGGGCCGCAACGAGCTGACGGTCGTCGCCGACTGCGCGTACACCAACACCGGCGAGGGCCTGCACCGGTTCGTCGACCCGGTGGACGACCAGGCCTACCTGTACACCCAGTTCGAGGTGCCGGACGCGCGGCGGGTCTTCGCCAGCTTCGAGCAGCCCGACCTCAAGGCCACCTTCCGGTTCACCGTGAAGGCGCCGGCCGGCTGGTCGGTGATCTCCAACTCGCCGACGCCCGAGCCGAAGGACGACGTCTGGTACTTCGAGCCGACGCCGCGCATCTCGACGTACGTCACGGCGCTGATCGTGGGCCCGTACCACAGCGTGCACAGCAGGTACGAGAAGGACGGCCAAGTGGTGCCGCTGGGCATCTACTGCCGTCCGTCGCTGGCCGAGTACCTGGACGCCGAGGCGATCTTCGAGGTGACACGGCAGGGCTTCGACTGGTTCCAGGAGAAGTTCGACTACGCCTACCCCTTCGCCAAGTACGACCAGCTCTTCGTGCCGGAGTTCAACGCGGGCGCGATGGAGAACGCGGGCGCGGTCACCATCCGCGACCAGTACGTGTTCCGCTCCAAGGTGACGGACTCGGCCTACGAGACGCGCGCCGAGACCATCCTGCACGAGCTCGCCCACATGTGGTTCGGCGACCTCGTCACCATGGAGTGGTGGAACGACCTGTGGCTGAACGAGTCGTTCGCCACCTTCACGTCGATCGCCTGCCAGGCCGACGCGCCGGGCTCGCGGTGGCCGCACTCGTGGACCACGTTCGCCAACTCGATGAAGACCTGGGCCTACCGGCAGGACCAGCTCCCCTCGACCCACCCGATCATGGCGGAGATCGGGGACCTGGACGACGTCCTGGTCAACTTCGACGGCATCACCTACGCCAAGGGAGCCTCGGTCCTCAAGCAGCTCGTCGCCTACGTGGGCGAGGACGAGTTCTTCCGGGGCGTCCAGGCGTACTTCAAGCGGCACGCCTTCGGCAACACCCGGCTGTCCGACCTGCTGGGCGCGCTGGAGGAGACCTCCGGCCGGGACCTGAAGACCTGGTCGAAGGCGTGGCTGGAGACCGCCGGCATCAACGTCCTGCGCCCGGAGATCTCCGTGGACGCGGACGGCGTCATCACCTCCTTCGCGGTCCGCCAGGAGGCCCCGGCGCTGCCGGCCGGCGCCAAGGGCGAGCCCACCCTGCGCCCGCACCGCATCGCGATCGGCCTGTACGAGCACCGGGACGGCTCCCTGGTCCGTACCGACCGGATCGAGCTGGACGTCGAGGCGGCCGGGCTGACGGCCGTGGACGCGCTGATGGGCAGGCGGCGGCCGGCGGTCGTGCTGCTCAACGACGACGACCTGTCGTACGCCAAGGTGCGCCTCGACGAGGAGTCGCTGCGGACCGTCACCCAGCACCTGGGGGACTTCACCGAGTCGCTGCCGCGCGCCCTGTGCTGGGCGTCGGCCTGGGACATGACCCGGGACGGCGAGCTGGCCACCCACGCCTACCTGGAGCTGGTGCTGTCGGGCATCTCCAAGGAGTCCGACATCGGCGTGGTGCAGTCCCTGCACCGCCAGGTGAAGCTGGCCCTGGACCTGTACGCGGCGCCGGAGCGGCGCGAGGCGGCGCTGGCGCGCTGGACCGAGGCGACGCTGGCCCACCTGCGGACCGCCGAGCCCGGTGGCGACCACCAGCTCGCCTGGGCCCGCGCGTTCGCGGCGACCGCCCGCACCCCGCAGCAGCTCGACCTGCTGACGGGCCTGCTGGAGGGCAGCGAGACCATCGAGGGCCTGACCGTCGACACCGAGCTGCGCTGGGCGTTCGTGGAACGGCTGGCGGCCACCGGTGTCTACGACGAGGCGGAGATCGCCACCGAGTACGAGCGGGACCGGACGGCGGCGGGTGAGCGGCACGCGGCCACCGCGCGGGCGGCCCGGCCCACCGAGGAGGCCAAGGCCGAGGCGTGGGCGTCGGTCGTGGAGTCCGACCACCTCCCGAACGCGGTGCAGGAGGCGGTGATCGCCGGCTTCGTCCAGACCGACCAGCGCGAGCTGCTCGCCCCGTACGCGGAGAGGTTCTTCGCGGCGGTCAAGGGCGTGTGGGAGTCCCGCTCCCACGAGATGGCCCAGCAGATCGCGGTCGGGCTCTACCCGTCCCTCCAGGTCTCGCGGGCCACGCTGGACGCCACGGACGCCTGGCTGGCGAGCGCCGGACCGAGCGCCGCACTGCGCAGGCTGGTGTCGGAGTCGCGGGCGGGCGTGGAGCGCGCGCTCAGGGCCCAGGCGGCCGACGTCTAGGGCGATCGGCACATCGGCGGGGGCGCGCCCCCGCGTCACCCGCGCGACGCGGCGGCCCCGGTCCCGGGGGTGCCGCGTCGCGCGCGTTCCGCGCCGCGCGCGGCACCGGCGCGACGGCCGTGCCCGCCGCCACCATGGCCGGGATGCGCCGTCCGTCCGGCCGGACGGCGGGCGGGCCGGGGGGCCGGCCACCGGGGAACGCGACCGCCCGGGTGGTCGCGGGCGACCACCCGGGCGGGTCGGCGGAGCACACGGCCGGCGGGGCGGCCCCGCCCCGGCGGGCGCGGTCGCGCCGGCAGGGAGGACCGGCGGGCGCGCACGACCGTCGGCGGGGGCCCGCGCGCCCCGCGTGGGGCGGGCCGGGCCCCGGGGGCGTCAGACCTTCTTGGACTTGTCGAGCACCATCACCAGACCGGCGATCACCAGGAACAGCACGATCGGGGCCGCGACGTACAGGCCGAGCGTCTCGGCCACGCTCAGGCCGGATCCCGGGTCGTCACCGTCGTCGCGGGTGAGCGCGAGCGCGGGGGACGACATGAGCAGCATCATCAGCGTCGTACCGGCCGCGACGGCGCCGGCGCGCAGGGTGTTCTTCTTGTCCACGCAGCAAACGTAGCGAACGCCTAGAGCAGCCGCGCGTCCGGGGGCCCCGTAGGAGGCGCCGTCCCGCGCCTCAGCTCGTCCATCAGGGCGTGCAGCCGGGGTGAGACGGCCAGCTCCTCCAGGGTGACGGGGCGTCCCCGGGCGTCGGAGAGGGGCAGCCGCCAGTTCGGGTACTGGTCCCAGGTGCCGGGCAGGTTCTGCGGACGGCGGTCGCCGACCGCGTCGGGCAGCCACACGCCGGTCATCCGCGCGGGGGTGCGGCGCAGGAAGCGGTAGACCGCCCGGATCTCGGCCTCCTCGTCACGCGGGCCGGCGGGCAGCAGGTCCAGTTCCCTCAGGTAGGCCAGCCACTCGGCGACCTCCTGGGCGTCCTCGTCCCGTTCCTCCTCCAGGGGCCGGGTCAGCAGTCCCAGGCGGTGGCGCAGCCCGACGTGCTCGCCGGTGAGGCGGGCGGCCGTGGAGGGCAGGTCGTGCGTGGTGGCGGTGGCCACGCAGTCCTCGCGCCAGGTCTCCGGGGGCAGCGGTCGCCCGGTGCCGGTCCAGTCCCGTTCGAACCAGAGCACGGACGTGCCGAGGACACCGCGCCGCTGGAGGGCCTCGCGCACGCCGGGTTCCACCGTGCCCAAATCCTCGCCGATCACGGCGGCGCCCGCGCGGTGGGCCTCCAGGACGAGGACGGCGAGCATGGCGTCGGCGTCGTAGCGGACGTAGGTGCCCTCGGTGGGTTCGCGCCCCTCGGGCACCCACCAGAGCCGGAACAGCCCCATCACGTGGTCGATGCGCAGGGCGCCCGCGTGCCGCAGCAGGCCGCGCAGCAGGTCCCGGTAGGGGGCGTAGCCGGAGGCGGCCAGCGCGTCGGGCCGCCAGGGGGGCAGACCCCAGTCCTGGCCGCGCGCGTTGAACGCGTCGGGCGGGGCGCCGACCGACATCCCGGCGGCGAAGGCGTCGGCCTGGGCCCACGCGTCGGCGCCGCCCGGGTGCACGCCGACCGCGAGGTCGTGCACGATGCCGATGTCCATGCCGGCGTCACGGGCGCCGTGCGCGGCGGCGGCGAGCTGTTCGTCGGTCAGCCAGGCGAGCCAGCGGTGGAAGTCGACCCGGTCGGCCAGCTCGTCGCGGGCCCGCGCGGTCCTGGCCGACCGGGGGTCGCGCAGGCCCGCCGGCCACTGGCCCTGGTCGGAGCCGTACCGCTCGGCGAGCGCGCACCAGGTGGCGTGGTCGGTCAGGGCCTGCCCCTGCTCGGCGCGGAACGCCCGGAAGGCCGCCGCGCGCCCGGGGCCGAGGGGCACCTGCCGCAGCAGCTCCAGGGCCTGCCGCTTGAGCACCCACACGGCGTCCCGGTCGATCAGGTCGCCCTTGCGCAGCACCCCTTCGCGCAGCTCCCCGGCACGCCCGGTGAGCGCGTCGAGTGCCGCGCGGTCCTCACCGCGCAGGTAGCCGGACTCCGGGACGTCCTCGATCCTCAGGTGGACGGGGTCGGGGAAGCGGCGCGAGGAGGGGCGGTACGGGGAGGGGTCGGTCGGTGTTCCGGGCACGGCCGCGTGCAGCGGGTTGACCTGGACGAACCCGGCGCCCAGCGCCCGGCCCGCCCAGCCGGCGAGCTCCCGCAGGTCGCCCAGGTCGCCCATGCCCCAGGAACGGGCGGACAGCAGCGAGTAGAGCTGGACCAGCACGCCGTACCCGCGCCCGGCGGGCTGGGGCACGCGGGCGGGCGCGACGACGAGCGCGCTGCGCGCGGTCCGCCCGTCGCGCGCGGCGGCCTCCAGCCGGTGGACCCCCAGCGGCAGCCGCTCCCACCGGGGCGTGCCCGAGACCTCGTCGCCGTGCTCGGTGGTGATCCGCAGCTCGGTGCCCGGCGGGAGCGCCGCCAGCGGGCGGGGCAGCTCCGGCGGGGCGCCCTGCCACAGGACCAGCGTCGGCGGGAGCAGCCGCCGGGCCCCGGCCGCCTCGGCGGCCGCCAGCGAGGCCTCGATCGCCTCGGGTGTCCCGGCGTCGACGTCGAGCGCGGCCAGGACCTCGGTCACGGTGATGTCGGGGACGGGGACCGTGACGCCGGCCGACGGGGCGTAGGCGGTGGCGACACCGTGCAGGGCGGCGAGCCGGGCAAGGGTCATTCAGGCTCCTGGGGACTCCGGTCCGCCGGCCGTGCCGTGCGCCGTCGGCTCGCTGGTGAGGGGGGTGAAGTCGGTGAGCGGGGGTTCGCTGGTGAGCGGAGCGGCGTCGGCGAGCGGGGGCTCGCTGGTCAGCGGGCCGGGACCCGGGTCCGCGAGCGGCGGAACACCGGCCCGGGGGCCCGGGACCTGTTTGGAGAGGGCGGAGAGCAGGAGCTGGGCGGACGCGGCCACGGGTGGCCTCCCTGTCAGGTGACGGCGGTGGGTCACAGCAGCCCTACCCACCGGGCGGCGCCGCATCCGCAGAACGTGATGTGGGTCACACCCGTTTGCCGGCGGGGAGCCGGCCGCCGCACCGGACCGGGGCGGCCCGGGCGCGCGGGGGCCGGTGCGGTCCGGCACGGCGGAGGTCCTCACCCCGGTGGGCATATACGACACAACGGCCACACACATTGACACCGTCGGCGACTCGGTGGTGGGCTCGAAGCCCACCGGTACGGCCACCGGCCAAGCTACCCGCAGGACAACGGAAGACGAGGGGAGACGCGCGTGCAGTCGGGACGCAGAAGGCTGACCGCGACAGCCGTCGCCGCAGCCGTGATCGGCGGACTGCTCGGCGCCGCGCCCGGCGCCCTGGCCGCGCCCGGCGGTCCCGGCCCGTCCGGATCCCCCGCCGGCGCGGCGCCCGGGGGCGACCGCGCCGCGCGACCGCCCGCCGTATGGCCCCGCCCCCAGTCGCTGCGGGCGGGCGGCGCCGCGATACCGCTCGGCGACGAGGTGACCGTCCTGGCGGACGGGGACGGGGGCGCCGACCCGCCCACGGTGGCCGCCCTCGGAGCCGTCCTGCGGGACGCGGGCGTGCGCAGGGTGAGCACCGGCCCGGACGGCGGGCGGGGACCCGTGGTGCTGCTGGGCGGCGACGGCGCGCGCGGCGCGCTGCGTGCCCTGCGCGTGCCCGAGCGCGCCGACCTGCCCTCCGGCGGCTACCGGATCGCCACCGGCCGGGTGGCCGGCCGCGACACGGTCGCCCTCGACGGGGTCGGGGACGACGGGCTGTTCCACGCCGTCCAGACACTGCGCCAGCTGATAACCGGCCGCGCGGTGCCCGGCGTCGTCGTGCGCGACTGGCCGGGCACGGCCGTGCGCGGCATGACGGAGGGCTTCTACGGACGGCCCTGGAGCCACCAGCAGCGCCTGGCGCAACTGGACTTCATGGGCCGCACCAAGCAGAACCGATACCTCTACGCCCCCGGGGACGACCCGTACCGCCAGGCCCAGTGGCGCGAGGCGTACCCGGCCACCCAGCGCGCGGAGTTCCGGGAGCTCGCCGAGCGGGCCCGGCGCAACCATGTGACGCTCGGCTGGGCCGTCGCGCCCGCCCAGTCGATGTGCCTGGCCTCCGACGGCGACGTGCGGGCGCTGCTGCGCAAGGCCGACGCGATGTACGCGCTCGGGGTGCGGGCCTTCCAGCTCCAGTTCCAGGACGCCAGTTACAGCGAGTGGCACTGCTCCCGGGACGCGGACGCCTTCGGCTCCGGCCCCGAGGCCGCGGCCAGGGCGCACGCGCGCGTGGCGAGCGCGCTGGCCCGGCACCTGGCCGACCGGCACCCGGACGCGGAGCCGCTGTCGCTGATGCCGACCGAGTTCTACCAGGACGGCGCCACCGCCTACCGCACGGCGCTGGCCGGGGAGCTGGACGACCGGGTCCAGGTGGCGTGGACCGGGGTCGGGGTCGTACCGCGCACCATCACCGGCCGGGAACTGGCCGGCGCGCGGGCGGCGTTCGAGCGGCACCCGCTGGTCACCATGGACAACTACCCGGTCAACGACTACGCGCAGGACCGCATCTTCCTCGGCCCGTACACCGGCCGCCAGCCGGCCGTCGCGGCCGGCTCCGCCGGCCTGCTGGTCAACGCCATGGAGCAGGCGTCCGCGTCCCGCATCCCGGTCTTCACCGCCGCCGACTACGCCTGGAACCCCAAGGGCTACCGCCCGCAGGAGTCGTGGCGGGCCGCGGTGGACGAGCTGGCGGGCGGTGACGCGCGGGCCGGGCAGGCGCTGGGCGCGCTGGCCGGCAATGACGCCTCGTCGATCCTCAGCCCCACCGAGTCGGCGTACCTGCGGCCGCTGCTGGCGGACTTCTGGCGGACCCGGGCGGGGGCGGGCGCGGCACTCCGCGACCGGGCGGCGCGCGAACTGCGCGCGGCCTTCACCGTGATGCGCGAGGCCCCGCAGCGGCTGGCGGGACCCGCGCAGGGCCGGCTGGACGACGAGGTGCGCCCCTGGCTGGACCAGCTGGCGCGCTACGGCCGGGCCGGCGAGAAGGCGGTCGACATGCTCCAGGCGCAGGCACACGGCGACGGCGCGGCGGGCTGGCGCGCCTCGCTGGAGCTGGAGCCGCTGCGCACGGAACTGAGGGCGAGCCCGGTCCGGGTGGGCCACGGCGTGCTGGACCCGTTCCTGGAACGGGCCGTGCGGGAGGCCGCGGCCTGGACGGGCGCCGCCCGCGCCGCCGGCACGGCCGTGCCCGGCGACGGCGCCCACACGGTGCGGCTGGACCGGCCCAGGCCCCTGGAGGCGGTCACGGCGATGACCGTGCCCCGCGGCGGTGCCGCCGGTGCCGGGGCGGGCACCGTCGAGGCCTACGTCCCCGGTGAGGGCTGGCGCCGGCTGGGCGCCCTGTCGCCGAGCGGCTGGACGCAGACGCCCGCGAAGGGACTGCGCGCCTCGGCGGTGCGGGTCGCCTGGAGCGGCGAGGCACCGGCCGTACGGGCACTGGTCCCCTGGTTCGCCGACGAGCCCCGGGCCCGGCTGGAGCTCGGCCGGGCCGAGGCGGACGCGGTGATCGGCGGGCCGCCGCTGCGGGTGGACGCGGTGCTGTCGGCCACGCGTCCGGGCGAGGTGCGCGGCGCGCTCACCGCGAAGGCCCCGAAGGGCGTCCGGGTCACCGTCCCCAAGCAGACCACCGTCCCGCGCGGTACGGCCGCCACCGTCACGGTCACGGTCACCGTCCCGGCCGGCACCCCGGCCGGCGAGTACCGGGTGCCGCTGTCGTTCGCGGGGGAGGAACGCGTCCTGACGGTCCGCGCGTACCCGGGGACGGGCGGACCCGACCTGGCCCGTACCGGCACCGCTTCCTCGTCCGGCGACGAGACCGCCGACTTCCCGGCCGGCGCCGCGGTCGACGGGGACCCCGGCACCCGCTGGTCGTCCCCGGCGGAGGACGGCGCCTGGTGGCAGGTGGAACTGGCCGCGCCGGCCCGGGTGGGACTGGTGGAGCTGCGCTGGCAGGAGGCGTACGCGGCCCGGTACCGCGTCCAGGTGTCGGCGGACGGCCGCACCTGGCGCACGGCGGCGACCGTCAGGGAGGGCCGGGGCGGGCACGAGGCGGTCCGCATGGACGCCCCGGGGACCCGTTTCGTCCGCGTCCAGGGCGACGCGCGCGCCACCCGGTACGGGTACTCGCTGTTCTCCGCCGAGGTGTACGCCGTACGGCCGCCGTCGTAGACACCGATGGCCCGGACCGTCAGGCGGAGACGCCGTCGATCCGGGCCATCGCGTCCTCGGCGCCGTACGGCTGGAGGTACGGCAGCCAGCGCGGGTCCCGGTGGCCGGTGCCGATGATGCGCCAGGCCAGGCCGGAGGGCGGGGCGGGCTGCTGGTGCAGGCGCCAGCCCAGCTCGCGCAGGTGCCGGTCGGCCTTGACGTGGTTGCAGCGGCGGCAGGCGGCCACCACGTTGTCCCAGGCGTGCTGGCCGCCGCGGCTGCGCGGTACCACGTGGTCGACGCTGGTCGCGACGGCACCGCAGTACATGCAGCGCCCGCCGTCGCGGGCGAAGAGCGCCTTGCGGGTCAGCGGAACGGGCCCCCGGTAGGGGACCCGGACGAACCGCTTCAGGCGCACGACGCTGGGCGCGGCGATCACCCGCGTCGCGCTGTGCATGAAGGCGCCGGACTCCTCGAGGCATACGGCCTTGTTCTCGAGCACGAGGACGAGCGCGCGGCGGAGCGGTACGACACCGAGGGGTTCGTACGACGCGTTGAGGACCAGGACATGCGGCACCGATGCCTCCTTGTACGCCGGCGGCGCGTGGCTCGCGCCGGGACGATCTGCTCTCAGTCTCTCCTCATGCCAGGTCGAAGCGCCACCACGTACCGGTAACGGGCTCGGAGTGTTTTCGACCACATCGAACTCATCCCCAGGTCACCCCGGGGTGAGACGTTCCTCTCCCTCGAACATGGCAACGAAGGACCCCGGGTGCCCCGTTAGTGTGGTTGGTCAGCCATTGTCATGCCTGGAGGTTCCCCGCCGTGTCCTTCCCATGGGCCGCCGAGCCCTCACCCCGCCCGGTGACGCTCGACGAGGCCGCCAAGCAGGCCGGTGAGGCCGCCGGCTGGGTGGAGGAGAACTGGTCCACCTGGCTGAGCACCGGCCTGCGCATCCTGCTGATCCTCGTCGTCGCGCTGGTCCTGCGCATGCTGATCCGCCGCGCCCTCACCAAGCTGATAGCGCGGATGAACCGCAGTGCCCAGGCGGTGGAGGGCACCGCCCTGGGCGGCCTGCTGGTGAACGCCGAGCGCCGCCGGCAGCGCTCCGAGGCCATAGGTTCGGTGCTGCGCTCGGTGGCGTCCTTCCTGATCCTGGGCACCGCGGGCCTGATGATCCTGGGCGCCTTCAAGATCGACCTGGCGCCGCTGCTCGCCTCGGCGGGTGTCGCGGGCGTCGCGATCGGCTTCGGCGCGCGCAACCTGGTCACCGACTTCCTCTCCGGCGTCTTCATGATCCTGGAGGACCAGTACGGGGTCGGTGACTCCATCGACGCGGGCGTGGCATCCGGCGAGGTGATCGAGGTCGGTCTGCGGGTGACGAAGCTGCGCGGCGACAACGGTGAGATCTGGTACGTCCGCAACGGCGAGATCAAGCGGATCGGCAACCTCAGCCAGGGCTGGTCCACCGCGACGGTGGACGTCACGGTCCGCCCGACCGAGGACCTGGACCGGGTGCGCGCGGTGATCGCCGAGGCGTCGGAGGCCATGGCCAAGGAGGAGCCGTGGAACGAGCGCCTGTGGGGCCCGGTGGACGTCCTGGGCCTGAACGAGGTGCTGCTGGACTCCATGACCGTCCGCCTCGCGGCCAAGACGATGCCCGGCAAGGCCCTGGGCGTGGAGCGCGAGCTGCGCTGGCGCATCAAGCGGGCCTTCGACGAGGCGGGCATCCGCATCGTGGGCGGCCTGCCGGCCCCCGCGGAGGACCCGGCCCCGGACCCGACGGCCGCCATGGCGCCCCCGTCGGCCTTCGCCGCCCCCACCTCGCCGCAGTCGGTCGCCACGACACCGCTCACCCCGCCGCCGAACCTGTCGAAGTGACGCCCGGCCCGGCCGCGACGTCCCCCGCCCGCGGGTGCGGGGGCGCGCGGGTGTGCGGGCCCGCGGTGTGGGGGTGTGCGCGGGGTGTTGACGCGCCCGCGCCCCCTGGCTAGGTTCCCGGGCAACGAACAGGAAACCTTCCTTACAGTCGGCGGAGAGCGGGTGCGGCCGTGTCCGGGACCCCCGGTACCCCGCGTGTGCTGCGGGCGATGAACGACCGGGCCGCGCTGGACCTGCTGCTGGCGCACGGGCCGCTGTCGCGGACGCGGCTCGGCGGACTCACCGGCCTGTCCAAGCCCACCGCCTCCCAGTTGCTCGCCCGGCTGGAGGCCGCCGGGCTGGTCGTGGCCGCCGGGACCAGCCGGGGCCGGCCGGGACCCGGCGCACGGCTGTACGGGGTGAACCCGCGGGCCGGGTACGCCGCCGGGCTGGACGTCACGCCCCGGCGCATGCGCGCGGCCGTCGCCGACGTGACCGGAGCGGTGGTGGGCGAGTACGAGTCGGCGACGCCCGGGCGGCGGGCCGGAGGCGCGGTGGCGCGGGTGGCCGAGGCGCTGGACGGGGCGGTGGAGGCGGCCGGGATCCACCGGCGGCAGGTGCGCCGGCTGGTGATCGGTACGCCCGGCGCGTTCGACCCGTCGACCGGGCGGCTGCGGTACGCGTCCCACCTGCCCGGGTGGCACTCCGCCACGCTGCTGGAGGAGCTGGCCGCCGCGCTGCCGGTGCCGGTGGCCTACGACAACGACGTGAACCTGGTCGCGGTGGCCGAGCAGCGGCTCGGGGCGGCGCGCGGCCACGAGGACTTCGTCCTGCTGTGGAACGAGGAGGGCCTGGGCGCCGCCCTGGTCCTGGGCGGGCGGCTGCACCGGGGGTGCACCGGCGGGGCCGGTGAGGTCGGCTTCCTGCCGGTGCCGGGCGCGCCGCTGGTCCGGCGGGTCACCCGGGCCAACAGCGGCGGCTTCCAGGAGCTGGCCGGGGCCCGGGCGCTGACCCGGCTGGCCCGCGAGCTGGGCGTCGCCGACGTGCCGAAGGGGCCGCCCGCGCGGGCCGCCGCCACGCTGCTGGCGCGCGCCGCCGAGGCCGGCCCCGGCCCGTACCGGCGGCTCCGGGACGTCTACGCGACCCGGCTCGCCACCGGTCTCGCCTCGCTGGTCGCGGTGCTGGACCCGCGGTTGGTGGTGGTGTCCGGCGAGGTGATCACCGCCGGCGGGGAAGCGCTGCGCGCGCGGGTGGAGGACGAGCTCGGTGAACTGGCCGCGTCCCGGCCGCGGCTGGTCATCGGCGCCGTGCGCGACCGTCCGGTGCTCCGGGGCGCGCTGGAGAGCGCCCTGGCGGCGGTCCGGGACGAGGTGTTCGACACCTCACGCGGGGACGGCGGGCACCCGGCCGGGGCCGGCGCCGTTCCGGGCGCCGCGCCGGCCGGAGTGAAGGCGCCGGCCGGAGGTGAAGGTGCCGGACCGGCCGAAGGTGTGGGACCGACCGAGGGGAAGGGCTGAGCCGCGTATGAGACTGGCTGTGGTGGGGGGCGGTTCCACGTACACCCCCGAACTGGTCGACGGTTTCGCGCGGTTGCGCGAGACGCTGCCGATCACCGAACTGGTCCTGGTCGACCCGGCCGCCGAGCGCCTGGAGCTCGTCGGAGGACTGGCCCGGCGGATCTTCGCCCGGCAGGGCCATCCCGGTGCCGTCACCACCACCTCCGATCTGGACGCCGGTGTCGCCGGCGCGGACGCGGTCCTGCTCCAGCTCCGGGTCGGCGGGCAGGCCGCGCGGCAGCGGGACGAGACCTGGCCGCTGGAGTGCGGCTGCGTCGGCCAGGAGACGACCGGCGCCGGTGGCCTGGCCAAGGCACTGCGCACGGTGCCGGTGGTGCTGGACATCGCCGAGCGGGTACGGCGGTCCAGCCCCGACGCCTGGATCATCGACTTCACCAACCCGGTCGGGATCGTGACGCGGGCGCTGCTCCAGGACGGGCACAAGGCCGTCGGCCTGTGCAACGTGGCCATCGGCCTGCAGCGGAAGTTCGCCGGGCTGCTCGGCGTCGCGCCGGGCGAGGTCCACCTGGACCATGTCGGGCTCAACCACCTCACCTGGGAGTTCGGGGTGCGGCTCGGCGGGCCGCGGGGCGAGGACGTGCTGCCCGGGCTGCTGGCCGGGCACGGTGACGCGATCGCGGCCGACCTGCGCCTGCCGCGCCCGCTGCTGGACCGGCTGGGCGTCGTCCCCTCGTACTACCTGCGCTACTTCTACGCGCACGACGAGGTGGTGGGCGAGTTGCGCGGCGGTCCTTCCCGCGCCGAGGCGGTCGCGGCGATGGAGCGGCGGCTGCTGGAGATGTACGGCGACCCGGCACTCGACGAGAAGCCGGCGCTGCTGGCCCAGCGGGGTGGCGCCTTCTACTCGGAGGCGGCCGTGGAACTGGCCGCGGCGCTGCTGGCCGGCGGCGGGCCGGCGACACAGGTCGTCAACACCCGCAACGACGGGACGCTTCCCTTCCTCCCGGACGACGCGGTGGTGGAGGTGCAGGCGGCGGTGGACGGGCGGGGGGCCGCCCCGCTGGCGGTGCCCGCCGTGGACCCGCTGTACGCCGGGCTCATCGCCCACGTGACGGCGTACGAGGAGCTGGCCCTGGACGCGGCGCTGCGCGGTGGCCGCGACCGGGTGTTCAAGGCGCTGCTCGCCCACCCGCTGGTGGGGCAGTACGAGTACGCCGAGACGCTCACCGACCGGCTGATCGCGCACAACCGGGAGCACCTGGCGTGGGCGTGAGGGCTTCGGTACTCGCGATCGACGCGGGCAACAGCAAGACGGACGTGGCCGTCATCGGCGCCGACGGGACGGTGCTGGGCGCGGCGCGCGGCGGGGGCTTCCAGCCGCCGGCGGTGGGGGTCGAGGCCGCCGTCGACGTCCTGGCCGAGGCGGTCGCCGAGGCGAGCGCGGCGGCCCGGCTCGCCGGCCCGCCGTACGCCGGCCATGTCTCGGCCTGCCTGGCCAACGCCGATCTGCCGGTGGAGGAAAGGCGGTTGGCCGAGGCGGTGCGGGCGCGCGGCTGGGGCGCGACGGCCGAGGTGCGCAACGACACGTTCGCGGTGCTGCGCGCGGGGGCCGACGAGCCGCGGGGCGTCGCGGTGGTGTGCGGCGCCGGGATCAACTGCGTGGGCATGCTGCCGGACGGGCGGACCGCGCGGTTCCCGGCGCTCGGCCGCGTCTCCGGTGACTGGGGCGGCGGTTCGGGGCTCGCCGAGGAGGCGATGTGGTGGGCGGCCAGGGCCGAGGACGGGCGGGGCGGGCCGACCGAACTGACGCGGACCCTGCCCGCGCACTTCGGGCTGGACTCCGTGTACGCGCTGGTCGAGGCGCTGCACCTGGGGCGGATCCCCCGGGAGCGGCGGCACGAGCTGGCGCCGGTGCTGTTCGCCACCGCCGCCGGCGGCGACCCGGTCGCGCGGGCGCTGGTGGAACGGCTGGCGGAGGAGGTCGTCACCATGGCGGCGGTCGCCCTGGACCGGCTCGGCCTGCTGGACGCCGAGGTCCCGGTGGTGCTGGGGGGCGGCGTGCTGGCCGCGCGGCACCCCTTGCTGGAGGAGCCCATCGGTCGGTCACTGGCCGTCAGGGCCCCCAGGGCGGTGCTCCGTGTGGTGACCCGGCCACCGGTGCTGGGTGCCGGGCTGCTGGGCCTGGACCACGTGGGCGCCCCGGCACGGGTGCGGGCGGCGCTGCGGGCGCACTACGGGTAGGCCCGCGCCACGGTGCGCCGAGCCGGGGAGGGACTGCCGGGGCGCGGTCCGGTGCGGAGGCAGCCCCGCCGGGGGAACCGATCGGGGCCGATCGTCGTGTCCCAGAGAGGGGTTGGGCCGCACGGGGGTGCGAGGGGCGGGGCGGGTTCCCGCACGGCGGGGCACGACCGGGGCGGGTGCGGCGACCGCCCGGCGCGGCAAGCACAAGATCGAGTCAAGCCTGGTGTGAACGCCGGCCCCTGTGGCCATACTGCGGTGAGCGACCGAGGGGGAGGTCACGTGACAGACGCACCGGACGCTCCGGACGCGCCCGCCCGGCCCGGGGCGTGGGCGGACGGCGGCGCACGGCTGCGGGCCGCGGCGACCACCGAGCCGGGGCGGCTGCGGATCCTCGGTGCCGTCCTGGCCGCGCCGGTCGTGACGTTCGGCGCGGTCACGGCCGTCGAGGTCACCGACCGCGCAGCGGCCGCGGACGACGTGGTGGGCCGCAGTCAGCCGCTGAGCGCCGACGCGGCGGACATCTACCGCTCGCCGGCGGACGCCGACACCGCCGCCGCCGGTGGTTTCCTGGCCGGTGTGCGGGAGCGCGCCGAGGTGCGCCGGTGGTACGAGAAGGACATCGCGACCGTCTCGCGGCTGCTGGTGAGGGCGGCGGCGAACACCGAGGGTTCGGCGGAGTCGGTGCGGGGGATCACCGTCCTGACCGAGAACCTCCCCCGCTGCACGGGCCTGGTCGAGCGCGCCCGCGCCGCCGGCCGGCAGGGACTGCCGCTGGGCGGCGCCCATCTGCGGTACGCCGACGCCGACCAGCGGATGGCCACCCGGCTGCTGCCCGCCGCCGAGCGGCTCCACGCGGCCGGGACCGCCCGGCTCGGCGGGAACGACCGTGCCGCGCGGGCGTGGCCGTGGCCGTCGCTCGCCCTCGGCGCCGTGGCCGTCGCCGCGCTCCTGTGGGCCCAGCGGCGTTCCCGCCTGCGCACCAACCGGGTGTTCGACGTCGGCCTGCTCGCCGCGACCGCCGCGGCGACGGTGGCCCTGGCGTGGCTGGCCGCCGGTCACGCGGTCGCGCGGGCGGACCCGCACGAGGCCGGCGCCCGTGGTCAGGATTCGCTCAAGGTGCTGAACGAGGCACGGATCGGCTCCCTCGAGGCGCGGGCCGACGAGACCCTGACCCTGGTGGCCCGGGGCGCGGTGCTCACCGACGACGGCAAGCACGACAAGTACGAGACGGAGTACGCCGCGGGGATGGACACGTTGGGCGCCGCGCTGGGTGAGGCGGGCCGGCTCGCCGACGACCCGGCGGGGCGCGCGCCGGTGGCCGACGCCGTGGGCGCCTGGGCCCGTGCCTACGACACGTGGCTGCGCGCCGACCTGCCGGGGATATCCGGCCCGCCGGTGCCGAAGTACCGGACCGACTGACCGAAGCGGGCGAGAGCGGAGAGGTGATCGATGGGCGTCACGGGCCCTCCCGGGCAGGTGATGGACCGGGACGAGGTGGACCGTGCGCTGGCACGGCTGGGAGCGGAGCACAAGGCGGTGGAGGACTCGCTGCTCGCTCTGCAGGACCACGCGGGCCGCAGACTCCTCGAAGGCGCCGAGCTGACCGGCACGACCAGGGACCGCTGGGCCGGCGCGGAGCGGACGATCGGCCTGCTGTGGACGTACTTCGACGCGTACACCGCCGCCCTGGACGACGCCCGCCGGCTGCGTGCCCGGCGGCGCTGGCCCAGCCACGAGGACTTGGTGGAGCTGACCGAGCGGCTGCGCGGTGAGAGCGTCACGGTCCCCGGCGGCGGTTCGGCACTGGCCGAGCGGTTCACGCTGGAGCGGCTGGTGGACCGGATGAACGAGCTGTACGCGAGCTCGCTGGACCTGATCGTGACGGCCGACGCGGTGTGGTCGGCGCTGCCCGCGCGGATAGACCTGCTCGCCGCCGAGCTGCGCCGTACGCGGTCACTGGCGCACTCCGTGGGGGTGCGCCCCGGGGAGCACCCGGCCGGGGACGACCTGGAGTCGATCACGCGTGAGCTCGCCGCGCTGCGGGCCCGGGTGCTGACCGACCCGCTGGCGTTCTGGCGTCCGGCGGCGGGCAGTTCGGCGCCCGGCGGTGGGCGGCCGGACACCGAGAGGTACGACCGGGCGGCCCGGGCCCTGGAGGAGGTGCGCCGCGAGATCGAGGCGGTGCTCCAGGTCCGGCAGGACTCGGAGGCACGGCTGCTGCGGCTGCGTGACGTGCTGTCGCGGGCCGACCGCACGCTGGCCGAGGCGCGGGCGGCCCGGGGCGAGGTGCTGGCGAAGATCGCCGCCTCCGAGGTGCCGGCGGTCAGTGGCCCGCCGACCGCGCTGCAGGAACGGCTGGCGATCGCCGCGGAGTACCGGCGCCACGCCCAGTGGCACCGGCTGTCGCCGCTGCTGGAGGCGCTGGAGCGGGAGGCCGAGGAGGAACTGCTGCGGGCGCGCGAGTCGTTGACCGCCGTCACGGCGCCGCTCGCGGTCCGCGCGGAACTGCGCGGGCGCCTCGACGCCTACCGGGCGAAGGTGGCCCGGCACGGTCTGGCGGAGGACCCGCTGCTGATCGAGCGGTACGACCTGGCGCGCCGGATGCTGTGGAGCGCGCCGTGCGACCTGCGGGCGGCCGAGCAGGCGGTGCTGCGCTACCAGCGGGCGGCCCTGGAGGCGCTGTCCGGGCCACCGGACGGCGGACGGTAGGGGGAAGGGCCCGTGAAGAGCTGTCAGCGCCCGGGCTGCGCCGGTTCCTGCGAGGACATGGGCGGCGGTGAGCTCTGCTGCGACCACTGCGGGCTCCCGCCGCTGGGGGCCGCCCCGGCCGGCCGGCGGGAGCCCGGGGCGGGCCTCGTGGCGTCGCCACCGACGGGCGTCGCCGGCGGTCGCGGAGGCGGGGGTGCGGGCGGCGGCACGGGCGGCGGCTCAGGCCCCTCGGCGCGGCCGTCGGGGGGCCCGCCGTACGCGTCCGGCGCCTCCCCCGCCTCCGGCCCGGCGCGCTCCCCGGCGTCCCGCCGCCCGGTGCCGGGGCGGCGCTCCGGCGGCCTGTCGGACGGTGCCGGCACGGCGTCCCGCTCGGTGTCGGTGCGCAGTGCGGGCGGGTCCGCCGGCCGGTCGGGCCTGTTCGGCCGGGCCCGGGTGGCGAGGAGGAAGAACGGTTCCGCAACCGGGTCGCCGGCCGCCCCGGGCCCCGCCCTTGCCGTGGCGCCCCCGCCGGCCCCGTTCGACACCCACGCCGGCGCGCTGGCCCTCCCCGTGCCGCGCGTGGACCCGGGTGACCCCGGCGCCGGGATCCTGGCCGGGCTGCCGGCCGCCGCCCCGGCCGAGCTGGTCGCCGCGCTGCGCTCGGCTCCGGTGAGCTCCCCGGAGCCGCGGCTGCGCGAGGTGCGGGCGCACCTGGAACTCGCCGACCCGGTCCGGGCGCCGGAGACGCTGGCGGCGCTGGAGGAGCGGTACCCCGGCGACTGGCGGGTCGTCTGGTACCGGGGTGTGGTGTCGCTGGCCACCGGTGACCACCACCGGGCATCGCTGTCCTTCGACGCGGTCCACGACGCCTTCCCCGGCGAGCCGGCCCCCGAGCTCGCCCTGGGCGTGTGCGCCGAGGTGCTGGGCCGGACCGGTGACGCCGCCGGGTACTACCGGCTGGTGTGGAGGACCGACCCGGGCCATGTCAGTGCCGCGTTCGGCCTGGCCCGGGTGCGGCTGGCGGCCGGTGACCGGGCGGGAGCCGTACGGGTCCTGGAGTCGGTCCCCGAGGCGCCGGTCCACCGGACGGCGGCCCGGGTCGCGGCCGTGCGGGCCCGGCTGCGCGGCCGGCACGGGCACGAGCCGCCGCTCGACGACCTGACCGCCGCGGCGGGCCAGGTGGCGGCGCTGCGCCGGGCCGGTCTCGACACGGTGCGCGGTGCGCGACTGACGGCCGAGGTACTGGGTAAGGCACTGGACTGGGTACTCTCCGGTAGCCCCGGGGCGAGGCCCGAACAGGCCCGGCTGCTCGGCAGCGAACTGGACGAACGCGGCTTGCGCCTCGGCCTGGAACGCTCGTACCGGGTGCTCGCCCGGCTCGCTGAGCGCGGCGAGGAGAGGATCGACCTGGTGGAGCGGGCCAACCGCCTCCGCCCCCGGACATGGGTGTGAAGGATGTCGCAGATGCACCAGCTGTCCGCCTGCCCCAGCTGCGAGGAGCCGCTGGAGTCGGGTGACCTGTTCTGTGGCGCGTGCGGGTACGACCTGTCGGTCGTACCCGCGCCGCCCGAGGAGCGGCCCGCTCCCCCGGCCGGTTCACCGCCCGGCGGTGTGGCGCGGCCCGGTGGAGCGGCCCGGGGCGGCGGGGACTTCGAGCTGCCCGCCCCCGGACCGCGCGGCGCACAGCCGCCCGCACCGCCCGCGCCGCCGGGACCTCCCCGGTCGCCGGCAGCACCGCCGCCGGCGGTGCCTTCCCCGCCCGCCGCACCACCGCCGGCACCGCCCGCCGCACCGGCGCCCGCCTCGGCCGGGTCGTGCGTGGCCTGCCGGACCGGCCGGGTGGACCCGGACGGGCACTGCGAGAACTGCGGCCACGCCCAGCCCCGCGAACGCGACCACATGGAACGGGAGCTGGGCCCGGTCGCCGCGGTCAGCGACCGGGGGCTGCGCCACCACCGCAACGAGGACGCTTTCGCGGTGTCGACCACCGCCCTGCCGGACGGCTCACCGGCCGTCGTGGCGATCGTCTGCGACGGGGTGTCGTCGGCCACCCGCCCGGACGAGGCGTCGGCCGCCGCCGCGACCGCGGCGAACGACTCACTGCTCCGGGCGCTGCCCGGCGGCACACATCCGCGGCAGGCGATGCACGAGGCCATCGTCGCCGCCGCCGGGGCGGTCGACGCCCTCGCCGGCCAGGACGAGGACGCGGGACACGATCCGCGCCGCCACCGCAACGCCCCGGCCTGCACCGTGGTCGGCGCGGTCGCCGCCGGTGGCCTGCTGGTGGTCGGGTGGGTCGGCGACAGCCGGGCCTACTGGGTGCCGGACGACCGCGACGTCCCGCCGGCCCGGCTCACCGAGGACGACTCGTGGGCCGCGCAGATGGTGGCGACGGGCCTGATGAGCGAGGCCGAGGCGTACGCGGACGCCCGCGCCCACGCCATCACCGGCTGGCTGGGGGCCGACGCGTACGAGGTGGAGCCGCACACCGTCTCCTTCGAACCGGACCGGCCCGGTGTGGTGGTGGTGTGCACCGACGGCCTGTGGAACTACGCGGAGGGTGCCGAGGAGATGGCCCGGGTCGTGCCGCCGGACGCCGCCGCCCGGCCGCTGCACAGCGCGCGGGTGCTGGTCGGCCACGCGCTCGACGGCGGCGGCCACGACAACGTGACGGTGGCCGTGCTCCCGTTCGCCGCCTCCGCGCCGGGGGCGGGACCGGCCTGAGCCCGGGTGGCCGCCGGTCCGGTGGTCCGCCCCCCTGCTCCCACTGTCGTACGGGAAGGGGATCGCGGGCGTCGCCCCGCGACGGCGGACGCCGGCCGGGGGCGAGCCCAGGTACGTCACGCGAGTGGCGCCGACCGTCGAGGACCTGACGGGCCGCCGCATTGGGGCGGGGCCGCGCGGCGCGGCGGGGGGACTGCCCGACCGGCTCGTGGGGCAACGAGTCACGCGACTACCACCTGTGCTGTACCCGTGCCGGAGGCCGGGGCCGGCCAGGGGATGCCGGCCCGGTCCCCGCTGTCCTGCCCGGCCCGGCGGGCGGGACGCCGCGCACGCTCGCTCAGGGTCTGGTGCGGGCGGTGTGGACGGATGACCTGACCGCCCGGACCGCCATCAGCCCCCGGGTCTCCCACTGCGCCGGACAGGCCGAATCGGCGCAACTTGCCCACAAGGCATTGAAGCCCGCAAGGCAGGCGGTTTCCCGGACGCCACCGTAGAGCTGGGCCGCGCGGTGCGGCTTGCGACCGCCTCGGGCAACACGGACACTGCGAAACTGCTTGCGAAGGTGGTGGACGTGGTCGACGTGGCGACGGGTACTGTGCGACTGAAGGCGAAGGTCGCGGAAGCGGACAGGATGACGCTCGAAACGCGCTCCACCAAGACCGTTCGCGTGCAGGAACAGAACGAAGAAGTAGGCATCTGACCGGCCCCCGGGGGGCCGCACGGGGAGAGGGGGAAGCGCCGACATGCCGACCTGCCCGAACGGACACCAGTCGGGTTCCGACGACTGGTGCGAGGTCTGCGGCCATCGCATGGCCGGGCCGGGCGCGCCCGCGAGTGCCGCCGCGCCGCCTCCTCCCCCGCCGCCACCGCCGCCGCCGCCGGCGTACGGATACCCGGGCCCGGACGGCCCCGGGAGCCCCGGCGGCCCCGGCCGGGACCCGAACGCCACCGTCCAGGCGGAACTGTGCCCGCAGTGCCGCACCCCGCGCGAGGCCATGGCGCCCTTCTGCGAGGAGTGCCGGTGGAACTTCATCACCAACACGGCGACCTCCTACACCCCCCTGGCCCCACGACCCGCCCCCGGCACCCCGGGCGGCGGTCCCGGCGGTCCCGGCCGCGCGGGTGGTCCGGGCGGGCCGGGCGCTCCCGTGCCGCCCCCGCTGGACCTGCCGCCCGGCTTCCAGTCCCAGCAGCCGCCGCGCCCGCCGGACCCCTACGAATACCAGGCGTCGCGCCCGTCCCGGGTGAACCCGCCCGCCGGGCCGCTGAGCGCCGAGCCGTCGGCCCCGCAGGGCCCGCGCGGTGCGCAGGGCCCCCACGGCCCGCAGGGCGGGCCGGCGCAGGCAGGTCCTCCGCCGGTTCCGCAGGCGTTCCAGCGGCCGGCCGGGCCGCCTCCGCCGCCTCCGGCGTTCCCGCAGCCCGGCGGCCCGCCCCCGGCGCCGCAGCAGCCGCAGCAGCCGGCCGGTGGCGACGACGACTGGGTGCTGCCGCCCCCTGCCCGGCCGCAGGCACCGCAACCGCACCAGCCGCATGCCCACCCGTCGCCGCCGTACCAGTCGCAACCGCAACCCGCACAGCACCAGCAGGCACCCGCACCGCAGCAGGCCCCCGCGTCGCAGGCACCGCAGGCACCCCCGCGGCAGCACGGCTCGCACAGCGCGCAGCCGCCGCAGCAGCCACAGGCACCCCACGCGCCGCAGCCTCCTCAGCCGCCGCACTACCAGCCCCCCGCCGGCTGGACGGCGGTCGTGGCGCCGGACCGGGAGTACTTCCGGGCCATGATGCAGCGCAGTGGCCCCGAGGCGGTGGGCCTCAACCTGCCCACGTACTCACCGGAACAGCGCCTGACGCTGTCCGGCAACCAGATCACCATCGGGCGCCGCCGGCACTCCACGGGCGAGTCGCCGGACATCGACCTGTCCGTGCCGCCGGAGGACCCGGGCGTCTCGCACCAGCACGCCGTGCTGGTGCGGCAGCAGGACGGCTCCTGGGCCGTGGTCGATCAGGACTCCACCAACGGCACCACGCTCAACGGCGCCGAGGACCCGATCCAGCCCTACGTCCCGGTTCCGCTCAAGGACGGCGACCGGGTCCACGTGGGCGCGTGGACGACGATCACCATCCACCGCGGTCAGTAGGCGTAGGGCCGGTCGACGTTCCCGAGGGGCCACACGAAGGGCCCCTCGGGATCGTCCAGCCACGCCCACTGCCGCTCACCGCTGACCGTCACGCCGAACCGCTCGCGCACCGGCCGCCGCTCGCGCCGCCACAGTTCGTACGCCTCCCCCGGCTCCAGGACTCCCGCGGTGAGCGTCAGCAGGAAGTGGAACAGCTCGTTGTCGACCGCGTGCCGGGGCAGCCCGGTGGTGCGCACCGGCAAAGCGCCCCCGGTCCCGCCGCGCAACGGAACGAAGTACGCGGAGGTGTGCAGGAACCGCCCCTCGGCGTGGCCGGCGTCCCGTACCCGCAGCGCGATCAGGCCGGTGGCCAGCGGTGCCAGGACCCGCGCGCCGGGGCGGCACTGGGCGAGCCAGGCGGGCGGTACGGACGGCAGCGCGCAGGTCGCGACGATCCGGTCGTACGGCGCCCGGTGCGGACAGCCGCGCGCCCCGTCGCCGGTGACCACCTCGGGGCGGTAACCGGCCGCCGCGAGGTGGGCGCGGGCGGCCTCGGTGATCTCCTCGTCCAGGTCGACGGTGGTGACCCGTTCGGCACCCAGCCGGTGGGCCAGCAGCGCGGCGTTGTACCCGGTCCCGGCACCGATCTCCAGGACGTGGTCGCCGTCCCCCACCTCCAGGGCCTCCAGCATCACGGCCATCAGCGAGGGCTGGCTGGCGGAGGAGACCAGCTCCCCGTCCCGTACCCGCGTGGCCAGCGGCCGGTCGGCGTAGGCGCCGGCCAGCCAGCGCGACCGGCGCTCGGGGTCGGGGTCCTGGCACCACAGCCTCTCGTAGCCCGCCACGGCCCCGACGTAGTAGTAGGGCACGAACAGATGGCGGGGCACCGCCTCGAACGCCGCCCGCCAGGCCGGGTCCCGCAGGTCCCCCCGTGCGACGATCTCGCGCACCAGCGCGCGCCGCGCCACGGCGGCGGGCCCGGCGAACGGGTCCTCGCGGTGTGCGCCCGTGTCTGTGGCCATGTCTCCACTGTGCTGCGCCGGGAGCCGGGAGGCGAGTAGTCCCGGGAGGCCGTCGCGACCCAGGGCCCGGTCCTCGGCCGGTGTGTCTGAGACGATGGACGGGTGAATGAGATTCCGCGCGGCACGCTTCAGGAGCAGACCTTCTACGAGCAGGTCGGTGGTGAGGAGACCTTCCGTCGCCTGGTCCACCGCTTCTACGAGGGTGTGGCCGGGGACCCGCTGCTGCGGCCGATGTACCCGGAGGAGGACCTGGGTCCGGCCGAGGAGCGCCTGGCGCTCTTCCTCATGCAGTACTGGGGCGGCCCCCGTACCTACAGCGACAACCGCGGCCACCCCCGGCTGCGGATGCGGCACGCCCCGTTCACCGTCGACAGGGCGGCGCACGACGCGTGGCTGAAGCACATGCGGGCGGCCGTCGACGGGCTCGGGCTGTCGGAGGAGCACGAGCGGACCCTCTGGAACTACCTCACCTACGCCGCCGCGTCGATGGTGAACACGGCGGACTGACCCGCCTGGCGCCACCGGCGGTACCCGGGCCCCGGGCCCGCGCCCCTCGTCCCGCCGGGCCCGGTGGTCCTCCGCGGGGCAGGTGTCTCAGGGGCAGGTGTCTCAGACGGGTACGACGCTCAGGCCGCCGGCTCCGCCGGTACGGACGGCGATCGAGCCGAACGGGGTGCGCAGCCGCAGCCATGACCCCGCTTGCAGCAGGGCCACGGGTATCCGGCCGCGCGGCGGGAGGAAGCCGAGCGACTGGGCGGCGTGCGCCGCCCGCAGCGGCAGGCCCGTCCCGCCGATGGTCCGCGACCAGATCTCGCGGCCGATGCGGTCGCGCTCCGCGCGGGTGCGCCGCCCTTCGGGCAGTTCCTCGTCCCGCGTCCGGAACTCCGCCACCGCCGCGGCGACGGCGCCGCGCAGTCCGGCGGCGTCCGGCAGCCCGGGTATCTCCCGCCAGCCGCCGCGCGGGGGCAGCAGCCCCGTCCAGGGCGGGCCGGTCACCGGGGCGGGCAGCGTCGCCTTGCCCGCCGTCTCGTCGACGCCGTCCAGGAGCTGGCCGGCCGAGACGGTGACGTCCAGCGGCGCCGTGTCCACGAGCCCCGCCGTACGGATCGCCAGGACCTCGAAGGACGCCGGCCGGCCGAACACGGCCAGGACCCCGCCGGCCGCCTGGAGGCGGACGACCGCGGCCTTGTCGTAGTGGATGAGCCGGGCCAGGAAGGCGGCGAGATCGGCCGCCTCCCTGGCGTCGGCGAACCCCAGCGGCGCCGTCATACGGCGGCGGTCTCCTCGGCGGCGTTCTGGCCCCGGGCACCACCGTCGCTCCGCATGCCGTCGTCCATGTACGCCTCCAGGAACGACCGCTCCTCCGCCGTGATGCGGCGGGGCCGCTGCGCGGTGAGGTCGAACGGGACGACGACCGTCGAGGCCCGGACGTACACCTGGTCCGGGTCCTTGACCTCGTACGCGATGGTCAGCGACGCGGCGCCGATCTTCGTCACCCAGGACTCGATGGTGACCGGCTCGTGCCGGTGCACCAGCGGCCGCAGGTAGTCGATCTCGTGCCGGGCCACGACCGAACCGCCGCGGAACGACGGCGAGCCGTCCCCCGGCGCCAGCCGGAACATGAAGTCGATGCGGGCCTCCTCCAGGTAGCGGAGGAAGACCACGTTGTTGACGTGCCCGAAGGCGTCCATGTCCGCCCAGCGCAGGGGGCAGGAGTAGATGTGCCGCACGCTCAGCCTCGGGTCAGCTTCTTGTAGGTGGCACGGTGCGGGCGGGCCGCGTCCGGGCCGAGACGCTCGACCTTGTTCTTCTCGTACGACTCGAAGTTGCCCTCGAACCAGAACCACTTGGAGTCGCCCTCGTACGCCAGGATGTGCGTGGCGACCCGGTCCAGGAACCAGCGGTCGTGGGAGACGACCACGGCCGCGCCCGGGAACTCCAGCAGCGCGTTCTCCAGCGACGAGAGCGTCTCGACGTCGAGGTCGTTGGTCGGCTCGTCGAGGAGCAGCAGGTTGCCGCCCTGCTTGAGGGTGAGCGCCAGGTTGAGGCGGTTGCGCTCACCGCCGGACAGGACACCCGCGGGCTTCTGCTGGTCCGGGCCCTTGAAGCCGAACGCCGACACATAGGCGCGCGACGGCATCTCGACCTGGCCCACGTTGATGTAGTCCAGCTCGTCGGAGACCACGGCCCACAGGGTCTTCTTGGGGTCGATGTTGGCGCGGCTCTGGTCGACGTAGGAGATCTTGACGGTCTCGCCGACCCGGATGATGCCGGAGTCGGGCTCCTCCAGTCCCTGGATCATCTTGAACAGCGTGGTCTTGCCCGCGCCGTTCGGGCCGATGACGCCGACGATGCCGTTGCGCGGCAGCGAGAAGCTCAGGTTGTCGATGAGGACCTTGTCGCCGAATGCCTTGTTCAGGTTCTCGACCTCGACGACGACGTTGCCCAGGCGCGGGCCCGGCGGGATCTGGATCTCCTCGAAGTCCAGCTTCCGCATCTTGTCGGCCTCGGCGGCCATCTCCTCGTACCGGGCCAGACGCGCCTTGGACTTGGCCTGCCGTCCCTTGGCGTTGGAGCGGACCCACTCCAGCTCTTCCTTGAGCCGCTTGGCGCGCTTGGCGTCCTTCTGGCCCTCGACCTTGAGCCGGGTCTGCTTGGTCTCCAGGTACTTGGAGTAGTTGCCCTCGTAGGGGTAGGCGCGGCCCCGGTCGAGCTCCAGGATCCACTCGGCGACGTTGTCGAGGAAGTACCGGTCGTGGGTGATGGCGACGACGGTGCCGGCGTACTTGGCGAGGTGCGCCTCCAGCCACTGCACGGACTCGGCGTCCAGGTGGTTGGTGGGCTCGTCGAGCAGCAGCAGGTCGGGGGCCTCCAGCAGCAGCTTGCAGAGCGCGACGCGGCGCTTCTCACCGCCGGAGAGGTTGGTGACGGGCCAGTCCCCGGGGGGGCAGCCGAGGGCGTCCATGGCCTGCTCGAGCTGGGCGTCCAGGTCCCACGCGTTGGCGTGGTCCAGGTCCTCCTGGAGCTTGCCCATCTCCTCCATGAGCGCGTCGGAGTAGTCGGTGGCCATCAGCTCGGCGATCTCGTTGAACCGGTCGAGCTTGCCCTTGATCTCGGCGACGCCCTCCTGGACGTTCTCCAGGACCGTCTTCTCCTCGTTGAGCGGGGGCTCCTGCAGCAGGATGCCGACCGAGTAGCCCGGGGAGAGGAACGCGTCACCGTTGGAGGGCTGCTCCAGACCGGCCATGATTTTGAGAACGGTGGACTTACCGGCGCCGTTCGGGCCGACCACACCGATCTTCGCGCCGGGCAGGAAGCTCAGCGTCACGTCATCGAGGATGACCTTGTCGCCGTGCGCCTTGCGCGTCTTGCGCATCGTGTAGATGTACTCAGCCAAGAGAAACCGTCCGGCAAATCGATGAGTGGGCAGATACACCCCATCTTGCCGTACGTCCATCCCCCGATGGAAACCCGTATCCGGCGGACTGGTACGGCAGGGGCTCCGGGCGGGCCTCCGCGTCCGCCCCGATGGCCCCGGCCGGCGACTGCGGGTCGCCGGCCGGTCCCGGCCGACCGGGGGTCACTCCCCGGCCGGGAGGTCCTGCTTCCTGCGGAGGAAGAAGACCGCGGCGCCGCCGGCGGCCAGGAAGACGAATGCCACTGTGGCGATCATGGGGGTGGCGTTGGACGCCCCGGTCTCGGCGAGGTCCACCCCGCCGCCGCCCGCCGCCGAGCCGGCCGAGGTGCCGCCGGCCGAGAGCGGGCTGGGCTGGGAGCCCGCCTGCCCGGCCGCCACGACCGTGCTGCCGGTGGTCTCGCAGTCGAAAACGCCCTTGAAGGTCTTCCCCCGCGCGCCGGGCCCCTGGACGGTGAAGTCGTACGCCTGGTCCTCGGCGACCGGGATCGTCAGCGTCCGGGTCCGGCCGGCCTCGACCGTGTACCGGACGCCCATGAGCGCGAAGCCGAAGGCGGCGTCGCCCCTGTTGTCGACGGTGAGGTCCACGCCGCCCTCGGCGCAGTTCCTCCTCGCCGACAGCGCCGGTACGGCACCCTTGCCGGCCCAGGTGGCGCCGGCCGTCGCGGAGACCGTCGACCGGCTGGACCCGGCGAGGATCTGCGTCTGGCTGCGGGTCACCCCGGCGAAGGCCCGGCCGACCGGTACGGAGGTGGTGGCCTGCACGGTCAGCGCGGCCGAGCCGTCGGCGGCCTTGCGCGGCACGTCGAAGAAGAGGCGGCTGCCGTCGACCGCGGCGTCCACCGGCCGGCCTGCCGCGTCGGTCACCCTGACGCCGCTGGTGGCGGCGTCGGCGGGCGGGGTGACCGTCACCCGGTCCGCGTCGGTACGGACGGTTACGGGGCCGATCCGGGAGCCGGCCCGGCCGGAGACCGCCACCGGATCGAGGCTCAGCGAGGCCCGGGGCTCGGGGGCGCTGCCGGCCTTCCGCTCCAGCCAGTCGGCCAGCTTCTCCGCCGCCGGGTCGAGGGCCTCCACCTGGGCACCGTCGGAGTAGCGCCAGATCGCCACCTGGGTGCCGGCGGCGGCGGTCTCCCGGGTCAGCGGCCCGCTGCCGGCCTTCTTCGCCAGCCCCACGAGGTCGTCGACCTGCGGGTAGGAGTGCTGGAGGATCCAGCGGATGCGGCCCGCGTCCTTGTTCACGCCGAGCGAGGTCTGGTCCCAGGAGGTCTCCAGGTACCGGGCCTTCTCCTGGGTGGGGTTGTGGATGTCGACGCAGTACGTCTTCAGGGTGCCGCCGCCGTCGACGGTCATCTCGAACAGGCCGGCCGGCAGCTCGTGGTCCTGGCCGTCGAGGTGGAGCACCGCCCGGTCGAAGGTGGTCAGCCCGCCCAGCGTGGCGGCGGCGCCGCCCTGGTGCTGGGGGGCCTCGTCGGCCGAGGCCGGTGCCGCGCCGGCCACCGCGCCGACGGCGGCCAGCCCGAAGGCCACGACCGCGGCGGCGACGCGAGCGGCGCGTCCCTCCCGCCTCCGTACAGACAACGCTGCGAACACAGAATTCCCCTCCGGGCGAGGCGCGTTCGCGATGGGACGCGTGGGGGGAGTGCCTCGCCTGCCGACTCAAGTGCCCCGTGGTACCCGGGAATCCTAGAGAGACGATCTTGCACAATCCCCGGTCCTACCGTCGGACAACCATTCCGACTCGCAATCGTTATCGCGAACACCGCACGCCACAGCCTTCGCTCGCGATATCTCCACATCGGTGAGGAGTGCCCGGGGCGGCCCGCCGTGCCGTGCCGCGGCGCGCGGGTCACGGGACCAGCTCCACCGGGCGGGCGGTCTCCGCGCCCGGTGCCGGGTCCGGGCGCCGGGCGGTCAGGCGCGGGTCGGCCTTGACCACTCTGCGGAACGCCGAGGTGCCCCGCGCCAGGTCGTGGCCGACGGACACGGCGTCGATGTCCACGAACGTTCTGCGCTGCCCGTCCCGTTCCTCCTCGCGGACCTTCAACCGGCCGTGCACCAACAGCGGTTCGCCCACCGCGACCGAGGCGGCCAGGTTGGCGCCGAGCGCGCGCCAGGCGTTGACCGTGTAGAAGCTGGTGTGCCCGTCGGCCCAGGCGGCCTTCTCCCGGTCCCAGCGGCGTGCCGTCACCGCGAAGCGGAACCTGGCCACGCCGCCCGCCGGGGTGTCCCGGAACTCCACACCGGTCGCGACATTGCCCACCACCGTCACCATGGTGTCGTTCATGACGCCCTCCCCTGCCCGTCCGCCGGTCCCGTACCGGCCGTCGACCCGTTCCATGCTGGGGCGCCGGCGCGGATCGTGCCGGCGCCTGTGGACAACCGGCGGGTTGTGCACAACTCCGTCACCCCGCGGGGCCGGCCGGACCGGTCAGCCGCGCTCGGGGGCTCGCGGCCCCGGGGCTCGCGGTCCCGGGAGCGCGAGCCCCGGGAGCGCGGTGGTCCACCCGGCGGGTGGCCCACCCGGCCGGTGCCTCACCCGACCCGGCGGCCGCCCGCCACCGTCGCGTACTGCTCGCGCACCTCGCGGTACCGCATCAGCTCCGCCGTGATCGGATCGAGCACCATGGCGCGCCCGCACCCGGCCGCCGCCTCCCGCAGCCGCCGTTCCGTCTCCTGGCCGTACCGCCGCGCGGGCCCCCGCGCCGCCGCCGCGCAGGCCCACTCCACCAGTGGCCCGCCCACGATGCCGGCCAGCATGATCAGCGCGGGTGGCAGCAGCCCGGGGGCCAGGACGCCGATGATCTGGCCGACCAGCCAGAGCGCGCCGTAGAACTGAAGCAGCGTCATGGCCGCCTGGGCCAGGACCGCGACCGGCCACCAGGCGGGGCGCGGGGGCCGGCTGCCGGCGCGGGGCTTGCGGGCGGTGACCGCCAGGTCGTCCAGTGCCTCCGGCAGTCCCTCGGATCCGCGTACCGCCGCCTCGCGCACGGCCTGCGCCCAGGGGGCCGGCAGGCCGAGCGACGCCTCGTCGGCGACGATCCGCACCGCCTGCTCGACCCGCTGGCGCGCGGTGAGCTCCTCCTCCACGGGCACCTCGGCCCGCGGTTCCGTGCCGCCCGGCGTCCGCAGCCGCTCGTACCAGCGCCACAGGCGCAGCCACGGTGTGCCGCAGGCCCGGCCGGCGTTGCGCCGCCACTCCCGCTCCGCCGCCTCGCCCGCCGCCGCCGCGCCGATCGCGACCGCCAGCCGTGCCCCGAAGTCCTCGCGGGAACGCTCTCCCAGCCCGGGCCGGCCCTCCGCGACGTACACCGGGCGCAGCCGCGCCGCGGCCGCGTCCACGTCCGCCGACAGGCGCCGCTCGGCGGCGTTCCGGCCCTGGACGAACGCGCCGAGGAGTTCGCGCAGTTCCCCCACGCCCTCCCCGGTGAGCGCCGACAGCGCCAGTACCGTGGCGCCCGGCTCGCCGTGCTCGCCGAGGGCGAGCCCGTCCTCGTCGAGCAGTCGCCGCAGGTCGTCGACGACCTGGTGGGCGGTGTCGCCGGGCAGCCGGTCGATCTGGTTGAGGACGACGAACATCACCTCGGCGTGGCCGGCGAGCGGCCGCAGGTACCGCTCGTGCAGCGCCGCGTCCGCGTACTTCTCCGGGTCCACGACCCAGATCACCGCGTCCACCAGGGCCAGTACCCGGTCGACCTGGTCGCGGTGGGCGGTGACCGCCGAGTCGTGGTCGGGCAGGTCGACCAGGACCAGGCCCTGCAGCCCCTCGTCGCCCGCCCCGCCCGCCAGGGGCCTGCGCCGCAGCCGGCCGGGGATGGCGAGGCGGTCCAGCAGCCCTGCCGCGCCCTCGGACCAGACGCAGGCGATGGGGGCCGATGTGGTGGGCCTGCGCAGCCCGGTCTCCGAAATGGGCACCCCCGCCAGCGCGTTGATCAACGTCGACTTCCCGCTGCCGGTGGCACCGGCGATGGCGACGACGGTGTGCCGCGACGACAGCCGTTGCCGCGCGGCGGCCTCGTCCAGCACCCGGCCCGCCTCGGCGAGCGTCTCGGTCTCCAGCCGGGCCGTCGACAGGCCCACCAGTTCACGCAGGGCGTCCAGGCGGCTCCTGAGGGTGCCCTGGTAGGTCTCGCCGATCGGTGTGTGCGGCTCGTGCGGCCCGGGGGTGCCGGCTTCGAGCTCGGCGTGCTCCTCGGCGCGGCGGGCGATCAGCCCGTCGTCCCAGCGTTCGTCAACGGCGCTCACCACCGTCACCTCTCCTTCTGCAGTACGGACAGCGCGGCGATGAGTTCGGCCTGCGGCTCGGGGCCCACGTCGAGCGCGCGGAGCGGTGCCAGCCGCCGGCTGCGCTCCTCGTCCAGCACGCGGTCGATGTACGTGGACACCAGCTCGCCGCCCCGGTCGCGCAGCCGCAGGGCGGCCTGCGCGCCGATCAGTTCGGCGAGCCGCTCCCCCGCGCCGCGGGCCCGGCGCCCGCCCAGCAGCGCGGCAGCGAGGAGGGCGGTCACGGTGTCGGGGTCGGGCGCGGCGGTCCGCTCCATCCGCCGCACCTCGTCGTCGACCACCTCCTCCAGGACGCGCCGCCAGCGCCGTACCGCCATCCCGATCCGCTCGCCCGCCTCCCGGTCCGGCCCGGCGTAGGGGACGCGCCGGCCGGCGCGTCCGGCCGGGCCGGGGCGTTCGGGGTGGCCGGTGGCGACGGCCCGGCCCGCCGGTTCGCGCCGCCAGGCCTCCCACACGCGCTCGTCGGCGGCGGCGACGGCGCACTGGAGCAGGGCGGCGAGGGACTCGGCGAGCGAGTCGAGCAGTTCGGTGGCCGTGCAGTCCCGGGGGTAGCCGCGCCAGCGGGTGCGGGCGTCGCCGGCGAGTACGGCGCCGCGCTGGAGTTCGCGCCGCACCCGGTCGCGCTCGTGGCCGTAGGCGTTCTCCACGGCGCCGCTGAGCCGGACGGCGGCCGCGTACTGGGCGGCGACCGCCCCGGCCAGCTCCGGCATGCGCACCCGCAGCGAGTCGATGACCCCGTTGGCGGTGCGGCCGACGGCCTGCTGCCGGGCGGCCGGGTCCTGGGCGTGGTGCGCCAGCCAGGCGCGCAGCGGGGCGACGGCGGTGTCGGGGAGCAGCCCGTGGCCGCCACCGGCCGACTCGGGCAGCTCGGGGATGGTGAAGCGCGGTACGTGGCCCAGCCCGGCCCGGATGAGCAGGGCCTCGTACTGCCGCGACACGTCGGTGATCACCTGGTGCGGCACCCGGTCGAGCACGGTGACGAGCGCGGCGTCGTACTCCTTGGCGGTCCGCAGCAGGTGCCAGGGCACGGCGTCCGCGTAACGGGAGGCGGTGGTGACCATCACCCACACGTCGGCGGCGCACATCAGTTCGGCGGCCAGTTCACGGCCCTCGACCACGAGCGAGTCGATGTCGGGCGCGTCCAGCAGCGCCAGCCCGCGGGGCAGGGTGTGGGCGGTCTCCACGCGCAGGACCCGCTCCGCGCCCTCCGGCGGCCCGGCGTCGCCCTCCTCAGCCCCCGGACCCGCGTACGCCGGCTGCCACACCCGGGTGAGCTGCGGCAGTACCCGCGCATCGGCGAACCAGGGGTGGTCGTCGGGGTGGCAGACGAGGACCGGCGTACGGGTGGTGGGCCGCAGCACCCCGGCCTCGCTGACCCGTCGCCCCACAAGGGAGTTGACCAGGGTCGACTTCCCGGCGCCGGTCGACCCCCCGATGACGGCGAGCAGCGGGGCTTCGGGCTGCTTGAGACGGGGAACCAGATAGTCGTCGAGCTGTGCGAGCAACTCGTCCCGGGTCTGCCGCGCGCGGGGCGCACCCGGGAGGGGAAGTGGAAGACGCACGGCAGCGACACGGTCGCGCAGGGCGGAGAGTGCGTCGATCAGCTGAGGCCGTACGTCCAAGGTCACCACATGCGAAGAATGCCCAATTTCGGCACCTTTTTGAAGCGTATGGCCTTCCCTGCGCGCCGGTCGGACACTTGGGACAGACGGGACGAGTGGGACTCAGGCATAACGAGTAGACAACACCCGGGGCGCGTGGCGCGAAAAGCGCTGCGAGAATCGCACCTGCCTGCGATTATCGTTTCGCTTCACCGAACCTCCACATCGTGCCACGCAGGTGAAGCGACCGGGCCAAGGTGATCGGAGCCCTATCCTTGTCCCCGGCAAGGTCACGGACCACCCAACCGGGGCTCCAGGCCACATGGCCACCATTGGCCCCCGTAGCTCAGTGGATAGAGCAGGCGCCTTCTAAGCGCTTGGCCGCAGGTTCGAGTCCTGCCGGGGGCGCAAACAGCCTCTCACCAGGTGAAACGGGTGAGGGGCTTCTTCGTGCCCGGGAGCCCGGCGCATGGAGACCAAGCGCCTCGACGACTTCCACCCGGCGGCCCGGTCGCCTTCGAGCCGTACGGATCGCGCCACTCGCCTCCCCCGGGATCGCTCGCCGCGCGCCCGCCGCCGGTCCGTCAGCACCCCGGCGGAGCCGCGCACGAGCACCGGCGGTCCGCTGGACCACCCCCACAACTGCGCGCGGGCACAGGACGATCCGGACACCCGGTGGGTGCCGGCGGGACGGACGGCGTCAACGGGGCCGGCCCGGCCCGCGCGGGGCCGCCGGAGGTGACGGCATGACGCGGGTTCGCGCGGAGGGGCGGGCGGCAGGACCGGCCCTCCCGCCCGGCTGCGGCTTCCCGCCGCCGCACGACGGTTCCGGCGGACCGGTGTGCGGCCGTGACGGGGCGCGCCACCGCCCGTCCGGGCCGCCGCCCGTACCGCTGCCCTGGAGCCGTACCGGCGCCGGTGCGCGTGCGCGACGCCGCCCGGCCCCGGGGCGTCGCGCGGCTTCCTGGTGCCGGGGCCGAGGGGCCGACCGGCCGCACTGGCCGGCGGGGCGGCCGGCCGGCCGGGTCTCCCGTCGCGGCCGGCCGGGGCCCCGCACCGGATCGGTGGGCGGCACCCGACCGCGCCGGCGACGAGGGCCGGGGGGGGCGAGCGGGCGACGCGGCGGGGAGCGGTGACCCCGCCCGATCCGGCCGTACTCGGTCCGGCGACACCGCGCCCGCCCCGGGGTCAGACCTTGCGCCAGCCCGGGATCCAGGCGCCGTCCTGGACCGTGTAGTCACCGAAGAGGGCGGGGGCCTCCTTCGTCATCACTTCCGCGACCCTGCCGAAGAGGAGGCGGATCTCCTCCTCCGCGCCGGGTGCCGTGCGGTTCTCGATGACATGGCGCAGGGTGCGCACATTGGCCGTCCAGACCAGGCCCGTGGCCACCCCCTCGGGCGCGAAGCGGCGCATGAAGGAGGTCTTGGCCTTCTTCTCGCCGAAGGGCACGCCCTGCTCGTCCAGGCCGAAGTGGCCGGCCATCCAGTGCTGGAACTGCTCCATCTGCTCCAGCAGGGCCGTGGCGCGCTCCATCAGTTCGGTGTCCCGCTGGGCCCAGTCCGGGAACCAGAACGGCAGGTCGTCCAGGCGGACGAAGCGCAGTGACTCCTGGGAGACGGCGGCGCCGGCCCGGTGCCTGACGAGCTCGTGGGTGGCGACCCGGCTGACGTCGTGCAGCACGAAGGAGAAGTTCAGGTGCTCCAGGACCGAACCGTGCGCGCTGGCCAGGATGTTGCGCAGGTAGGCGTCCTGTTCGGTGCGGATGCGGGTGACGTTGGGGTTGAGGCCCGGCTCCCAGGAGCGGTAGCAGATGCGCCCGGCGAACTCCGCCAGGTTCTGGGCGTCGTCCAGCTCCCCCCGGTCCACCCGTTCGAGCCAGCTCTCCCCTCCGACGTCCGCGAGGTACGCGGCGACCTCGTCGTAGTCCAGTTGCGGGCGGGCGATGAGGCGGACTCCGGGTTCCACACGGCGCAACGCGATTCCTCCATACGGCTCGGGCGGGAGAAGGACCGAGTCTGCCATGCCGCTGGACGCGTCGGCCAACGCGGTTGCCGCGCAAGGGCGTTGGGGCCACCGGCACCCCCCTCGGCGGCGTTCCGTGCTGGACACTTCCCCCATGAGCAGCCACAGCGAGCCCACCGTGCGGCCGAACCGGCGGCGCCCCTTACGCATCCTCTTCCTCTGCCTGCGGGAATCCCGTGTCCCGGTGCAGGTGATCTTCGCGCTCCGGCTGCTGGTGGCCGCGGCACTGACCGGCCCGGCCGACCGCAATCCGCTCTCCCGGTCCGTTCTGCTGGGCCTGGTCTCCTGGAGTTGCGCCGTCTTCTTCGTCTATCTGCTCAACGGCGTCACCGACGTCGAGGAGGACCGGGTCAACGGCTCGAAACGCCCCATCGCCTCGGGCGCGCTGAGTACCGGGGAGGCGTCCTTCGTCGCCCGCGCGGCGGCGGTCGTCGCGCTGGGGTGCGCGGCGCTGCACGGCGTGACCCTGCTGGTGCCGCTGGCCCTGCTCCTGGCCCTGGGGTACGGGTACTCCGCGCCCGGCGTCGCCTGGAAGCGCAGGACCCCGACCGCCGTGGGCGTGGTGCTGGCCAGCGGGCTGCTCACCTACCTGGCCGGGCACGTGGTCGCCCAGGACTCGTCGGGCGGCCGGGTGCGGGTGGTGGTGTTCGCCGTGGCGATGACGGCCTGGATGGGACTGGTGGGCACCCTGGCCAAGGACTTCTCCGATGTCGAGGGGGACGCGGCGGCCGGGCGGCGCGGTGTCGTCGTGGTGCGCGGCGCGCGGGCGGCCCGGTTGCTGTGCGGGGCGAACGCCCTGGTGGTGGGCGGGACCTTCGCCCTGTGCGCCGCCCTGTTCGCCCCCGAGCTGCTGCTGCCGGCGCTCGCCGTCTGCCTGGGCGCGCTGTGCCTGGTGGCCACGCTGGCGTGGTGGCGCGGCGGGAGGGCGCCCCGCCGCCCCTACCGCGTGTTCATGGCCACCCAGTACTCGGCGCACACCACGGCCCTGGTGATCGCTTCGGACTTCGGCGCCGTGGCCTGATCCTTGCCCGGCGGGCCTGTCATTACCGCCTCGTAGAATGAAAACCGGTCGACGAGCGGGAGGGGAGACGCCTGTTTTTCCCCGTTGGTCACCATCCGGCCGGATACGCGTAATTGACGTGAGGGGGCTCCGGGTGAGGGATACCGAAAGACCATTAGCCGGCGGCGGCACACTGGGCGAATACCTGACGGCTCAGACGCTCGACATCGTCACCACCTACCGGGCCTTGCTGCACGGCTCGCAGAATCCACTGGCCGACGACGAGGCCTGGGACGGATGCGCCGCACAGGCCCACAGCATCATCGCCGAATGCGTCCGGGCACTGACCACCGGGGACGCCGAGGAGGCCGGGGCCACCGACGGCACCGGGCCCGGCAGGGGCCGGGAACGCCCCTCCGCCGTACGGGTGGCCGGTATCGGGGCGCTGCGGGCCCGGCAGGGAGTGCACCCGGTCCACTCGCTGCGCGCCGGGCGGATCCTCACCGGCCTGGTCCTCGGCGTGCTGGAGCGGGCCGTCGAGGAGCAGGCGGCCGACGCGTCGCGCCTGGTCCGGTGTGTGGCGGCGCTGGAGCACGCGGTCTGGGAGCGGATCGAGGCCGGGGCCGCCGGGTACGACAGCCACCTCCTCAACGAGGTGCGGGCGGTCAACTCCGAGTCCCGGCGGGCGCTGGCCCGCGAGGTGCACGACCGGCTCGGCAATCACCTGGGCCTCGCCGTCCGGCAGGTGGAACTGTGCGCGGCGCTGGCCGACGAGGCACCGCGGGGCCTGCGCGAGGAACTGTCCCTGGTGCAGAACACGCTCGCCGAGACCCTGGACGCGGTACGTCATCTGGCGACCGGACTGCGCCAGTCGGACAACTCCGGGTCCCTGGAGAACACCATCAAGGCGTTCGTCCACGCCATGGAGTTCGAAGAGCCGGTCGTGCACGTCCAGGTCAACGGCGACGAGGCATGGGCCTCCCCCGCGACGCTGAACGAGCTGGTGCTGATCGTCCGCGAGTGCCTGCGCAACACGCTGGCGCACGCCGGAGCCCGGACGCTCCTGGTCCGGGCCGACATCGCACCGCACGAGATCCGCGGCCATGTGGAGGACGACGGCCTGGGCTTCGACGTGCGGGAGGTGCTGGCCCGGGGGGAGACGAACGGCCTGGCCTCGATGTCCGAGCGGGCCAAGCTGCTCGGCGGCCGGCTGCTGGTCACCAGCGCGCCGGGCCGTGGCACCCGGGTGAGCTTCTCCCTGCCCAACAGGAGCCCGTCGGCGGGTGACCGGCGCAAGGACGTCCGGGTGATGCTGGCCGACGACCACACCCTGCTGCGCTCGGCGGTCGGCAAGCTGCTGGAGTCCGAGGGCGGCGTCACCGTCGTCGCCGAGACCGGCTCCGGCCGGGACCTCGTGGAGCTGGCGGAGCGCCACCACCCCGACGTCCTGCTGCTGGACGTGGAGATGCCGGACAGCCACGTCCACTCCACCATCAGCGACCTGCGTCGGCGGATGCCCCAGCTCTGCGTCCTGGTGCTGAGCATGCACGACGACCCGCGCCTCATCCAGGAGCTGCTGAACCTGGGCGCCCGCGGATACCTGCACAAGGGGGTGAGCAACCAGGCGCTGATCTCCGCCATCCACGACGTGGTCGCCCACCCCACCCAGGTGACCGTGGCCGTCCCCAGCCAGAGTCTGGCCCCCACTCCCGCGCCCGCCCCGGGCTCGGCGTCCGGGGCGCTGTCGGTACGGGAGGTGGAGGTGCTCGCCCTGGTGGCCGCCGCGCTCACCAACCGGCAGATCGCCCACCGGCTGGTGATCACCGAGGGCACGGTGAAACGGCACCTGCGCAACATCTTCCGGAAGCTGGGCGTCACCTCGCGGATCGAGGCGGTCAACCGCGCCACGGCCACCGGGCTGCTGAGCCCCCCGGCGCAGTCCCCCCGCCGCACCGGCCGCTGAGCCGCGACCGCGGACCGGCCGGCCCCACCGGACCACCGGGTCACCTGGCCCGTCACGGCCACCCGGCCGCCACATGGGCCCCCACGGCCATCCGGCCGCCGCACCGGGCCACCTGGCCCGTCATGGCCACCCGGGCCACCGGACGGCCCCTGGCCACGGAGGCCGACCGGGGCCGGCAGGACCTCGCCTACCGTACGGAGACCAGCACACTGCGCGGAGCCCGGAAGGCCAGCGACGCCAGGTACGGGGGCCGCTCGGGTCCCACCCTGCGCAGGCCGGGGAAGCGGCGCACCGCCAGGCGCAGCACCGCGTCGCCCTCCGCGCGGGCGAGTTCGGCGCCCGGGCAGCGGTGCACTCCGGTGCCGAACGCCAGATGGGCGCGCAGGTTGGGCCGCGCCGGGCACAGCCTGTCCGGCTCGTCGAACACCTCGGTGTCCCAGCCGCTGCTGGTCAGGAGCAGCAGCAGCTCCGCCCCGGCGGGCAGGGCCACGCCGCCCAGGGTCACCGGGCGGGCCGTCACCCGCCGCCAGGCGGTCAGCGGCGCGTCCCGGCGCAGTACCTCCTCCAGCCAGGCGGGGATCTCCTGGGGGGCCTGCGCGAGCCGCCGCCAGGTCCCCTCGCCGTCCAGGGCGCGCAGGAAGGCCGAGCAGAGGAACTGGCCGGTCGTGACATGGCCGGCGACCAGCACGTTGTAGAGGACCGAGGCCGCCTGTTCGGTGGCCAGCGGCGTCCCGCCGGGCAGCCGGTGCCGGCGCAGCGCCCCCAGGACCGAGTTGGCGGGCACGTCGGTGCGCCGGACGGTCTCGGTGAGCCAGCCGTAGAAGGCGGCGGCGCCCTGTGCGAGGTCCCGCTGGCGGACCGGGTCGGGCCGGCCCCAGAACAGCTCGATGGACGCCTGCGTCCAGTCGTACAGCGTGTCCACGCCCGGCGACTTCTCGATGCCCAGCAGGCCCAGCAGGACGCGGATGGGGACGCTGCGGGCGACGGTGCGGGCGATGTCGGCCCGGCCCGAGCGGTCCAGTTCCTCGCCGAGCAGGTCGAGTTCCTCGGCGACGATCCCCTCGATGTCCGGCAGGCCCGCGCGCACCCGCGCGGCGCTCAGGAACCGCAGGGCCAGGGCGCGCAGGCCGGTGTGGCTGTCCTCGCTGTTGTTGAACAGCGCCGGCGGCAGGACGAAGTCCGCCCGGGCGAGGGCCCGCAGGGCGGGGACGCGCAGGGCGGTGACGGCGTTCAGGGTGTTGTCGTTGCGGAAGGTCCCCGGGTCCAGCAGCACCGCGCGCACGTCGGCGTGGCGGCTGACCAGCCACAGCCCCGTGGTGTCGTCGTGGTGGACGGGGTGGTCCTCGCGCAGGGCCCGCAGCGCCGGGTAGGGGCAGGCGGCGAACTCCTCGTCGAGGAGGTCCAGCCCTTCGGGCGTCCACGCCGCCGGGCCGGCCTCCGGGGAGGGCGGCGGGTTCATATCGACTCCACGGTCTCGCCGCGCTTGAGGCGGTTGCGGCAGTCCAGCACATAGGGGGCCTCGGCCCGCAGCAGGTCGTAGTCGATGCCCTCGTGGTCGGTGAGCAGGACCACCGCGTCCGCCTCGCGGAACTCGGCGGCACTCGCCTCCACCCGGGTCAGGCCGGGTGGCAGGGCGGTGCTGGCGGGCACATAGGGGTCGATGGCCCGCACCCTGGCCCCCAGCGGCAGCAGCAGTTCGGCGACCCGCATCGCCGGGGACTCCCGGCAGTCGGCGACGTTGGGCTTGTAGGCGAGGCCCAGCAGCAGGACCCTCGCCCCGTTGACGGCCTTGTTGCGGCGGCCCAGGCCCTCGGTGAGCCGCTGCACGACCTGGGAGGGGCGCCGGCCGTTGATCCGGCGGGCCAGCGCCCAGAACTGGAGCTCCTCGCCGGTCTCCCGCTCCAGGCGCCAGGACAGGTACTGGGGGTCGATGGGCAGGCAGTGGCCGCCCACCCCGGGGCCGGGGGTGAACTTCATGAAGCCGAACGGCTTGGTGGCGGCGGCGTCCAGGGACTCCCACACGTCGATGCCCAGGGCGTGGGCCACGTCGGCGAGCTCGTTGACCAGGGCGATGTTGACGGCCCGGAAGGTGTTCTCGATGAGCTTGGTGAACTCGCCCTCCCGGGTGCCCGACAGGGGTACGACGGTGTCCACCAGCCCGGTGTAGAAGTCCCGTACCGCGCACAGCGAGCGCGGGCCGACGCCGGTCACCACCTTGGGGGTGTTGACCAGCCCCCAGCGGGGGTTGCCCGGGTCGATGCGCTCCGGGCTGAAACCGAGGAAGAAGTCCTCCTCGGCGCCGAGCCCGGAGCCCTCTTCGAGCAGGGCGCCCACGACCTCCTCGGTCGTTCCCGGGTAGGTGGTGGACTCCACGACCACCGTGGCGCCCCGGTCGAGGTACTTGCCGATGGTGACGGCCGCCGCCTCGACATGGCTCAGGTCCGGGGCGCCGGCCCGCAGCGGGGTGGGCACGGTGATGATGGCGACGTCGAAGCCCTCCAGTACGGCCGGGTCGGCGGTGGGGAGGTAGCGCCCGGCGTCCAGGACGGCGCGCAGCCGGCCGGAGTCGACGTCCTCCACGTACGACTGCCCGGCTCTGAGTCTCCGTACGCGGGCGGTCGCGGTCTCGTACCCGACGACCGTGTGCCCGGTCTCGGCGGCTCTGACGGCCAGCGGGAGGCCCACATATCCCTGACCCACGACGACGACTTTCACGATGACCTCTCAGCTTCCAGTGACGTGAGGGAATCCAGCACATCCACCGGCCACCCCGTTTCGTCGAACCAGCGGCCACCGATGTCCCGGTTGATGGGGAACGCCTGGTTGCGCACCCCCGAGAACAGCACCTGGTTGTTGCGGCGGAGAATGTCGTCGCCCAGCGCGTCCAGGGCGGCGGCGCGGGCCCGTGGATCGGCGATGCAGTCGGCCTCGTGCACGACGTCGATGAACTCCAGGGCGTCGTCGATGCCGGCGTTGTAGTTGCGCACCCAGGCCCCGGGCAGGAACCTCAGGTCGCGCTTGGCCTCCATCAGCCGGCGCACGGCGGTGAAGCCGACGTGGACCAGGTCGCGCCGGCTGAGCCACTTCGTCTCGTAGTTGATGCGGTTGATCAGGGAAGCGCGCTCCATGCCCCTGCGGTGTTCCTCGGCGGTGCGGTGGAAGACCCGGTAGCCGTGCTGTTCGGGGTTCTCGAAGAAGGTCGACGCCGGGTCGAGGAAGGGGATCATGGGGCAGAGCATCGGGTTGACCCGCATGCCC
Source organism: Streptomyces sp. NPDC050856 (assembly GCF_040653855.1). Classification (NCBI taxonomy): domain Bacteria; kingdom Bacillati; phylum Actinomycetota; class Actinomycetes; order Kitasatosporales; family Streptomycetaceae; genus Streptomyces; species Streptomyces sp. NPDC050856. The sequence goes on along the minus strand of NZ_JBFAGV010000002.1, from coordinate 296,593 downwards.
TGGAACCTGGTCAGCAGGTGCTGGCAGTACTCCACGGTCTCCATGACCGAGCGCTCGTCCTGCTCGGGCATCCCGATGAAGTACCAGACGTCGATCTGGTGGATGCCCAGGTCCAGTGCCCGGTGGATCCAGTCCTCCATCTCCTCGTTGGTGAAGACGCCGCGCCCGGCGAGCTTGGCCACCCGCGGGTCGTGGCTCTCCGGGGAGAGGGTGATGGAGGTGTGCCGGTTGGCCTCGGCCATCCGCTTGAGCGTGTGCTCGGGCGTGAGCCGGAACTGTTCGTAACTGATCGACTTGAACCGCGACTCGGCGACCCGGTCGAGGAAGAACTCCATGCCGTGCCGTGTCTCGTTGTACGAACCCACCGAGTAGAAGTGGTAGTTCTCCGCGCCCTCGACCCGGTTCATGGTCTCGAACTCGTAGGCCACCTCCTGCTGCGGCTTGCGGGCCATCGACGGCTTCCGCTTGAAGATCCGGCGGAACGCCTCCCGGGAGCCCCCGCACCAGCCGCAGTTGTAGGCGCAGCCGGCGTTCTGGGTGGAGAGCACCTCACGGATGCCCGACCCGGCCGACGGGTCGGGTCCGGTCGTCCAGTCCACGCCGCAGGAGAAGGTGGCGGGCAGGTACGAGAAATCGTTGTCGTGCACCTGGCCGTCCGGGGACTTCCACAGCAGGTTGGGCACGTCCGGGAAGTCGGTCCGGCCCCGGCGGACCGCCGCCATGAGCGCCGCCATCGGCTCATGGGTGTCGTAGCCGCGCATCACCATGTCGACCTCGGCCATGCGGACCAGCTCGTCCGCGTAGTACGTGGACGACGTGCCGCCGAGCAGGACCTTGATGTCCGGGCGCGCGGCCTTGATGCGCCGGGCCACCTCCAGGCTGCCCTGGACGTGCACCATCCAGTGCAGGTCGATGCCGACCACGGGGGTGTCCAGGGCCGCGATGACGCTGTCCATCGAGATCTGCGGATAGCGCAGCAGCAGTGAGCTGAGGTTGAGCAGCTTCACGTCGTTGCCGCGCTCGCCGAGGAAGCGCTGGAGGGTCTTGAAACCGATCGGGAAGTACTCGTACAGCGGTGTGATGGGGACGTCGCCCGAGGTGCCGAGGAAGGGGAAGTAGATGTCCCGCCGGTCCCGGAAGTCGAACACGGCCGGCGCGTGCAGGAAGAGGATGTCGGCGCGCAGGGGCGGCAGCGACCTCGCGGTGGCAGCAGGCATCGGTCAGCTCTTCCCCGGAAGGCCCGCCGGGGCCGCGGCGGGACGGCCGGCCAGCGACCGGGCGAGCAGCCGGCGACGCACCTTCCACGACCCGGTGAAGGGGATGTCCTCCCACCGCGTCTCGTGGACCGGCACCCCGGCCAGCCCCAGCCTGCCGGCCGCCCGGTCCCAGGCTTCCCGGTCCAGTGGCGAACCGTCGCGCACGCACACCACGGCGGCCAGGCTGTCCCCTTCCGGTTTGACCAGCACCACCTCGCACAGCGGTGGCAGCGCCTCCAGCAGGGCGTCCTCCGCCTCCAGCAGGCTGGCCACGCCGTCGGCCCGGTCCACCACCCGGTCGAGCAGTTCGAGCTCCCCGTTCTCCAGCAGGCGGCCGACGTCCTGCATGGACCACCAGCCGTCCCGCGGGGGCGCGGCACCGCCGACGTACCCCAGGCTCAGGCCCTCGGTGCGCACCTCGATCGTCCCGGCCGTGCCCGGCGGCACCGGTTCGCCGTCCTCGCCGGTCACCCGCACCTCGGACACTCCGGGGATGGGGCTGCCGACGTTGCGGCCGGAGACGCCGTCCAGGTCGGCCCGGGTGATCACGCGCAGGGTGGTGGGGCCGGTCTCGGTCTGGCCGTAGCCCTGGAGGTAGACGGCGTCCGGCTGGTCCGACGCGTTGAGCAGGGCCCGCACGGTCCGGGGGTGGATCGCGTCGAAGGTGCTCACGAAGCGCCGCACCTGGGCGAAGGGGCGGTCCGGGTCCTCGGTGAGCGACTCCCAGAGCAGGAAGAGGTTGGGGTGGGACTCGACGCTCACCGGCCGGTGGGTCAGCAGCAGTTCGCGGACGTGGGCCGTGCCGGGGTCGGCGACCGCCACCAGCGGGGTGCCCATGACGAGGTTGCCGAGGAGCGCGGAAGAGGCCCGGGTGTGCGTGGGCGATATGCAGCGCAGCGAGAACTCCGTCTGCGGTCCGGTCCGCTGGGCGACCCGCAGCGTCGGCACGGCGTGCGCGTGGAGCGAGGCGGTGGACTGGGCGATGAGCTTGGGCAGGCCCGTCGTCCCGGAGGAGTGGGTGATGATCGCCTCCGCGCCGTCCGGGTTGCGGTGGGGGCGGTGCTCCTCGCCGGCGGCCAGTGGCCGGATCCACGCCGTCCGGGTGCCGTCGACCGACCAGGCGGACGCGGTGAGCCGCGAGACCTCCGCCCGGACGGGGGCGAGGCGGCCGGCGCCGTACGCGTCGGTCAGGAGCACCGGTTCGTCCAGCCGGTCCAGGAGGGCGAGCACGTCCTGGACGTCCAGCCGGCCGGACAGCAGGGCCGGCACGGCCCCGATCCGGACGGCGGCGGCGGCCAGCGCCTGGACGTCGATGTGGTCGCGCTTGACCACGGCGACCCGGGTGCCGGGCCGGACCCCCGCGGTCCACAGCCGGTCGGCGAAGTCGCCGACGAATCGGGCGAGTCCCGCGTGGTCGAGGACCTCCTTGCCGGTGCCCGCCCACTCCGCGTCGGCGACCAGCGGGGTGCCGGGGTGCCGCTCGGCGGCGAGGAAGACGGCTTCGCTGAGGGTGATCGGTGCCTGGGTGTGCACGCTCATCGGTGGTCCTTCGGTCAGGGGGAGGTGGGGGCCCCGGCGCCCGGGGGCGTGCGCCGGGCCAGGGCGGCGGCGATCCGGCCGGCCAGCGCCGCGCAGTTCAGCAGGACCGCCCGGTTGGCGGCCGCGCCGCGCCCGCCGGTGGCGGCGCCGACGTGCTTCATCAGGTAGGGCGTGAGCGCCTGGCCGCGTACGCCGTCCTTCTCGGCCGCGTCCAGGGCCTCCTGGACCACCCGGTCGTGCTCGGCGGGGTCCAGTGCCGCCGCGGCCGGGACGGGGGTGGCCACCAGCAGGCTCCCGCCCCGGCCCAGCGCCCAGTGGTGACCGGCCGCGGCGGCGATCTCCTCGACCTCGTCCAGCCGGTGCGGTACGGGGAAGGCGCTGGCCGGGCTGTAGAAGGCGGGGAACCGCGAGCAGCCGTGGCCCACGACCGGGACGCCCTGGGTCTCCAGGTACTCCAGCGTGGCGCCGATGTCGAGGATGCTCTTGACCCCGCCGCACACGACGACGGCACGGCCACGCGTCAGCTCCACGAGGTCGGCCGAGACGTCGAACGAGGCGCCCGCGCCCCGGTGCACCCCGCCGAGCCCCCCGCACGCGACCACCGGGATGCCGGCCGGGCCGGCGACGGCCAGGGTGGCGGAGAAGGTGGTCGCGCCGATGCCGCCGCCCGCCAGGACGGGGCCCAGGTCGCGGTTGCCGACCTTGGGCACCCGCCCGGCCGTCGCCAGGCGCTCGGCGTCCCGCGGTCGCAGACCGACCCGGACGGTTCCGTCCAGCACGGCGACCATGGCCGGTACGGCGCCACCGTCCCGTACCGCCCGCTCCGCCTCGGCCGCGGCGCGCAGGTTGTGCGGGTGGGGCAGACCGTGGGCGACGACCGAGGACTCCAGGGCCACGACGGGCCGCCCCGCCGCCAGGGCGTCCCGCACCTCGGGCGCCAGGACGAGCGGGCCTCGCGGGGCGGCGGCGCTCATGCCGTGGCCTTCCGGGTGATCTGGGTGGCCACGCCCCGGCAGCACAGGGCGCCGCCCTGCGAGACCCGCACCTCGACGGTGGCGTGCCGGTGGGTCAGTTCGGTCGCCTCCGCCTCGACGCGGACCGGGCCGGGGCGGACCGGGGCGACGAACTCCAGCGCGAGGTCGCCGGTGAGGAAGTCCACCCCGTCCGGCAGGACGGTGTACATCACCAGGCCGGCGTACTGGTCGACGAGGGCGGCGACATAGCCACCGAAGATCGTGTTCCGGGCGACCGAGAACTCCTCCGAGCAGGAGAAGTCGACCGTGACCCAGCCCGGGCCCCAGCTGTCGCAGTTGGGCAGCCGCAGCCTGCGGATGTACGGGGGAGCCGGCGCGGTGCCGGCCACGATGTGGTCCAGCAGCGTACGGCGCGCCGATCTCTCGCCCGGTGCCGGGAAGCCCGGGAGGGGTGTCACACCAAGGCCAAGGACAGTGCTGTCCACCATTCACCTACCTGTGTCGAGACCACACAGACCGTGCGGTCGGGGCCGGTCGTGCCGGTGTCGGCCGCCCGGGGAAGCGCGCACACGGCCGCCCGCTCACCCCGTGGCTCCAGCGGCAGCGCCCGGGGGCGGAAGGCGCCGCCCGACCACGCCGACGCCGCCTTGAACACCGCCTCCTTGGCGGCGAACAGCCGCGTCGGGTCGAGCCAGGACGGTTCGCCGCGCAGGGCCGCCAGCTCCGCTTCCCCGCACAGCAGGCGCAGCGCCCCGGGCGGGACCTGGCCGTGGTGCTCCAGGTCCACGCCCAGGCCCGCGACCCGGTGCGCGGCCGGTCCGCCGCGCCAGGCGACCCCGACGGCGTACCGGCCCCGGTGGGTGAGGGACACCGCCGTGCCCTCGGGGGCCACCGGGGCCCCGGTGGCGGAGCGCGCCAGGTCCCCGGGGGCCACGCCGAGCGCCCGCAGGGCCGTGCTCAGCGCCCGCCGCCCGCCGACCCGTTCGGCGGCGCGCGGCCAGGAGGGGCAGGCACCGGGCCGCGCGGCGGCGAGCGGCGGTCCGCCGAAGGGCAGTACGCAGACCGCGATCCGCCCTCCGGCCAGTTCACTCACCCGGACGGCCGGCCCCCGGTGACGGCGGTGTCCCCCGGTCATCGCGTCACGGGGCCGTGGCCGGCGGCGCCGGCTTGGGCAGTTTGGCGATCAGGGCAGCGGACACCAGGAACACCACGACCATGAGGACCAGGCCGGCCGCGAAGCCGTTGCCGAGCTGCCGCGCGGTCGCGGACTCCAGGACGCCGCCGGGCACGGCCGCCAGGACCGCGAGGCCCACCACCGCGATGCCCACGGCACCACCGATCTGCTGGCTGGTGGACAGCAGCCCGGAGGCCACCCCGGCCTCGGAGGAGCGGATGCCGGCGAGCACCGTCGACAGCAGCGGCGCCAGGACGAGACCGAGACCGCAGCCGGTCACGAACAGCGGCGGGACGATCCACAGCGACAGCGTCCAGTCGTGCACCAGGATCACCGGAACGATCATCAGCGCGCTGCCGGCGGCGGACGCCAGCGCGCCGGACAGGGCGACCTTGCGTCCGCCGTGCCGTCCGATCAGCCCCTTGGAGCGGGTCGAGGTGATGAACGAGCCGATGGAGTACGTGACCATGCTCAGCCCCGCGTAGAGGGCGGACTCCCCCAGCCCGTACTGGAGCAGGTAGGAGAAGTAGAGAAAGAAGGAGTACAGGGCGCTGAAGAAGACGAAGTAGAGCGTCACGCCCAACCGGAAGGCGCGGTCCTTCCACAGCCCCGGCGGCAGCAGCGCGGCGCGTCCGCGCTGCGCGATCCACCGCTGCTGGGCCAGGAATCCCCAGGCCAGCGGCACGGTCGCGGCCAGCAGCAGCCAGGCCCACAGCGGCCAGTCGTGGTCCCGGCCGATCGTCAGCGGGGTCATCAGGACGACGAGCAGGGTGCTGAGCAGGGCGACGCTCGACACGCTGACCCGGCCCCCGGCCGAGTTGCGGGCGACCGGCACGAGCTTCTGGGCGAGGACCAGGACGACCAGGCCGATGGGCACGTTGATCAGGAAGACCGCGCGCCAGCCGGTGCCCGCGATGTCCAGGGCGATCAGGACACCGGCGAGGATCGGCCCGGCGATGGTGCCCATGCTGATCACCGCGCCCAGCGCGGCGAAGCCGCCCGCCCTGCGCTCGGGCGGCAGCACCGTCTGGATGGTGGCGATGACCTGCGGGTACAGCAGTCCGGCGCTGAGGCCCTGCACGATCCGCGCGCCGATCAGGAACCCCGGTGAGGGGGCGAGGCCGCAGGCCAGCGAGGCCAGTGTGAACAGCAGCAGGCCGGTGCTGAACATGGCCCTGCGCCCGGTGATGTCACCGAGCCGGCCACCGGTGACGAGGAGAGCCGCGTAGCCGATCTGGTAGCCGGCGACGACGAGTTGGATGTCGGCCAGGCCGGCGCCCAGGTCGCCCTGGATGGCGGGGGCGGCGGTGTTCACGATGGACACGTCGGCCAGCACCATGAACGCCGCGGTCAGGACGAGAGCGACGGAACGGTTCGCGGTCCGGTCCGCGTCCGTCGGTCGGGAGGGCACCGTGGAAGGGGAGGTGGCCCTGTCGGACATGAAATCTCCTCGTGGAGCGAAACAGCCAGGGGGAACGACAGCCAGGAGCGGTGGTCGGGTTCTACATCGGCGTCCCCGCCCTTCGGTTCCGCTCGTCGGCGAGCATCCGGGCGGCCCGGTCGCGCAGTTGGCGGCGCAGCAGCTTGCCCGCCGGGTTGCGCGGGATCCGCTCGACCGGCAGGAACCGGCTGGGCCGCTTGTAGCTGGCGAGCTCCCGCACGGCCAGGTCCAGCAGTTCCCGCTCGTCGAAGGCGTCCGGTCCGGCCGGCTGCACGAAGGCCCAGGGGGTGTGGCCCCAGTCCTCGGAGGGGACGGCGACCACGGCCACGTCGGCGACGTTGGGGGAGGTGCGCAGGACGCGCTCGACCTCGGCCGGGTAGACGTTCTGGCCGCCGCGCAGGATCAGGTCGGTCCTGCGGTCGACGGTCCACAGCCGCCCGTCCTCCTCCAGGTAACCGAGGTCGCCGGTGTGCAGCCAGCCGTCCTTGAGGGTGTGCGCGGTGGCGTCGGGGCGCCGCCAGTACTCCCGCATGGTGCCCTCGCCGCGCAGGCAGATCTCGCCCACCTCGCCGGCCGCGGCCGGGCTCCCGTCCCGGTTCAGCACCTTGGCGTCCACGCCCAGCATCGGCACCCCGGCGCACCTGGCCCCGGGGTGGCGCGGGGCGGCGGCCGGGCCGTCGGAGCGGTTGGTGACCACCGGGCCGCCGCCCTCGGTCAGTCCGTACACGTTGAGCAGCGGGCGCCCCAGCCGCCGCACGGCCTCCTGGTGCAGGCTCTCCGGCATCGGCTCGGCGGTGTGGACGATGAGCCCGACACTGCTGAGGTCCGCGGTGTCCAGGGCCTTCGTCCGCACCAGCAGCCGGATCATGCTCGGCACCATCAGCACGTGCTCGACGCGCCACTCGGCGAGCGCGGTCAGGCAGCCCTGGGGGGTGAAGCGGTCGAGCACGCAGACGGTGCCACCGGCGGCGAGGTAGTCCAGGGCGATGACCATGCTGCCGTGGAAGAGCGGGCTGGCGTTCAGGTAGACCGTCCCGGCGGGCGGGCGGACGTCACCGAGCCACGACAGCGCCTGCGCCTGGAGGGAGCGGTGGGTGGTCAGCACCCCCTTGGGGTGGCCGGTGGTGGCCGAGGTGTGCAGGATGGCGAAGGGGTCGTCGAGCCGGGCGGTACGGATGTGCCGTTCGCCGCCGTGCTCCGCCGCGCCGGCGGCCGGTTCCTCGATCGGCCACACCTCCAGGCCGGGCGCCAGGGAGGCCAGCCGTCCGGCACTGGTCCGCTGCGCGACGGCCAGACCCGGTTCGACGTACTCCACGATGTACGAGACCTCGGCGTCGGCGAGGTCGGCGTTGACCGGGACGACCACCACGTTCGCCGAGGCGCAGGCCAGGTAGGTCACCAGGACCTCCAGCCGGTTCTGGCTCATCACCAGCACCCGGGCGCCCTCGGGCAGCCGGCCGGCGAGGCGGCCGGCCAGCGCGCGCACCTCGGCCCGCAGTTCGCGCCAGGTCAGCTCGCGGCGGACGTCGCGCAGCGCCACGGCGTCGGGGGCCAGGCTCACCTGGCGGGCGAGGATCCTGTCGAGCCACATGTCAGCCCGCCTCCTCGGCCAGGAGCAGGTCGATGCCCTCCAGGGTGTTGACCGCGGCGAGTTCGTCGTCGTCCAGCGCCCGGCCGATCTCCTCCTCGCAGCGCAGGGCGATCCGGATGACCTCGCCGGAGTTGACGCCGGCGGCGTGGAACTCCTCCGTGTCGCCGATCCTCTCCAGCATCAGCGGGTTGTCCAGGCAGGCGGCGACCAGTTCGCGGGCGTTCACGCCTCTTCCCTCCGGGGTCGGGCGCTGACACCGGCCAGCGCCCACAGCGGTACCGGCTCCCCGCCGGCGCGGACGATCAGTGGTGCGGCGTCCTCGACGGCACACGGCAGCAGCCGGTTGAAGCGGCTGCCGCGGCACGCCTCGCGGAACGCCCCGCCCGCGCCGGTGCGGCCGATCAGGTGGGCGAAGACGGGGTCGAGGGCCTTCCAGCGCCCGTCCTCCTGGACCTCGCACCAGGTGTGGTCGCCGCCGACCAGCCCGAGCAGGTAGCCGCGCCTGGTGCGCGCGGTCAGCCCCGCGGCGCGCAGCCGGGCGGTGAGCCGGCGGCTGGCGACCACGCAGTCGGCCATGCCCAGTTCCCAGGCCCGGTCCGGGTCGGAGCGCAGCGCCTCGGCGACCGCCTGGTAGGTGGTGGCTCCGCTGTCGAGCGCGTCGAGCACGGCGTCGTAGGCGGAGCGGATCCGCGGGTCGCGCACCTGGTCCTCGGCCCCGGAGAGCCGGACCACGATCCGGTAGGCGCTGACCTGGTAGCCCCGGGCGGCGGGGGGCCCGCCGTCCCAGGCAGCCTCGCCCGGCGGCTCGAGCGCGCCGAGCAGTTCCACGCCGGGCGCCGCGCTGTCCGGCACCGCCAGCCGCAGCGGGCCGAGTTCCCTGGCCACCCGGCCGCTGGTGACCGGCGGCCGCACGGTCACGTCCCAGGTCTGCGGCCGGTACCAGGTGGCCGGCGAGGACTGCCCGAAGCGCAGCAGGAACCGCCAGGCGAGTTCGGGGATGGAGGTGTTGCTGCCGGAGAAGTAGGCCGCGTTGGTCAGGTCGGTGTAGTCGAACAGCGCGCCGCGCCCGGCGTCCCGCACATGGGGCAGCCCCGCGTCGGCCAGGCCGCTCAGGTGCGACGCGGCGATGCCCAGGTGGGCGGCGGCGTCCACCAGGCCGGTGTCGTACCGCGCCAGGTCGGCCGGCACCGGGCGGAAGCCGGCGGCCGCCGGGGTCCCGGCGGGGTCCGTGGTCGTCATGTCGGTCATTCCTGCACCGACCCGGCGATGTTGCGGGCCAGTTCGCGCGCCGTGGCCGCCTCGTACAGCACCTCGTCGGGGACCGCGACGCCGCACGACTCCTCCACCCGCACCACCGCGCGCAGCAGTTTCACCGACTCCATGCCGGGGAGGGCGGCCAGGGGCGTGTCGAGGCCGATGTCTCCGGGCTCGGTGCGCAGCACCTCGGCCAGCGCGGTGACGACGGCCCGCTCGACCTCCGCGAGCCTGTCGACGCCGGTCTCGTCAGCCTGTGGGTTCATGCTCTCGCTCCTTCGGTACGCCCTCGCTGCGGACCGGATATCCGGCCTTGGATGTACAGCTCCCGCGCCTGCCGGCGCTTGACCTTCCCGGAACTGGTGAAGGGAATGGACCGGGGGGCGACGGACATGACGTCGACGTTCTCGAAGCCGAGCCGGGACACGATCTCCCGCCTGACGTTCGCGGTCAGCTCCGCCGCCTCCGGGCCGCCGAGCGCCGTCTCGAACAGGACGGCGATCCGCTCGCCGCCGCCGACGCCGCTGTCGTCGGTGACCCCGAGCGCGGCGCAGTGCCTGCGGTCGACGCCGGGGATCTGCCGGACGATCTCCTCGACGTCCTCCGGGTAGTAGTTCTGGCCGCGGATGACGATCATGTCCTTCATCCGGCCGACGATGTGGAACTCCCCGTCCAGAGCGAAGGCCAGGTCCCCGGTGCGCAGCCACCGGTCGGCGGTGAACGGCTGCTCGGAGTCGGGCAGGTTGAGGTAGCCGCGCATGACCGCCGGGCCGTGGATCTGCAGTTCGCCGACCGTCCCGTCGGGGACCTCGCGGTCACCGTCGCCGACCCGGACCTCCAGGCCGGGCACGGCCCGTCCGACGCACACCACCGGGCGCGCCTCGGGAGCCCGCGGCGGTACCTGCCTGACCGAAGCGCCCAGACCGAGCGCGTACCGGTCGACCGTCCGGGTCGTGGGGCGCGTGCGCAGGTCGGCGTAGGTGGCCACGAGGGTGGCCTCGGCCAGCCCGTAGGCGGGCAGCATGGTCTCCGGCCGGAAGCCGTACGGGGCGAACGTCGCCTCGAAGCGGTCGATGGTGCGCTGGTGGACCGGCTCCGCGGCGTTGTACGCCACCCGCCACCGGGACAGGTCCAGCCCCTCCGGGACGCCGTCGGCGACCGCGTCGACCAGGTAGTCGAAGGCGAAGTTGGGGGCGGGCATGGCGGTGGCGGGCGACGCGGCGAAGCCGGCCAGCCAGGAGCGGGTGTCGCGGATGAAGTCCGAGGGGCGCCACAGGCAGACGGAGGAGCCCCGGGCGAACGCGCTCAGCATGAGGAACAGGCCCATGTCGTGGAAGAGCGGCACCCACTGGCCCATCACGTCGTCCTCGGCGCGCCAGTCGACGCCGTCCGCGAGCGAGGCGAGCCCGGCCGCCACGTTGGCGTTGGTCAGCGCCACGCCCTTGGGCGACGAGGTGCTGCCCGAGGTGTACTGGATGACGGCCAGGTCCTCGTCGCCGCCGGGCCCGCCGAGGTCGCGGGGCACCGCTTCGGCCGGCACCCGGGTGATGTCCACGAAGGGCAGGCCGGGCAGGCCGGCCGCCAGCCGGGGGGTGACGCGCTCGGTGGTGGCGTCGACGAGCACCGCGTCCAGCCGGGCGTCCTCGGCGATCCGACGGACGTGGTCGAGGTAGCTGTCGAAGCCGGGGAAGGCCACCGGCAGGGCGACGGGGACGGCGGCGCCGCCCAGCCGCGCGGTCGCCAGCAGGCCGCGGACCCAGGGCTCGCCATTGGCCATGAGCAGTCCGATGCGGGGTTTCACCGGTTGGCGCAGGCGGCCCAGCAGGGCGCCCGCCGTGCGTTCGGCGTCGGCCAGCACCCGTTCGAAGGGGTGGTGGGTGTCCTCGCGCATCGGGGTGTGCAGCACGGTCCGCGGCCGTACGGCATCGGTCAGGTCGGTCCACAGTGACGGCATCAGGCCCCCCGTTCCAGGTGTGCGGGGTGTGCAGGGTGTTCCGGGTGTGCGGAGTGCTCCGGGTGTGCGGGGTGTTCCGGGTGTGCGGAGTGCTCCGGGTGTGCGGGGTGTTCCGGGTGTGCGGAGTGCTCCGGGTGTGCGGAGTGCTCCGTGAACTCGATCCGGGTCCCGACGCTCAGGGCGAGTTCCGCGGCGGTGAGCGGCCGTTCGGTCCTGATGAGGACGTTGTAGTGGTTCGGTGCGTGGCACTCGTCGAAGCCGACGACGGTGCCCACGGTCCGGCCGTCCACACGGAAGTCGTCGCCCCGCTCGATGACGCCCGGCTCGTCGAAGGCGGCGAAGCCGAGGAAGCCCACCCGGTTCACTTCCTCACCGGGGCGCCGCGGCGCCTCGGCCGTGGTCACCAGCTCGTGGACCGCGCCGGCGGGCACACAGCGCGACCCCCACTCCGCCAGCCGCATGCCCCGGTCGTCCCGGGAGTGGTACATCAGCTTGACCATCCGCCCCGGAAAGGGCGCCTTGCTCGGCACGGACATGCGCGGGCGGGTCTCCTTGCGCCGCGCGACCCGGTAGGCCTCCTCGACGAGCGCGACCGCGGCGGTCCCGTCGGCACCGTGCGCGCCGCCGTCCCGGACGGCCGCGCGGAAGGCGTGGAGGATCCCCCGGTACTCGTGCGCCAGGGAGGACTTGAACGCGCTGAAACCCGCCAGCATGTCGGCCCGCAGGACGCCGCCGTCCTTGAGGACCACCTCGACGTCCTTGATCTCGCCGCCCGGCAGGCCCCAGTCCAGCTCGACGGTGACCGGCACCCCGCCGTCGACGGCACGCAGCCGCAGCTCCCCGAAGTACTCCGCACCGGAGCGGAGGTCCCCGATGCTGGCGTCCTCCAGGACCAGGTCGCCCAGCAGGAAACGGGCGGTGTCCAGGGCGTTGGGCCCGTTGTCGATGACGCAGCCCCCGCCGCAGCGCGCGGCGTCCAGGTACCACCGGTCGGAGCCCAGGTGCTCCTCGATCCTCTCGTGGTAGCGCAGCCGTACCGAGTCGATGGCCGCCGCCTGCGGCAATCGCTCCCGCAGCGCCCCGACATGGCGGTTGTACCGGCGGTGGAAGGCGGTGAACAGCGCCGCCCCGGTGCGCCGGGAGACCTGCTGGAGCCGCCGGGCGTCGGCCAGGCGCACGGTGAGGGGCTTCTCGCAGCACACGTGCACCCCGCGCTCCAGCGCCGCCGCGACGACCGGCGCGTGCAGGTCGTTGGGCACGGTGACCACCACGGCGTCGGCCACGCCGGACGCGAGCAGTTCCTCGTACGACGTGAAGGTGGCGACGCCGGTCGCGGCGAACGGCGCGAGCCGGTCCTCGTCCAGGTCGCACACCGCGGCCAGGTCGCACTCCGGGTCGGCCGCCACGGCGTCCAGGAAGAACGGGGCGATGCTGCCCAGTCCGATCACGCCCAGGCGCACGGCGGTCACCGCCCCCCGTCCGCGCCGGTTCGGAACGGCCAGGGCGGCACGCCCAGTTCGGAGGTGACCTTCTCCACCTCGGCGGCGGTGTCCTCGGCGACGGCGACCCCGGCCGCCGCGGCCTCGGCCGCCCGCTCGGCCTCGGGGAGCCCCGGGTAGGCGACGCGGTCGGCGTACCCGGCGGGCGGGCAGGCCGTCACGGTGCCCAGCAGCTCGTCGACGCGCCGCTCGAAGCCGGCGCGGTCGCCGAACGCCTCCGGGGAGACGGCGATCAGCACGTGCCCGATGTCGTCGTCGTCCTGCGGTCCCTCGAAGGCCGCCGGGTGCGGTCCGTGCCCGGCCCCGGCCAGCGGCCCGCACAGCAGGTCCACCAGCAGGCCCAGGCCGAAGCCCTTGGCGCCGCCGGTCTCCAGCGCGCCGCCGAGCCAGAGCACGTCGGCCGTGCCGTCGGCGTACTCGGCGGGGTCGGTGGTGCCCGTGCCGTCGGGGCGTATCAGCCAGCCCTCCGGGACCGGTTCACCCCGCTTGCGGGCCTGGTTGACCCTGCCGGTGGCGGCCACCGTGGTGCTCATGTCCAGTACGAACGGGTCGCGCTCCCGGCCCGGCACGGCCGCGCCCAGCGGGTTGGTGCCCAGCATCCTGACGGTGCCGCCCAGCGGCGGGACCACGCCCTGGCGTCCGCAGTTGGTCATCGCCAGCCCGACCAGGCCGGCCCGGGCGGCCCGGTGGGCGTACGCCCCGGCGGCCCCGAAGTGCGTGCTGTTGCGCACGGTGACGAAGCCGACCCCGGACTCGGCGGCGATCTCCGCCGCCAGGTCCATGGCGCGGGCGGCGCTCACCAGCCCCAGCGCCCGGTGCCCGTCCGCCGCGACCGCCACCCCGGTCCGCCGTACGACCTCCAGCTCGGCGGCCGGGTCGATCCGGCCGGCGCGCAGGGCGGGGACGTAGGAGCGGACGAGGGCGTTGACGCCGTGGGTCGGGTAGCCGCGGGTCTCCGCGTACACCAGGATGTCGGCGGCGGTCGACGCGGCGGCCTCGGACAGGCCGCAGGCCCGCAGGACCGACGCGCAACCCGTGTGCAGCTCGTGCACACCGATGGTGGGAAGCATCAGTGGGTCTCCTCCAGGGTGGACTCGTGGAGTGGCGCGCCGACGGCGTGGGCGAACCGCAGGACGGTGCGGCGCACCGTGTCGGTGTAGGCGGCGAGGTCGCCGACCGCGACGTGTTCGCGTTCGGTGTGGGCCCCGTTGCGGTCCAGCCGGCCGGGGCCGCAGACGCAGACGTACCTGCCGGGTCCGCCCGCCCAGATCGCGTCGCAGGTGAAGGGCGCCCCGTCGGTCGCCGGGGTGTGGCGGCGCAGGCCGGCGCCGCGCAGGACGGCCTCCATGGCCGGGTCGCGGTTGGCCAGTGTCGGCAGGCCCTGTTTGAGCCACTCGGCGCGCACCACGTCGTCCCAGTCGTCGGCCACCCGCCGGGTGAGCGGGTTGCCGGAGTAGGCGGCGCGGAACGCCCCGCGCGCGCCGGCGAGGGCGTCGGTGACCCGGCGGCGCATCAGGGCCCCGGTGCCGGTGTCCGGGTAGGCGATGTTGAGCAGGAGCTGTCCGGATCCGTAGACCCGGTTGTGGGCGGAGCCGGTCTCCAGGCCGGCGACGGTCACGCGGCTGCCGTCGGCGCGGTCACCGCCCAGCTCGCCGGCGAGCCGGGCGGCGAGGAAGCCGAGGGCGACCGTGGCGTTGTGGCCCTGCTCGGGGTGGTCGTCGGTCGAGTCCTGCCCCTCGACCCGCAGGCGCAGGGTCATCGTCGCCGTGCTGGAGTCCATGAACGTCCGCCCCGTCGGTTCGGCGAACAGCGTCAGCCGCCCGACCTGGCCCAGGGAGGTGAGCCAGCGGGTGCCGAAGCTGCCCATGGCGCCGCCCTCCTCGCCCGGTACGGAGCACAGGCGCACCTCGACGGCGCCGGCGATCGCCGGTTCCCGGGCGAACGCGGCGGCCACTCCGGCCAGTGCCGCCACCCCCGGGCCCTTGTCGTCCACGGCACCCCGCCCGTACAGCACTCCGTCCGCCAGCCGGGGCGGCAGGTGCGGGCCGACGGTGTCCATGTGGAAGTTGATGACGAGCCGTCTGCCGGCGGGGGCGTCCGGCGCGCCCATGGCGACCACCACGGAGGGCTGGGCGGCGAGCAGGCCGGGGGCGGCGGCGAAGAACGAGCGGACCGGGAGCGGCACTTCGGGCGCGTCCAGCACCTCGGGTCCGGGGGCCCGGGCGAGCAGCACCCGGAAACCGCGGGCCTCGGCCTCCCGGGCGAACAGCTCCTGGGCGCGGGCGGTCTGCCCGGCCTCACCGCCTTCCAGCGGTGAGACGGAGGGGATGTCCATCAGCCGTACCAGGAACTCCACGTCCCGCGGGCCGAAGGACCGGACCGGCACGGTCATCGGCCGTCCACCGCCCGCCGGACCAGGCCGGGCCAGGCCGTCCGGAGCTCCTCGACGTAGGCGCGGTAGGAGGACTCCAGGGCGGCGTCGTCCCCGGTGACCGCGAGGTGCGGCATGTGGACCAGGTGCGGTTCCACGCTGTACCAGCCGTCGTAGCCGTGCGTCCGCAGTTCCGCCAGGCTCCGCGCGAGCCCGGCCCGCCCGGCGCCCGGGGCGGTGGCCGACACCTCGCCGGTCTCGCCGCGCACCGCGTCCTTGAGGTGGACGTGCTCGACCCAGGGCAGCACCCGGCGCAGGAAGTCGGGGCCCTCGTAGCCGTACCAGACGCCGTTCCCGGCGTCGAACAGCAACCGCAGCCGGTCGCTGTCCACCCGCTCCAGCATCCGCAGCGACCGCTCGGCGCTCGCCGACGCCCAGCCGTGGCAGTTCTCGTGCAGCAGCGTGACGCCCAGCCGTTCGGCCTCCCGGGCCAGGGCCCGCATCCGGCTCAGCGCCTCCCGCTCCCACTCCGGCTCACCGCGCCCGTCGTCGGGGTACGACATGCAGCGCAGCCGCTCGCACCCGAGCCGCAGGGCGCGGCCGGCGGACACCTCCAGCACCCGGAGCTCGTCGGCGAGCGGGGTGGCGACCGTGGTCGACCAGCCGCCGAGCGGGGTGTCGACCACCGGGACGGCCAGCCCCTCGGCGCGTACCCGCGCCACCAGCCGGTCGGTGGCCGGCTCGTCCAGCTCGTGGATCCACCGGCCGTCGACGGTACGCAGCTCCAGGCCGGGCAGGCCCAGCTCGCGGTGGATGCGCAACTGGTCGTCCAGGGAACGGGCCGCCTCGTCACCGATCCCGCACAGCCGAGCGGGGGCGGCGGCCGGCGCGCTCACGGCCGTGCCCCGTAGAAGCGGGCGATCTCCGCGGCGACGCGGTCGACCGTGCCCGGGTCCATCTCCTCGTGCAGCGGCAGCGCGAGCACGGTGGCGGCGAGCCGTTCGGCCACCGGGAAGTCGCCGGGCGCGTGGCCCAGGTGGCGGAAGACCGGCTGGAGCGGCAGCGGGCGGGGGTAGTGCACCATGGTCTCGATCCCGCGCTCCAGCAGGAACGCCCGCAGCGCGTCCCGGTCCTCGGCGCGCACCGCGTAGGTGTAGACGCTCCGCTCGGCGAAGCCGTCCGGCGGGGTCCGCAGCGCGGGGGCCAGGGTCCGCAGCCGCTCCTGGTAGCGCTCGGCGAGCGCGCGGCGGCGGCGCAGGACCCCGTCGAAGTGGTCCAGGCGCCGCAGCAGGAAGGCCGCGGTCACCTCGTCCATCCGGGAGTTGATCCCGACCCGGTGGTACAGGAAGCGCACCCGGCTGTCCTGGCCGTGGTTGCGCAGTTCGCGCACCGCGCCGGCCACCTCGTCGTCGTCGGTGAGGACCATGCCGCCGTCGCCGATGCCGCCGAGCGGCTTGCCGGGGAAGAACGACAGGACGCCGAGGTCGCCCAGGCCGCCGGCGGGCCGGCCGGCCGCCGCCGCGCCCAGGGAGATCGCGCTGTCCTCGATCAGCAGGGCACCGTGCTCGTCCGCCGGGCCGCGCAGCCCCGCCATGTCCGCCAGGTTGCAGAACAGGTGCGCCGGCAGGATCGCGCGCACCGGCCGTTCGGCGGCCTTCAGCGCGGCGGCCACCGCCGTGGGCGCCAGGGTGGCCGTCTCCTCGTCCACGTCGGCGAACACCGGCCGCGCGCCGACGAGCGCGATGGTGCTGGCCGACGCGATGAAGGAGTAGGCGGGGGTGATCACGTCGTCGCCCGCGCCGATGCCGTGCGCGAGCAGGCCGAGCTGGAGCGCCCCGGTGCCGCCGCCGCAGGCCACGGCGTGCCGCACGCCCACCTCGGCGGCGATCCGCCGCTCCAGGAGCGCCACCTGGTCCTTGAGGATGAAGGCGTCGCTGCGGCTGACCCGCGCCATGACGTCGAGCACGTCGGCACGCCACGAGCGGGTGCGCTCGGACCAGCCGTGGAAGGGCACGGGCACGCGGACGTCCTGGCTCATGACGCTCCCTGGTAGAAGGCGCGCACGGCGCCGACGACGTGATCGACCTGCGCCTCGGTGAGGTCCGGGTACATCGGCAGTCCCACGGCGCGCCGGGCGCTCGCCTCGGCCACCGGGACCGGGTGCCTGACTCCGGGGCGGTGGGCCAGGGCGGGCTGGTGGGTGAGGGGTCGCGGGTAGTAGACCTCGGTGCCGACACCCCGCTGTTCGAGGAACGCGACCAGTTCGTCGCGGCGTTCGCACTCGATGAGGTACACGTACCAGACCTGGTCCTCGGGGCGGGCCGGCGGCCGCGGCCAGGGGACGCGGACCTCCGCCAGCCCGGACAGCCCCTCGGTGTAGCGGGCGGCGAGCTCGGCCCGGCGGGCGATCTCCTCCTCCAGACGCTCCAGCCGGGTCAGCAGGACGCACGCCTGCACCTCGTCCAGCCGGCTGTTCCAGCCCAGCAGTTCGTGGCGGCCGGTGCCGTCGGGGTGGCGGCCGTGGACGGTGAGCATCCGGGCGCGTTCGGCGATCCCGTCGTCGTCGGTGAGGAGCATGCCGGCGTCGCCGATGGCGCCCAGCGTCTTGGTGGGGAAGAAGGAGAGGACGCCGGCCCGGCCCCACAGGCCCGCGTGCCGTCCCCGGGTGCGCATGCCGATGGCCTCCGCGCTGTCCTCCAGCACGGTCAGACCGTGGTCGGCGGCGATCTTGGTGAGGGCGGGCATGTCGGCCATCTGGCTGAAGAGGTGGACCGGCATGATGGCCCGGGTGCGCGGCGTGACCGCCCGGACGACCGCCTCCGGGTCCATCGCGTACGACCCGGGCAGCACGTCCACGAAGACCGGCTCGGCACCGACGTGCAGCACGGCGGACGCGGAGGCGAAGAAGGTGTACGCGGGCACGACCACTTCGTCGCCCGGTCCGATGCCGGCCGCCCGGAGCATGATCGCGAGCGCGTCGCTGCCGCTGTTGCAGCCGACGGCGTGGCGGGCACCGGTGAACCCGGCCAGGGCCGCCTCCAGTTCGCCGGCCGCCTGCCCGGCGGTGAAGACGCCCCGGTCCAGGACCTGGGTCAGCCGCTCTTCCAGGCGCGGCCAGTCGCGCTGAGCGCTCCGCGCCCAGCTGTGGAACGGGACCGTCGTCCGGCTGCTCACGCGATGGCCTCCTCGTGCGGTTCGTCGTCCTGGGGGTGGGAGCCGTACGGGTCGTGGGAGTCGTACGGGTCGTCGGGGGGCGGCTCCCCGGGGGCGGGGCCGAGGCCCGCCGTCCGCGCGGCGGACTCCAGCAGGGCGCACGCGTGCACATGGAGGGCGGTGTCCGTCGCCGCGGGCGGGGCCGGGGACCGCCCGGCGAGGTAGCGGTAGGTGTCGGCCAGGAACCGCGTCAGCGGCCGGTCGGGGACCACTTCGGCGATGGGCAGCCGGGACGAGGCCAAGGTGCCCTCCCGGCGCTCCGCGCCCAGTGGGTAGCCGGCCCGTACCCAGCCGTGCGCGGTGTGGGCGGTGAGGCTCCGGCGCCGCCGGGTGACCGTGAAGTCGGAGACCAGCTCGCTGCGCACTCCGGACCGGTGGTGCAGCACCAGCCGGGCCCCGCCGAACCCGGGCAGGCCCCCCTCCCCGTCGGGCAGCGGCCGCACCGACGCCTCGGCGATCTCCCGTACCGGGCCCGCGAGATGGAGGGCCAGGAGGAGCTGGTGCGGCATCTCGACGTCGAGGGCGGACCGGTGGCCGTCGCCGAGGTCCCCCGGGCGGGGCGGGCGTGGCTTGCTCTGGTCCATGGACAGGTGCCGGAGCGGGCCGATGGCGGCGAGTTCCCGTTCGACGCGGTGGGTGACCTCGCTGGAGGGCCAGACCGTCACGGGGATGAGGCGGGCGCCCGCCGACCGGGCCGCCGCCACCATGCGCCGCGCCTCCGCGTGGGTACGGGCGAACGGTTTCTCCACCACGACCGCCCGGGCGCCGAGGGCCAGCAGGGCCCGCAGCAGGGGCAGTCGGCCGCCGGGCGGGGTGGCCAGGTGGAACACCGTCCGCCCGGGGTCGGCCGGTGCGCGCCGGGCGAGTTCGTCGAGACCGGCCAGCCAGCGGGTGCCCGCGGGCAGCTCGTCCGGCCGCCGCGGGTCCACCGCGGTCACCTCGGAGTCGTACAGGTCCGCGGGTCCGGTGGCGGCGGCCTCCCTGAGGGCCGCGTGGTGCAGCTCCCGCCCGGCCCGGCCGTATCCGACGATGACGGTGCGCAGGGGGCCGGAGTCCAGGAGCCGGGCAGGCACGGCGGCGGGCGCCCGCGAGGGCCGTTCCCCGGGCATGCGGCTGCCTCCTCCCCCGTAGCCGAAAGACTTCCGAAAACGCGCCGTTGACGGCGTGGGCGTCCTGCGGAAGCGTCGAAACCATAGGCCGGACGGGGGAGTACGCGTCCATGTCTCGTAAGAGGCATTCCCCGGCCCGGTGCCTCGGCGTGGGGGCGGGGTTCAGCGGCGGGCCGCCTCCCGGCCGGCCGTCACGGGCGGGCCGGGTGCCGCCCGGCCGTCACCGGGGCGAGGAGCTCCAGTGCCTCCTCCCAGCGCCACGCCTCGGCGGTGCTCACGCCGATCCGGACGCCCATGCCGCGCAGCCGGTCCAGGCTCTGCCGGTAGGCGGGGTGGGCGGCCAGGTCCGCGTTGACGCAGGGCAGTGCGGCGGTCGGGACGCCGGCGCCGTACGCCTCGCAGAGGGTGGCCACGGCGAGCGTGTCGGCCATCCCGGCGGCCCACTTGTTGATCGTGTTGAAGGTGGCCGGGGCCACCGCGATCGCGTCCGGGGGCGGGAAGGGGCGGGGGTCCCCGGGGCGGCGCCAGGCCGAGCGGACCGGGTGGCCGGTCAGGGTCCCGGCCGCCGCGACGTCCAGGAACCCCAGTGCCCGCGGGGTGGCGATCACCCCCACCTCCCAGCCCGCCTTCCGCGCGGCCGCGAGCAGCTCGCCGACCCCGTGGGCGATACCGGCCGCGCAGACGACGACGTACAGGAACGGCTTCTCGGACTGATCGCCCACACGGACCCCCCGGGGATGGTTACGGAGCAGTCCCCGCAGCGTACGGCGGCTGGACGGGCACCCCGTAGAGCACGAGGTTCCCGGCGTACACCCGCTCGTCGGGGTCGAAGTCCCCGGCGCAGGTCACCAGGGCGAGCCGGGGCGAGCCCTGGGAGGTGAACAGGTCGCGCGGCAGGTCCCTCTTGGCGTAGGTGCGGCGCGCCACGACGGTGTACGTGTGGCGGACGCCGTCGGCTGCGGTGACGTGCACCCGGGCGCCGATCGGCACGTCGTGCAGGGCCTCGAAGGGGCCGGCGCCCTCGGTGGCCGAGTCGAGGTGGCCCGCCAGGAGGAGGGTGCCGCGGGGCGCTCCGGGCGGGGCGCCGAGCGCCCACCAGCCCAGCCGGGACGGGGACTCGGGCACGGCCAGGGAACCGTCGCGGGTGGCGGTGACCGGGTCGACCGGGGTGGCGCGCAGGTGGCCGGGGACCGTGAGCGTCACGGGTGGCGAGTGCGCCGCGGCCTCGGCGGCCACGGCGCGGGGCGCGTCGGCCGGCGGCAGGGTGCCCGCGTCGGGCGCGCCGGGAGCCGTGGCCCGGGACGGCAGCAGACAGCTCAGGGCGGCACAGGCGGCGGCCGCGAGTCCGGCCCAGGCCATCAGCGGGCCCGGGCCGGACGTGGAGCGCGTCCGGACTCCCATCCAGGGGTCAGCGGCCGTCGTTGCGGCGGATGCGGCCGGCGGCCCAGAAGGCGCCGGCGGCCACCAGCACACCGCCGACCGCCACCGCGGGCACCGCGAGGACGCTCGGCACGTCCGCGGCGAGCGCGGCCTGGCCGCCGTTGCCCGCGTGGATCTCCCTGGGTTCCGCGGCGTGGCGGCAGGTGCCGCCGCGGACCATGTCCAGGTGCATGGCGACGACCGGCCGGGCGGTCCTGGCCGCCGCGGTGATCTCGTGGTTGCGGCCGTTGGCGATCTGGTTGTCGATCCGGGCCAGGGTCTTCTCGTGCGCGGCGGCCTGGGTCTTGAGCCAGGCGGCGTCGTAGGCGCTGGAGCCCGCCTTGGCCATGACGGCGGCGAGCGCGTCCTGCTGTTCCTTGCTGGGGGCGACCGGCAGGTCGACGCCGAGCTTGCCGGCGAGCGCCTTGGTGTCCGCGTCGAGCTTGGTGTGGTCGCGGACCAGGACGGCGCCCACGTGCTTCACGCAGGCGGTCGTGGCGTTCTTCTGGGCGTCCTGCCCGGCGGCGATCTCGGCCAGGTTGCCCTGGTGGCTCGCCCGCAGGAAGGCGCTGTCGGTGGGGTGGGCCTCGGCGTCGGCCGTGGCGGCGATGGCGGGGCCGGCGGCTATGCCGGTCAGGGCCAGGCAGGTGAGGACCGTGGCGGTCCAGCGGTGCGTGCGGATCACGTTGCTCATCCGTTCCTCGTCGTCGGTGTCCGACCCGTCACTGTTCGGGGTCGCACCGACCATCGGGACACGGCCGGGGGGCGGGTGCCACTCGCCGTACTGCAAATGGCGTCACCGCCGACGGCCCTGCCCGTACCTGGCCACCGGCATCACGACGGGTCTCACCACCGGCCGCGAAGGGCCGCGACCGCCGTCGGGTGGACGCGGCGGCCACCGCCCTGCGAAGGGCTCGGGGCCGTCGGTTCCCCGGGCCGCACCGGTCGCGCCCCGGCACCTGGGTGGATCCGTGCGGCCGGGCGGGGGAAATACCTTCGCTCCAGCGTGGACCGCCCGTCATGCCGGGGCGAGAGGTTGGCTTGGACTCGCCAACCCCGCACGTGCCCTTGTCACCGTGCGCAGTCACATGCGTACATGGAGTTGCGTAAGTTCCAAGGGGATGGCGGGGGTGGTCAGCCGTGGGGAACGCACCGGGCTCGGTGCTCGGCCGAACGGCACTGAGAGACTCGACACCGGCACGTGCGGCGCCGTCGCAGGTGCCACCGCAGGCACCTCGGCCCGCCGGGCAGTCGGTGCGGGGGACCAGACAGATCTGCGCGGCGCTCGCCGCGCTCGCCGAGTCCGCCCGCCGCGAGCTGCTGACCTTCGACGACCCGGCCGCCTGCCTGGGCCAGTCGATTCCCGAGCCCTTCCTGGAGCACGCCGGAGCGTGTGTCCGGGCGGCCACCGCCCGGGCCGGCACGGTCCGCCAGGTCGTGCCCCGGCACGCGCTGGAGCGGGTCACGGCGGCCGACGTCACGGCGGCGGCCAGACTGACCGGCCGGGCCCGGCTGACCGAGTCGATCCCGTTCAAGATGATCGTCGTGGACCGTACGGTGGCGGCCGTCCCCCTCGATCTGGAACTGCTGTACAACGGGATGCTGCTGATCCGGGACCCGGTCGTCGTCCAGGCCCTGGTCCGCGCCCATCACGCCTGGTGGGACGCGGGCGAGGAAATCACCCGGCCACCGGCCCCGCCGGGGTCGCTGCCGCCGCACCTGCGGCCGGTGCTGGAGGCGCTGCTGGCCGGGCTCACGGACGAGACGGCAGCCGCCCGGCTCGGCATATCGGGCCGTACGTACAGCCGCCGGGTGGGCGAACTGCTCGCGGCGCTCGGTACCACGAGCCGCTTCCGGGCGGGAGCGGAAGCGGCTCGTCGGGGCTGGCTGTGAGCACCGGTCCGGCGGTCCGGTGAGACCCGCCGGCGGCCAGGACCGCCGGCCGCCAGGCCGCCGGCACCGCGGCCGGCGGTGCCGGCGGTGTCGGAAGTGTCGGAAGTGTCGGAGGTGTCGGAGGTGTCGGCGCCTACGACACGATGTCCTTGCGCGCGAACCCCCGGAAGGCCAGCGCGAAAAGGACCAGGGCGTAGGTCACCGACACGGCGGCGCCCTTCACCATGCCGCCCCACTCCAGCTGCGGCTGGAGGGCGTCCACCCAGGCGAACTGCCAGTGCGCGGGCAGGAAGTCCCGCCAGGAACCGAGCGCGGTGACCGCGTCCAGCACATTGCCGACGATCGTCAGGCCGACCGCGCCGCCCACCGCGCCCAGCGGCGCGTCGGTCCTGGTCGACAGCCAGAAGGCGAGCCCCGCCGTGACCAGTTGGGAGACGAAGATGAACGCCACGACCAGCGCCAGGCGCGGCACCGCCCCGGCCGCGGCCAGGGAGCCGCCCGTGGGCAGCTCCAGCGGGCCCCAGCCGTAGGCCACGGTCCCCGCCGCCAGCGCCACGAGCGGCAGCAGGAGCATCGCGGCCGCGCTGAAGCCGAGCGCCACCACCAGCTTCGACCACAGCAGCCGGGCCCGTGGTACCGGCGCCGCGAGCAGGTAGCGCAGGGACGACCAGCCCGCCTCCGATGCCACGGTGTCGCCGCAGAACAGCGCCACCGGCACCACCAGCAGGAAACCGGCCGAGACGAAGAGACAGGTGGCGGCGAAGTTGGCCCCGGACGCGGTGGCGGTGTCCATCAGTGTGATCCGGCCGTTGTCCCGGCCGTCCGGGGTGCCGCCGATGGCGAAGGCGGCGATCAGGACGAAGGGCAGCGCGGCCAGCACGGCGCCCATCACCAGGGTGCGGCGGCGCTTCGCCTGGCGTACGGCTTCCACGCGCAGGGGCAGGGTGTGCCCCGGCCGGTAGCCGGGCGCCGCGGTCTCGTTCGGTGCGCTCACGCCGGGCCTCCTGCGTCGATCAGGGTGAGGAAGGCGTCCTCCAGCCGGCGGTGCGGGCCGACGCCGGTCACGGGCACGTCCAGCCGGACCAGTCCGGCGATCAGGTCGGTGGCGCTCGCGCCGTCGAGGCGTACCAGCAGGCCGCCCTCGGCGCGGACCACCGAGGCGATTCCCGCCAGCGCGCGGACCTTGTCGGCCAGCGGTTCCGGCACCTCGACCGCCGTGGTGACGAGCAGTGCCTCTCCCGCGCCGGTGATCTCCGCGACCGGGCCCGCCCGGACGAGCCGGCCGCGGTCCATGACCACCAGGTGGGTGCAGGACTGTTCGACCTCGGAGAGGAGGTGGCTGGAGACGATGACGGTCCGGCCCCCGGCGGCGTACCGGATCATCACGTCACGCATCTCGCGGATCTGCGGCGGGTCCAGGCCATTGGTCGGTTCGTCGAGGATGAGGAGGTCCGGCAGGCCGAGCATGGCCTGGGCGATGGCGAGCCGCTGCCGCATGCCCTGCGAGTAGGTGCGGACCGCGCGGGCCAGCGCGTCACCGAGACCGGCGATCTCCAGCGCCTCCTCGATCCGGGCGTCCCGCGCGGGGCGGCCGGTGGCCCGCCAGTACAGCTCCAGGTTCTCCCGGCCCGACAGGTGCGGCAGGAAGCCGGCGCCCTCCACGAACGCGCCGACCCGGGACAGCACCGGCGCGCCGGGCCGGACGGCGTGCCCGAAGATCCGGACCTCCCCGGCGTCGGGGGTGATCAGCCCCATCAGCATGCGCAGAGTGGTGGTCTTGCCGGCGCCGTTGGGGCCGAGGAGCCCGAGGACCTGGCCCTTCTCGACCCGGAAGGACAGCTCCCGTACCGCGTACCGGTCGGCGGACCTGGCGTACCGCTTGGTCAGGCCGTCGATGGTGAGGGGTACGCCGGCGAGCGCCGGGTCGGGCGCGGGGGCGGCGGTGCGGCGGCGGGCGGTCAGCAGCAGCACGGCGGCGGTCAGGGCGCCCCCGGCGGGCAGGCCCCACACCCACCACGGCCAGCCGGCCGCCTCGGTGCGCACCGCGGGTGCGGTCGGTACGGACAGGCCGCTCACCGCGGCGACGGTGTACGTCGCCGGGGCGACCGGCGAGGCGTAGCCGAGGTCGGTGGCGGCCAGGACCAGGCGCAGCCGGTGACCGGCCTCCACCTCGTGGTCGATGGCCGGGAGGGTCACCTCGACCTCCTTGGCGGCCCTCGCGCCCTCGACGCGGACGGGGGCGACGAGTTGGGCGGGCAGTACCTGTCCGCGCCCGTCCGGCCCGACGTCGTAGACCTTCGCGAAGAGGACCGCCTCCCCGCTGTCGGAGGCGACGGTGACGCGGACGGTGGGTGAGCCGGTGATCCGGAGGGGCTCGGTGAGGGGCCGGGAGTCGAACCCGGCGTACTGGCCGGGGAAGTCCAGGGCCAGGCCCATGCCGAGGGAGGAGAGCCGGGACAGCCCGCCGCCGGCGCCGGGAACGGTGGAGATGGCGGGCGGGGCGGCTCCGGCGGGGTTGCGGAACGCCTGCGCCCGGCCGGTCAGGGGGATGGTGCGGGCGCCGTCGCGCAGCCCCGGGTAGCGGTCGCCGGTGGCGCCGCGCAGCCGGGCCTGCCCGTCGGTCGAGTCGACACCGCCGGTACGGGTGACCCGGAACGCGGGCCCGGTGGCGGCGTCCGGGTCCTGCTTGAGGTGGCGGTCGAACCAGCCGGTGATCCGGGCCTGGACGCGCTCGGTCTCGCGGTCGCCGCCGTCGTGTCCGCCGGAGATCCAGTCGACGGCGACCGGGGCGCCGTTGGCGCTGATCGCGCGGGCCATGGCGTCGGCGTGGGAGAGCGGGAAGAGGGAGTCGGCCCGGCCCTGCACGATCAGGGCGGGCACCTTGATGCGGTCGCCCACGGCCGAGGGGCTGCGTCCTTCGAGGAGGGCGCGGGCGGCGGGGTCGGGTTTCCCGGTGACGGCGACCCGTTGGTACATGGCGCACAGCGTGTCCTGGAACCGCCCGCACGCGGCGGCGGGGGCCCTGACCCGGCCGGTGGCGCCCGCCGGCGCCGTACCCGGGGCCTTGGCGGTACCGCCCGGCCCGTTCCCCGTACCCGGCGCGTCACCCGTGCCGGGCGCGTTGCCGGTGCCGGGCGCGTCGCCCGGTGGCGGCTCCGTGCGCGGCGGCTCGGCGCCGACGGCGGCGGGCGCGCCGGTCGTGAAGAAGATCCCGGCCCAGAGCTTCTTGAAGACCCCGTCCGGGAAGAGGGCGTCCGCGAGGTTCCAGTACGTGATCTGCGGGGCGATGGCGTCCACCCGCTTGTCGTGGCCCGCCGCCAGCAGCGAGATCGCCCCGCCGTACGACACGCCCGACACGCCCACCCTCGGGTCGCCCGCCGCGTCCAGCCGTACCTCGGGCCGCCCGGCCAGCCAGTCGATCAGCCGGGACACGTCCTTGACCTCGAAGTCCGGGTCGTTGAGGCCGATCTGCCCGGTGGAGGCGCCGAAGCCCCGCGCGGTCCAGGTCAGTACCGCGTACCCGTCCCGCGCCAGCCGCTCCGCCTGCGCCCGCACATCGTCCTTGCTGCCGCCGAACCCGTGGCCCAGCAGCACCGCCGGGCGGCGCGCCCCGTCGCCGCCCGCACCGGTCGCCGGGGCGTCGGGCGAGGTGAAGAACGAGGTGTCGATCCGCGCGCCCGGCATCTCCAGCATCCGGTCCTCGCGGTGCACGGCGGGCTCGCCGCCGGAGGCGACCGCGGTCCAGGTGCCGGCACCCGCCAGTAGCGCCACGGCGACGGCGACGGCCGCCGCACGGCGGGGAGGCCGGGGAAGTCGGATCTGCATGACTAGACCCTAAGCGGAACACCGCCGCCGCTCGGCTGCCGCCGGGTGGAACCGGTGGGCCTCCTTCAGGAGGACCCGCGACCGCCGCCGTACACCGGACGCGGTACACGGCGGGGCCCGCTCGCGGGAAGGATCGCCGGGTACCGGCGGGGGCGGCCCGGACCGCCCCGGGCGTCAGGCGCCGGATGCCGCGCCCCCGTCGTGAGGCGCCGGGCGCCCGCCGCGTCCGGGGCGGCGGGCCCGCGTGCGGAAGGGCGCGGGGATGTGCCCGTCCGGTCACTCGTAGGGCAACCGGGCGAGCGGGGCCTCACGCTGGAAGAACGTCTTGGCGCGGATGGCCGCCCGTTCGTCGTCCCGCACCTGGCCGGGCCGGGAACCGTTGCCGAAGAGCACCCCGCCGAACCGCATCCGCAGGTACGCCGCCGTGTGGTTGAGGGTGGTGACCACCCCCTCGCCGACCACCTCCTCACGGTCCGCCATGGCCGTCACCCCCCACAGGGTCCGGCCCGCCATCCGCTCCTGGAAGTCCAGGCCGGGCACCCCCAGCCAGCCCGACCAGTAGTCGAGGTAGCGCTTGGCGGGAGCGGAGACGGTGTACCAGTACAGGGGCGAGACGATGACGATGTCGGTGGCCTCCAGGGTGGCCTGCCGCAGCGTCTCCTCGTTCTCCCCGGCGGGCCAGGTGCCGGACTCGTGACGCCCGTCCTGGAAGTCGGGCAGCGGCAGCCGGGCCAGGTCCACCCAGCGCTGCGGGGTGCCGGGGGGCAACTGCTCGGCGGCGGCCCGCGCCAGGATCTCGCTGTTGCCGTCGGGGCGGGAGCTGCCGAGGACGAAGAGGAACGAGCGGTCGGCGCCATGGCCGGTGTCTGTGGTCATGTCTGCACCAACTCCGGCCGCGTGAGCGGGTATTCCGCCGTCCGGAAGAGGCCCGCTGTCGCGGTGATCCCCCGGTGCCGGCGGGGCCGCGCCCCCGTCGTGAGGTGCCGGCGGGGGCGCGCGCACGGCGGGGCCGGCTACCGGGAGGTCGGGAAACCGAGGTCGACGCCGGCGGGGGTCTCGGAGGGGTCGGGCCAGCGGGTGGTGACGACCTTGCCCCGGGTGTAGAAGTGGACGCCGTCGTTGCCGTAGATGTGGTGGTCGCCGAAGAGGGAGTCCTTCCAGCCGCCGAAGGAGTGGTACCCGACGGGGACCGGGATGGGGACGTTGACCCCGACCATGCCGGCCTGCACTTCCAGCTGGAAGCGGCGGGCGGCGCCGCCGTCGCGGGTGAAGACGGCGGTGCCGTTGCCGTAGGGCGAGTCGTTGATGAGGCGGACGCCCTCCTCGTAGGTGTCGGCCCGCAGGACGCACAGGACGGGACCGAAGATCTCGTCGCGGTACGCGTCGGAGTCGGTGGACACCTTGTCCAGCAGGGACAGCCCGATCCAGTGGCCGCCCTCGTGCCCGGCGACCGTGTGACCGGTGCCGTCGAGGACGACCTCGGCGCCCTGGGCGGCGGCGCCGGTGACGTAGGAGGCGACCTTGTCGCGGTGGGCGGCGGTGATCAGCGGGCCCATCTCGGAGGCCGGGTCGGTGCCGGGGCCGATGGTGATCTTCTCGGCGCGTTCGCGGATCTTCGCCACGAGTTCGTCGCCGATGGCGCCGACCGCGACGACCGCCGAGATCGCCATGCAGCGCTCGCCGGCCGAGCCGTACGCCGCCGAGACCGCCGCGTCCGCGGCCGCGTCCAGGTCGGCGTCGGGCAGCACCAGCATGTGGTTCTTGGCGCCGCCCAGGGCCTGGACGCGCTTGCCGTTGGCGGAGGCGGTGGTGTGGATGTACTTGGCGATCGGTGTCGAACCGACGAAGGAGACGGCGGCCACGTCCGGGTGCGCCAGCAGCGCGTCCACCGCCACCTTGTCCCCGTGGACGACGTTCAGCACGCCGTCGGGCAGGCCGGCCTGGGAGGCCAGCTCGGCCAGCAGGTTGGCGGCCGAGGGGTCCTTCTCGCTGGGCTTGAGCACGAAGGTGTTGCCGCAGGCGACGGCCAGCGGGAACATCCACATCGGCACCATCGCCGGGAAGTTGAACGGCGTGATCCCCGCCACCACGCCCAGCGGCTGGCGGATGGAGGCCACATCGACCCGGCTGGAGACCTGGGTGGACAGCTCCCCCTTCAGCTGCGTGGTGATCCCGCAGGCCAGCTCCACGATCTCCAGGCCGCGCGCCACCTCGCCCAGCGCGTCCGAGTGGACCTTGCCGTGCTCGGCGGTGATCAGCGCCGCGATCTCGTCCCGGTGCGCGTCCAGCAGCGCCCGGTAGTGGAACAGGATGCCGGTGCGCTGGGCGAGGGAGGAGGTGCCCCAGGTGGCGTAGGCGGCCTTGGCGGCGGCGACGGCGGTGTCGACCTCCTCGGTGGAGGCGAGGGCGACCCGCGTGGTGACAACGCCGGTCGCCGGGTCGGTGACCGGGCCCCAGTTGCCCGACGTGCCCTCGACGCTCTTGCCACCGATCCAGTGGTGAACGGTCTTCGTCATGTCGTACGTACTCCTCTACAGGTGGCTGCGCCGGGCTGCGACGTGCCGGTCGTCCTCCTCGCGGGCCCGGTCGCCGGCGTACGGGTCGCGGTCCCGGCCACGGGCACATCCCACCATGCCCGCGCACCGGGCGCGCCCGACACTGTGTCTGCCGTTTCCGTCCCCGCGTAGACATATGCGGTGGACCCCGGTGGACCCGCTCCGGCCAGGGCTTCGCGCAGGTCGCGCCGGGCACGGGCGGACCCCGGACGGGCCGGCCGGGAGGGGCCGCGCCGCGGGCGGGGCCGACCGCGAACCGTTCCCCGGCGCACGTGGCGCCGGTGTACCGCGCCGGCGCGGGGCCCGGCACGGACCCGTACCGCCCATGGCGCCCGCACCGCCGGCGCCGCCGCCGCTCGGCGCCGCCGCCGCCGAGCGGGTCGCGGACGGAGCGGACGGAGCGGACGGAGCGGACGGGCTCACCGGTACCCCTCCGTGCGGTGGTCGGGGTGGAACCGGATCCGCCACTCCCGTTCGTCCCCCGGCCCGGCCATGACGTTGAGGTAGTACATGGGATGGCCGGGCTGGGCGATGGAGGGGCCGTGCCAGCCGTCCGGGACGAGCACCGCGTCACCGGTGCGGACCTCGGCGAGGACGTCCGCGCCGCCGGGCCGGGAGGGTGAGACCCGCTGGTACCCCACTCCCCCTCCGTCGATCTCGAAGTAGTAGATCTCCTCCAGCGGGGCCTCCTCGCCGGGGACGTGCTCGTCGTGCTTGTGCGGCGGATAGGAGGACCAGTTCCCGCCGGGGGTGAGGACCTCGACGGCGATGAGCCGGTCGCAGTCGAAGGCGTCGGCGGCGGCGAAGTTGCGCACCTGGCGGGCGCAGGCCCCGCTGCCGCGCGCCTCGACCGGGACCTCCGGCGCGGGGCCGTAGCGAGCGGGGAGTCGTCGCTCGCACTTCGCTCCTGCCAGGGCGAAGCGGCCTCCCGCGCCGGAGGCGATCTGGGCGTGGGCGTCACGCGGCAGGTACAGGAAGTCGGTGACACCACTGAACACGCTGTCACGGCCGGTCAGTTCGTGGCGCTCGTCCTGCACATGCACCGTACAACCACCGGTGAGCGGGAGCACGATCCATTCGCTGTCCCCGGTCGCGAACGCGTGGCTCGCGCCGGGACCGAGTTCGAGCACCCGCAGCGCGGAGTGGTCCCAGCCGGCCCGCTCGGGGTCGAGGCGCAGGGCGTAGGTCCCGTCGGCGGCCTCGCCGCCCCGTACGTGCAGCTGACGCTCGGTCATGCTCGCCTCCTGACGGCGATGTCGCGGCGGTGCGGTGGCCTCCGGGCGCCCCCACCGGTCATGGGCGGGGGCCATCGGGGCGCTCCGGTCGTGGCGGTGCTCCGTCCAGGACGGCCCTGACCTCGTGCGGGAACGGCATGGCGGTGGAGCAGGCGAGGCGGGAGGCGACGATGGCGCCGGCGGCGTTGGCGTAGGCGAGGGTGGCGGGCAGGTCCCAGGAGGCGAGCAGGCCGTGGCACAGGGCGCCGCCGAACGCGTCGCCGGCCCCCAGGCCGTTGACGACCTCCACGGGCACCGGCGGGAGGCGCACGGTCCGTCCGTCGCGGTGGGCGGCCAGCACACCGGCGGGCCCCAGCTTGACCACGGCGAGCTCCACACCCGCCGCCAGCAGCGCCCGCGCGCACGCCTCCGGCTCGCGCTCACCGGTGGCGACCTCGCACTCGGCCAGGTTGCCCACCGCCACGGTGGCCCCCGCCAGCGCCCGGGCGTAGTGCACCCGCGCCGGGGCGGGATCGGGCCAGAACATCGGGCGCCAGTCCAGGTCGAAGACGTTCACCCCGCCCCGGCCCCGGTGCTCCAGCGCGGCCAGGGTCGCCGACCGGCTGGGCTCCTGCGACAGCCCGGTACCCGTCACCCACAGGATCCGGGCCGCGCCGATCGCCGCCAGGTCCAGCTCATGGCCGTGGATCTCCAGGTCCGGCGCCTTGGGCTGCCGGTAGAAGTGGAGCGGGAAGTCGTCGGGCGGGAAGATCTCGCAGAAGGTCAGCGGCGTCGGGTACGCCGCCACCGGCGTCACCCACCGCTCGTCCACCCCCAGCGCCCGCAGCTCCCGGCGCAGGTACTCCCCGAACGGGTCGGCGCCCGTGCGCGACACCAGGGCGCTGCGGCGGCCCAGACGGGCGGCGGCCACCGCCACATTGGCCGCCGAACCACCCAGGAACTTGCCGAACGCCGTGACATCCGCCAACGGCACCCCGACCTGGAGGGGATACAGATCCACCCCGACCCGGCCCATGGCGATCAGGTCGAACGG
The DNA here is from genome assembly GCF_040653855.1 of Streptomyces sp. NPDC050856. NCBI lineage: Bacteria > Bacillati > Actinomycetota > Actinomycetes > Kitasatosporales > Streptomycetaceae > Streptomyces > Streptomyces sp. NPDC050856. The sequence continues at coordinate 265,258 of NZ_JBFAGV010000002.1, read as the reverse complement.
CCCACTCTCCACGCGTGCCCCTCTCCGCTCGGCGCGCCCCCAGGTGTATCCACCGCTCCGGGACGCTGTCAACGCTTTGTCCTTACATCCTGACCACACTGGTACGGATGGCGGCGGGGACGGCGCGCGTCGCCTCCCTGTCACGCATGTCTCCATTACGCGGATCTTCCGTCACAGGCCCTCGACAGCCACTCCCCGTCCGTCACTCTCCGTCGTTCACCGGGCACAGGCTCAGTGATCGCCAGCGTCCACGCCGCGACTCCTCCGGCGGCCCTCCCGGGCCGCAGCCGCGGCGCGCGCAGGGAGGTGCCACAGATGACGGACCGAAGGCTCTGGTCCTACAAGGAGATCGCCGCGCACATCCGGGTGCAGCCGGACACCGTCCGGTCCTACCGGAAGCACGGCCTGCTCCCGCAACCCGACCACATGGAAGGCGGCAAGCCCTACTGGTACGCCGACACGATCCGCACCTGGGTCGCCAACCGCCCCAGCAACCGGGGCCGTGGCGGCTGACCCGCCCACCGCACCGGCACTCCGGCCCCGCACCCCCTCCTCCCGTGCGGGGCCGCCGGTCTGCCCGTGGCGCCAAAAGCCGCATATACCCCTTCACCGCCTATGCTCCGACAACACCGGGTCACCCGCGGGGCGAGTGGCCGACCCGGCTGGCCTTGATACCCCCTAGGGGTATACAGTCGACAGTGTCAGGGAGCCTCGGTGTCCCCGTGGGCCCCTGGCGCACCATGACGTCGCACCGCGACGTCGCACCGCGAGTCGCACCACCGAAGAGGAGAAACGCCATGACCGCCGAGACCAAGACCGAGCTTCCGCAGGCCACCGGTTCCTGCTGCTCGTCCACCGGTTCCTGCCACGACAGCGCGGCGGACACCCCGGCCGGTGGCGTGACCACGGTCTACGAGGTGAAGGGGATGACCTGCGGCCACTGCGAGGGCGCCGTCGCCGGTGAGATCTCCGAGCTGCCGGGCGTGACCTCGGTGGAGGCCGTCGCCTCGACCGGCCGGGTGACCGTGGTCTCCACGGCCGCGCTCGACGAGGCAGCGGTGCGGGCCGCCGTGGACGAGGCGGGCTACGAACTCGTCCGCCGGGCCTGAGCGACGACGACTGGCAGCCCCCGGCCGGGCCGCACCGCGACGACGGTGGGCCCGGCCCTTCTCCCCGGGAAGCGCACATGACCACCACCACCACAACCACCGAGCTGATCATCGGCGGGATGACCTGCGCGTCGTGCGCGGCCCGCGTCGAGAAGAAGCTCAACCGCATGGAGGGCGTCACCGCCACCGTCAACTACGCGACGGAGAAGGCGAAGGTCTCGTACCCGGAGGGCGTCGAGCCGGCCGACCTGATCGCGACGGTCGTCAGGACGGGCTACACCGCCGAGGAGAAGCCCGCGCCCCGGCCCGCCCCGACCCCCGCCGCCGGCCCCGTGCCCGCGGCCCCCGCGCCGGCACGGACGGACATATCCGACCCGCGCGGCACGCCCGAGCTCTCCGCCGCGCGGCAGCGCCTGACCGTCTCCGCACTGCTGGCCGCGCCCGTCGTGCTGCTCGCCATGGTGCCCGCCCTCCAGTTCGACAACTGGCAGTGGCTCTCCCTCACCCTCGCCGCGCCCGTCGTCGTATGGGGCGGCCTGCCCTTCCACCGGGCCGCCTGGACCAACCTGCGGCACGGCGCCGCCACCATGGACACCCTGGTCTCGGTCGGCACCCTGGCCGCGTTCGGCTGGTCCCTGTGGGCGCTGTTCCTCGGGCACGCCGGGATGCCGGGCATGCGCCACGGCTTCGACCTGACCGTCTCCCGCACGGACGGCGCCTCCAGCGTTTATCTGGAGGTGGCCGCGGGAGTCGTCACCTTCATCCTGCTCGGCCGCTACCTGGAGGCTCGCGCCAAGCGCGGCGCCGGCGCGGCTCTCCGGGCGCTGATGGAACTGGGCGCCAAGGACGTCGCCGTCCTGCGCGACGGCCGCGAGGTGCGCGTCCCCACCGCCGAGCTGCGGGTGGGCGACCACTTCGTGGTCCGCCCCGGCGAGAAGATCGCCACCGACGGCACCGTGGTGGAGGGCTCGTCCGCCGTCGACGCCGCCATGCTGACCGGCGAGTCGCTGCCGGTGGACGTGACGGTCGGCGACACCGTCACCGGCGCGACGCTCAACACCGCGGGCCGCCTCGTCGTGGAGGCCACCCGGGTCGGCGCCGACACCCAGCTCGCCCGGATGGCCCGGCTGGTGGAGGACGCGCAGAGCGGCAAGGCCCAGGTCCAGCGGCTGGCCGACCGGATCTCCGCCGTCTTCGTACCGATCGTGCTGGTCGCCGCCCTCGGCACGCTGCTCACCTGGCTGGCCGTGACCGGTGACGTGACCGCCTCCTTCACCGCCGCCGTCGCCGTACTGATCATCGCCTGCCCGTGCGCGCTGGGCCTGGCGACGCCCACCGCCCTGATGGTGGGCACCGGGCGGGGCGCGCAGCTCGGCATCCTCATCAAGGGGCCCGAGGTGCTGGAGTCCACCCGGCGGGTCGACACCGTCGTCCTGGACAAGACCGGGACGGTCACCACCGGCCGGATGAGCCTGCGGGAGGTGTACGCCGCCGAGGGCACCGACGAGCGGGAGCTGCTGCGCCTGGCGGGTGCCCTGGAGCACGCCTCCGAGCACCCGGTGGCCCGCGCCGTCGCGGCCGGCGCGGCCGAGCGGGTGGGCCCGCTGCCGGTGCCGGAACGGTTCGAGAACGTCCCCGGCCTGGGTGTACGCGGTGTGGTCGAGGGCCACCGGGTCCTGGTGGGCCGCCCCGGGCTGCTGACGGACGTCGACGGGGTCCTGCCCGAGGCGTCGCTCGGCACCACCGTCCAGGTCGCCTGGGACGGCCGGGTGCGCGGCACCCTGACCGTGGCCGACTCGGTGAAGGCCACCAGCGCGGAAGCGGTGGCGCGGCTGCGCGCGCTGGGCCTGTCCCCCGTCCTGCTGACCGGGGACAACAAGGCGGTCGCCGAAGCGGTCGCGGCCGAGGTGGGCATCGAGGAGGTGTACGCCGAGGTCATGCCGGAGGACAAGGTCGACGTGGTGAAGCGCCTGCAGGCCGAGGGCCGGGCCGTCGCCATGGTGGGGGACGGCGTGAACGACGCCGCCGCGCTCGCACAGGCCGACCTGGGGCTGGCGATGGGCACCGGCACGGACGCCGCCATCGAGGCGGGAGACCTCACCCTGGTACGGGGGGACCTGCGGGTGGCGGCGGACGCGATCCGGCTCTCACGGCGCACCCTGAGCACCATCAAGGGCAATCTCTTCTGGGCCTTCGGCTACAACGTCGCCGCGGTGCCGCTGGCCGCGGCCGGGCTGCTCAATCCCATGATCGCCGGGTTGGCCATGGCCTTCTCGTCCGTGTTCGTGGTGACCAACAGTCTCCGGCTGCGATCGTTCTCGTGATTTGACCTCCACGTGACACACAAGACCTTCACAAGGAGACCTAGATCACAGATATTTGGGGGTAACCATTTGGGCGGCTCGCGAGTCTAAATGGGCGATGCCACGAACGTCTTGGGGGACGTTCATGGGATGTCTTGGGGGACGTCCCAGGCAAGCGTAGGCCGGGGCACGTGCAGCGGGGAGCTTTGAGCGGCCCTCCCGTACGTACGTACCCCGGCAGATCGCGCGAGACCTCTGCTGACACCGGCAGACGCCCGGCCGGATCCCGTGGGGGGAATCCGCTCCGGGGACATGGAGAGCGCCCCGCTCGCCGACCCGTGGGGGGATCGGCGGCGGGGCGCTTTTCGCTGTCCGGCCAGGCCCGGGGCCTGGCCGGACGGGGTGGCGCGGTGAGCGGGCCGTACGGTGTCAGCGGCCCTCGACCGGCACGAAGTCGCGCAGGACCTCGCCGGTGTAGATCTGGCGCGGGCGGCCGATGCGGGAGCCGGGCTCCTTGATCATCTCGTGCCACTGGGCGATCCAGCCCGGCAGCCGGCCCAGCGCGAACAGCACGGTGAACATCTCGGTGGGGAAGCCCATCGCCCGGTAGATCAGACCGGTGTAGAAGTCCACGTTCGGGTAGAGGTTGCGCGAGACGAAGTAGTCGTCGGCCAGCGCGTGCTCCTCCAGCTTCAGCGCGATGTCCAGCAGCTCGTCGGACTTGCCGAGCGCGGAGAGGACGTCGTGCGCCGCCGCCTTGATGATCTTCGCCCGGGGGTCGAAGTTCTTGTAGACGCGGTGGCCGAAGCCCATCAGACGGACGCCGTCCTCCTTGTTCTTCACCTTGCGGATGAAGGACTGGACGTCACCGCCGTTGGCCTTGATGCCCTGGAGCATCTCCAGCACGGACTGGTTGGCGCCGCCGTGCAGGGGCCCCCACAGGGCCGAGATGCCGGCGGAGATCGAGGCGAACATGTTCGCCTGCGAGGAGCCGACCAGGCGCACGGTGGAGGTCGAGCAGTTCTGCTCGTGGTCCGCGTGCAGGATGAGCAGCTTGTCGAGCGCCGAGACGACGACCGGGTCGAGTTCGTACTCCTGGGCGGGGACCGAGAAGGTCATGCGCAGGAAGTTCTCGACGTAGCCGAGGTCGTTGCGCGGGTAGACGAACGGGTGGCCGATCGACTTCTTGTAGGCGTACGCCGCGATCGTCGGCAGCTTGGCGAGCAGCCGGATCGTGGAGAGGTGGCGCTGCTCCTCGTCGAACGGGTTGTGGCTGTCCTGGTAGAACGTCGACAGCGCGGAGACCACCGAGGACAGCATCGCCATCGGGTGCGCGTCGCGCGGGAAGCCGTCGAAGAAGCGCTTGACGTCCTCGTGCAGCAGCGTGTGCTGCGTGATCTCGTTCTTGAAGCCCGCCAGCTCGTCGACCTTCGGCAGCTCGCCGTTGATCAGCAGGTAGGCCACCTCGAGGAAGGTGGAGCGCTCGGCCAGCTGCTCGATGGGGTAGCCGCGGTACCGCAGGATGCCCTGCTCGCCGTCGAGGTAGGTGATCGCGGATTTATAGGCGGCGGTGTTGCCGTATCCGCTGTCCAGGGTCACCAGACCGGTCTGGGCTCGGAGCTTCCCGATGTCGAAGCCCTTGTCGCCGACGGTGCTCTCGACCACCGGGTAGGTGTATTCACCGTCCGCGTACCGCAGTACTACAGAGTTGTCGCTCACGTCATCCCTCACCGACGTAGTGCCTCTTCTTCGAGGTGCCCTGACTGTCTCTACCATCCCCCACTTGGCTCAGCAGAGTGCACTCGGGGTCGACCATTGGGCCAATTGGCGGCACTGAGTGCCGTCAACCTGCTCATCCTGCCCCCTTCGCCCCGTTTGGCAAAGTCCTAGGTGGTGTTTCCCACCGGGCGGGCGCCTGCCAGCCGGTGGTCCAGTGCGGTGAAGCGCCGGCCGGCGGAAACGGTACGGACGGCCTGCCCGATCGCCTTGCGGGAGCCGACCAGGACCACCAGCCGCTTGGCCCGGGTCACGGCCGTGTACAGCAGGTTGCGCTGGAGCATCATCCAGGCCCCGGTGGTGACCGGGATCACCACGGCCGGGTACTCGCTGCCCTGGGAGCGGTGGATGGTGACCGCGTACGCGTGGGCCAGCTCGTCCAGCTCGTCGAAGTCGTACGGCACCTCCTCGTCCTCGTCCGTCAGCACGGTCAGGCGCTGGTCGTCCACGCTGAGCGAGGTGACCACGCCCACCGTTCCGTTGAAGACGCCGTTGGCGCCCTTCTCGTAATTGTTGCGAATCTGGGTGACCTTGTCGCCCACACGGAAGACCCGGCCGCCGAACCTCTTCTCCGGCAGGTCGGGCCGGGCGGGGGTGACCGCCTGCTGGAGCAGGCCGTTCAGGGCGCCCGCGCCGGCCGGGCCGCGGTGCATCGGCGCCAGCACCTGCACGTCCCGGCGCGGGTCGAGCCCGAACCGCGCCGGGAGGCGGCGGGCGGCGACGTCGACGGTGAGCCGGCCGGCCTCCTCGGTGTCCTCGGCCACGAACAGGAAGAAGTCGCGGAGCCCGGAAGTGAGGGGCGGGACACCCGCGTTGATGCGGTGGGCGTTGGTGACCACCCCGGACTGCTGGGCCTGGCGGAAGATCCGGGTCAGCCGCACGGACGGCACCGGGCCCTCCGGTGCGAGCAGATCGCCGAGCACCTCGCCGGCACCCACGCTGGGCAGTTGGTCCACGTCCCCCACCAGCAGCAGGTGGGCACCCGGCGCGACCGCCTTGACCAGCTTGTTGGCCAGCAGCAGGTCCAGCATGGACGCCTCGTCCACGACGACCAGGTCGGCGTCCAGCGGACGCTCCCGGTCGTAGGCCGCGTCCCCGCCCGGCTTCAGCTCCAGCAGCCGGTGCACCGTGGACGCCTCGGCGCCGGTCAGTTCGGCCAGGCGCTTGGCCGCGCGGCCGGTGGGCGCCGCGAGGACCACCTTGGCCTTCTTGGCCCGGGCCAGTTCCACGATGGAACGGACGGTGAAGGACTTGCCGCAGCCGGGGCCGCCGGTGAGGACGGCGACCTTCCGGGTGAGGGCGAGCCGGACGGCCTGCTCCTGCTCGGGCGCCAGCTCGGCCCCCGTACGGTCCGCGAGCCAGGCCAGCGCCTTGTCCCAGGCGACGTCCTGGAAGGCCGGCATGCGGTCCTCGCCGGTGCGCAGCAGCCGCTGGAGCTGGGCCGCCAGGGACAGCTCGGCGCGGTGGAAGGGCACCAGGTACACCGCGGTGAGTGGCCGGCCCTCGGGGCCCGGCACCTGCTCCCGTACCACCCCTTCCTCCTCGGCCGCGAGGTCGGCGAGGCACTCGATGACCAGCCCGGTGTCGACCTGGAGCAGCTTCACCGCGTCGGCGATCAGCCGCTCCTCCGGCAGGTAGCAGTGCCCCTGGTCGGTGGACTGCGAAAGGGCGTACTGGAGACCGGCCTTGACCCGCTCGGGACTGTCGTGCGGGATGCCGACGGCCTGGGCGATCCGGTCGGCGGTGAGGAAGCCGATGCCCCACACGTCGGCGGCCAGCCGGTAGGGCTGGTTCCGTACGACGGAGATGGAGGCGTCGCCGTACTTCTTGTAGATCCGCACCGCGATGGAGGTGGAGACGCCGACACCCTGGAGGAAGATCATCACCTCCTTGATGGCCTTCTGCTCCTCCCACGCGGCGCCGATCAGCGTGGTCCGCTTGGGCCCGAGGCCCGGCACCTCGATGAGCCTCTTCGGCTCCCGCTCGATGACGTCGAGGGTGTCGACGCCGAAGTGGTCGACGATCCGCTCGGCGATGCGCGGGCCGATGCCCTTGATCAGGCCGGAGCCCAGGTAGCGGCGGATGCCCTGGACGGTGGCGGGCAGGACGGTCGAGTAGTTCTCGACGTGGAACTGGCGGCCGTACTGCGCGTGCGAGCTCCAGCGCCCCTCCATGCGCAGCGACTCACCGGGCTGCGCGCCCAGGAGCGAGCCGACCACCGTGAGCAGATCACCTGCCCCCCGCCCGGTGTCGACCCGGGCGACCGTGTAGCCGTTCTCCTCGTTGGCGTACGTGATCCGCTCCAGGACCCCTTCGACCACTGCCAGATTGGACATGCCCCGAAGCTACCCGGCGGGTCCGACAGCCCGGGCGCCCTGTGGACAACTCCCGCCGGCCGCCTCCCGGCGGTGTCACCGGACCGCGCCCTCCTCCCGGCCGCGGTCCGCCTCCGGCCGGCCCTCATCCGGTCGGCCCGGGCCGCGGTCGCGGACGCCGTCGCCCGCGCTGCTCGCCATCGGCGCCCCGCGCCGCCTGCCGGCCGCCCCGGCCGTGTGCCGGACCGCCGTGCCCCCGCCGGACTCGGCCTGCTCGGTCCCGGCGGGCGATACCCCTCGGGGCCCTGCTGCCGCGCCACGCCGGAGAACGGGTCACGGTGGGCCCGGGGTCTCGTGCCGTTCACCGGCCTGGCGGCCGTCCTGGTCGTCACCGTCACCGTCACCGCGCTGAGCCCGATGGCCGCCACCGGCACGGCAAGGGGCCCGGTCTGCCGACCGGGCCCCGCGCGCTCCCCCTCCACCAAGGTCTCCCGTCCCCCCGGACCCCTCCCCGGGAGACCTTGCCGCCCTGTACGACCGGCGTCACCCGGAAAGGGTTGTACGGATGCGCCAGGTCATTTTTCCGGAGCCCCGCCCTCCGCCCGGCGGGTGAGCCGGACGTACCGCTGTGCCGTCTCCGCCAGGACCTCGGCGCCGTCGCGGGCCCACAGGCCGGCGTTGAAGAGCTCCACCTCGACCGGACCCCGGTAGCCCGCCGCGTCGACGCGGTCGTGCCAGGCACGCAGGTCGATCGCCCCGTCGCCGAGCGGACCCCGGCCGGTGAGCGCCCCGGCCGGCAGGGGGGTGGTCCAGTCGGCCAGCTGGAAGGCGTGGACACGGCCCTGCTCGCCCGCGCGGGCGACCGCCGTCGGGGCTCGGTCGTCCCACCAGACGTGGTACGTGTCCACGACCACGCCCACCTGGGAGGCCGGGAAGCGCTCGGCGAGGGCGAGGGCCTGGTCGAGGGTGGACACGACGCAGCGGTCGGCCGCGTACATCGGGTGCAGTGGCTCGATCGCCAGGCGGACGCCCCGCTCCGCCGCGTACGGGGCGAGTTCGGCGAGCGCGTCCGCGACACGGGCCCGGGCGGCCGGCAGGTCCTTTGTACCGGGTGGCAGGCCGCCGGACACCAGCACCAGGGTGTCCGTGCCGAGCGCCGCCGCCTCGTCGACGGCCGCGCGGTTGTCGTCCAGGTCCGTGGCGGTGGTGAAGAAGCCGCCCCGGCACAGGGTGGTCACCGTCAGGCCCGCCCCGCGCACCAGCCGGGCGGTGGCCGCCAGGCCGTACTGCGCGACCGGCCCGCGCCACAGGCCGATGCCCGGGATGCCGAGGCGTGCGCACGCCGCGGTGAGCTCCGGGAGGGTGAGCTGTTTGACCGTCATCTGGTTGACGCTGAGGCGGGCGAGGCTCACTGCGGGACTCCGTACAGGGTGAGCAGGGTCCTCATGCGGGCTTCGGCCAGCGGCGGGTCGGGGAACAGGCCCAGGCCGTCGGCCAGTTGGTAGGCCCGCGCCAGGTGCGGCAGCGAGCGGGCCGACTGCAGGCCGCCGACCATGGCGAAGTGGTCCTGGTGGCCGGCCAGCCAGGCCAGGAACACCACGCCCGTCTTGTAGAAGCGGGTCGGCGCCTGGAAGAGGTGGCGGGACAGGGCGACCGTCGGGTCGAGGAGGGCGCGGAAGCCGGCCGTGTCGCCGGTGTCCAGGACCCGTAAGGCCCCGGCGGCCAGCGGGCCCAGCGGGTCGAAGACGCCGAGCAGCGCGTGGCTGAACCCCCGCTCGTCGCCCGCGATGAGCTCGGGGTAGTGGAAGTCGTCGCCGGTGTAGCAGCGGACGCCGTCCGGGAGGCGGCGGCGCAGGTCGACCTCCCGCAGGGCGTCCAGCAGGGAGACCTTGACGCCGTCGACCTTGCCGGGGTGCCCGGCGACGACCTCCAGGAAGGTGCCGGTGGCCGCGTCCGGGTCCGTGGAGCCCCAGTAGCCCTCCAGCGCCGGGTCGAACACCGGGCCCAGCCAGTGCAGGATCACCGGCCCGGACGCCTGGCGCAGGAGGCCGGCGTAGACGTTCAGGTAGTCGTCCGGGGACCGCGCGGCGGCGGCCAGGGCCCGGGAGGCCATGAGGACGGGCAGCGCGCCGGCGTCCTCGACGACACCCAGTTGCTCCTCGTACGCGGCACGGACGGTGGCCAGGTCCGCCGGGCCGGAGAGCTGGTCGGTGCCGGCGCCCGCCGCGATCCGGCCGCCGGCCGCCCTCGCCTCCGCCGCCGAGCGGCGGATCAGCTCGGCGGCGCCCGGCCAGTCCAGGCCCATGCCGCGCTGCGCGGTGTCCATGGCCTCGGCGACGCCCAGCCCGTGCGACCACAGGTGGTGGCGGAAGGCGAGGGTGGCGTCCCAGTCGACGGCCGCCGGCGAGTCGGGTGACACGTCCGCGTACGGGTCGGCCACGACGTGCGCGGCGGAGAAGACGGTCCGGGAGGTGGGGGGCGCGCCGCCGGCGGTGGGGACGGCGGGCTCGCCACGGGGTTCGTAGGGGCCGGACGGGAGCCGGATCGTCACAGCGACAGCTCCGGTACGTCGTGGCGGCGGCCCTCCGCCGACGACCTGAGGGCCAGTTCGGCGAGCTGGACGCCGCGCGCGCCCGCCAGCAGGTCCCAGCGGAACGGCTCGTCGCGGGCGACGTGGCGCAGGAACAGCTCCCACTGGGTCTTGAAGCCGTTGTCGAACGCGGCGTTGTCCGGGACAGGCTGCCACTGCTCGCGGAAGGCGTGCGTCGCGGGCAGGTCGGGGTCCCACACCGGTCGGGGCGTGGTGGAGCGGTGCTGCACGCGGCACTCGCGCAGGCCCGCGACGGCCGAGCCGTGGGTGCCGTCGACCTGGAACTCCACGAGTTCGTCGCGGTGGACGCGGACCGCCCAGGAGGAGTTGATCTGGGCGACGGCCCCGCCCTCCAACTGGAGGATGGCGTAGGCGGCGTCGTCGGCGGTGGCCCGGTACGGCTCGCCGCGCTCGTCCCGGCGCCGCGGGATGTGGGTGGTGACGTGCGCCGTCACCGCCGTCACCCGGCCGAACAGCTCGTGCAGGACGTAATCCCAGTGCGGGAGCATGTCGACGGCGATGCCGCCGCCGTCCTCGGCGCGGTAGTTCCAGGAGGGACGCTGCGCCTCCTGCCAGTCGCCCTCGAAGACCCAGTAGCCGAACTCCCCCCGTACGGACAGGATCTCGCCGAAGAAGCCGCCGTCGACCAGGCGCTTCAGCTTCCGCAGGCCCGGCAGGAAGAGCTTGTCCTGGACGACGCCGTGCTTGACGCCGGCGGCCCGGGCCAGTCGGGCCAGTTCCAGGGCCCCGGCCAGGTCCGTGGCGGTGGGCTTCTCGGTGTAGACGTGCTTCCCGGCGGCGATGGCCCCGCCGAGCGCGGCGGCGCGGGCCGAGGTGACCTGGGCGTCGAAGTAGATGTCGGTACGGTCGTCGGCGAGGACGGCGTCCAGGTCGGTGGTCCATTCGGTCAGCCCGTGGCGTTCGGCGATCTCCCGCAGGGCCCGCTCGCGGCGGCCCACCAGGACCGGTTCGGGCCACAGCACCTCGCCGTCGCCGAGGTCGAGGCCGCCCTGCTCACGGATGGCGAGGAGGGAGCGCACCAGGTGCTGCCGGTGGCCCATCCGTCCGGTGACGCCGTTCATCGCGATCCGCACGGTCCTGCGTGTCACGGAGGTCCCCCCAGGGTCGTGGGCGCGGGGCACGGGGCGGCGTCGCACCCGGGTGCGGGCACGGGCGCGGAGGGCCGCCGCCGAGCCGGGCGGCAGGCGTCTCCTCCCGCCGACGCTAGCCGCGGCCGGCGGCCCGGACAAGGACCGCGCCCGGCCCGCCCCGCAGGAGCGCTCGACGGCAGTCACCCCGGGCCGGTGCGGCGCCTCACGCCCGGCTGCCGACGACCTGCCGCTCCCGGTCGGCGCGCCGCCCGCGCTCACCACCGTCGAGCCGCCGCCGCACCAGGCAGGGGCGCGGGAGGCGGGCGGCGGGCGGGAAGGAACCGCCGTTGGGCGGCATGGGGATGGCCGGCGCGGAAGCGACGGACCGCGCGTCGACGCCGCCGCCGCGCCGGGTGCGGGCGGATGATCCCGGGCACGCGGGGTACCTTCCGCCTGACCGGATCAGCTAAGGAGCACCCTCATCGTGAAGTACGCCTTCTCCACCCTCGGTGTCCCCGGGATGCCGATCGCCGACGTCGTCCGCCTCGCCGCCAGCACCGGTTACCAGGGGGTGGAGCTGCGCGCCCACCCGGAGGAGCCGGTGCACCCCGGGCTGGTGGCCCATGAGCGGCGTGCCGTGGTGGAGGAGTTCGCCCGCGGCGGCGTGGAGATCCTCGCCGTCGCCGGGTACGCGCGCGTGGCCGCGGCGGGCGACGACGAAGCCGTCTACGAGGAGCTGCACCAGCTGCTCCACCTGGCCGCCGACCTCGGGGCGCCGTACGCGCGGGTCTTCCCGGGCGGCGGGGACCAGGACCCGGCGGAGGCGGACGCGACGGCCGCCAGGCGGCTGGGCGTGGCGGCGGAGGTCGCGGCCGACCTGGGCGTACGGATCCTGCTCGAGACGCACGACTCGCACCGCACGGGCGCGGACCTGGCCCGTGTCGTGGGGGCGGTCGGCCACAAGCACGTGGGCGCCCTGTGGGACGTGCTGCACCCCTGGGCGGCCGGCGAGTCCCCGGCGGCCACCCATGCCGTACTGGCGCCGTACCTCGGCTACACCCAGGTCAAGGACGTCGCGTCGGCGCAGGACACCGAGCCGCTGCCGCTCGGCGCGGGCGTGGTGCCGCTCGCCGAGTGCCTGTCCCTGCTGGGCGGGCCGGAGGCGGACGGCTGGGTGTCGTGGGAGTACGAGAAGCGCTGGCACCCCGGCGCCGCCGACCTGCCGGCCCTGCTGGCGGCGGGCCGGGAGCACCTGGGCCGACCCGGCGCCTGAGCCCGCCCGTCCCGCGGGCCGTGTGCCGCCCGAGGCCGTTCGGGACCTGAGCCGGCCGGGTGTCCGCGCCGGCGGGCCCGTACGCCCGGGGTCCGGCGTACGGGCCCCGGCGTACGGCGTCATCGCGTCCCCGCGTCCGGCCCGCCGGCTACGGCTTGCGCACCAGGATCCGCCGGTAGGTCATCCGGCGTTGGGCGTAGAGCCTGATGGTGGTGTTCACCGCGGCCACGAACTGCTCGATCATCAGCCGCCCGTAGGCGGGCCGGCCCGGTGCCGCCACCGGGTCACCCGGCCAGTCGGAGATCACCTGGGGGGCGAAGTAGTCCCACATCTGGCGCTCGAAGTGGTCGGCCATCGGCCCCCTGGCCACGTGACCGAGGTCGGTGAAGGTCTCGGCCGGCAGGAAGCCCGCGGCCATCAGGTCGTCCTCGATGGTGTGGGTCCGGCCGAAGTGCGGGAACTGGAAGTGGGTGACCAGCTCGGCCACGTCCTCGTCCGTGGCGAGCGAGGTCAGCATCCAGTCGTCGACGACGAACCGGCCGCCCGGCGCCAGGCTGCGGAAGACCCGCTCGTACAGGGCCCGGTGGTCCTTCACCTGGTACAGCATGTTGACGCTGAGCGCGGCGCCGAAGGGCCCGCCGGGCAGGGCCCGCTGGCAGTCGCCGAGGACGACGGTGACACTGCCGTCGCGCAGCGGCCGCGTGGCGTTGATCCGGCGGCTGGTCGCGGCGTGGGCGGCGGAGTTGGTCACCGAGGTGACGTGGACGCCGAAGTGGCGTGCCAGTAATCGGGCGGGGCCGCCGAGCCCGCCGCCGATGTCCAGGACGTGTTCGCCCGCGGTCAGTTCCGCGAGTTCGCCGATCTGGAGGGTGTGCAGCGCGGCGCCCCGCTTCCACAGCCGTCCGTCGGACCAGATGGCGGGGTCGGGGACCATCGGCGGGTGCAGCAGGTCGCCCGTGAGGTAGATGTGCAGCCCGCCGCCCGGCAGGCCGCGCCGGCCGCCCACGACGTCGGAGGAGTAGTGGCCGTTGTCGGCCCGGGCGTCGTCGGCCAGGCGGTCCTCCACCGCCAGGGCGCCGGCTCCGGCGGACCTGTCGCTGATGGCTCTGTCAGGGTGTTGTTCCCCGCGGCGCATGAACGTTACTTCTCCCTTGCGATCCAGTGGTCCGGTGATCCAGTGGTCCGGCTGTCCAGGGGGGCGGGCGCCCGGTCGGGCGGTGGCGGCGGCCCGCCGCCGTCACCGCCGCCGGGACGTGCGGCGCGGAGGCGGTCCGCCGGCCGTCAGGGCCGCCTCGGCCGCCGACGGTAGGTGACGGGCGGGTGGTCGGGGCCGTCGTAGGTGGGGAGCATGCGGCTGACCGGAGCGGTGCGCAGGGGATGGCCGGGCTCCCGCCACCAGCCGGCCTTCGGCAGGCAGAACTGCCGTACGTAGTGCGCCCGGAACTCCTCCGGCAGGTCCCGGAAGTCCGGGGTGAACAGCAGGTCCACGGCCGTCCGCCGGGCGCCGCTGGTGTTGGGGTGCGTCGCGTGCAGCACCCGCACATCGCCGATGACCAGGTCACCGGGGTTGGCCTCGATGGTGAGCTCGCCCGGCACGGGGAGGTGGGAGACCGAGTCCTGCGGCTGGTTCTCGATGTCCACCGTGTGCGGTTCGGGCAGGATGTCGTTCAGCTCGTGGTGGCCGCGGTGACTGCCCGGGACCACCCGCAGCGCCCCGTTCTCGCGGTCGGTGTGCTGGAGGTAGAGCATGCAGAAGACCTGGGCGGGACGGTCGGCGAAGCTGAGCTCGTGGTCCCAGGCCCACCAGTCCTGGTGCCACCACAGCCCCGGCGAACCCGGTGGCTTGCTGATGACATAGCCGCTGATCCAGCGCGGATCGGTGAAGCCGAGCCGCCGGAAGGCGTCGTCCAGCGCCGGGGAGGTCAGGACGTCGGCGTGCGGATCGTCCTCGACGTGGATGGGGATCAGGCTGCCGTGGTGGGCGTAGCGTTCGAAGTGGTCGCGCTTCTCGGAGTCCAGCTTGCGCTCCGCCAAGGCACGTAATCGGTCGATGAGTTGGGGGTCCAGGGCGCCGGGGATGAGGCAGAAGCCGTCGGTCGCCATGCGTTGGGTCAAGCCGGAGTCGATCGTCTGATCCATGTGGCTGGTCCTCCCGACACCTGATATGCCGTAGCCGGACGGTACCAGTGTGGGCGGAGAGGCAGGAAGGCTGTCATGGACATCGAATTGCGGGAAGTTCTGGACACCCCACTGGTGTTGTGGCGGCCCGGCCCCGGCTGGCGCATGCTCTCCTCCAGCCCGGTCGGCGGCGGGCTGGGCACCCGCGAGTGGGTGCTCAACGCACAGGTGCCGGCCTCCTACGCCCGCACCGATCTGGACACCCACGTGGGGGAGCTCTCCGCGGCGTGCGGGCTGCGCGGCCGGGGCGTCGGCATGCTCACGGCGGCGTCGGTACGGCACCACACGCGGGCCGAGGAGAGCGGCGTGGGCGCGGTGGCCACGGTCGGGCTGAGCGTGCCGACGTGGGCCGCGGACCACCGGCGTACGGTCCCGGCGCCGCGACCCGGGCCCGGCACGGTGAACGTCGTGGCGGTGCTGCCCGTGCCGCTGGAGGACGCCGCCCTGGTCAACGCGGTGATGACGGCGACCGAGGCGAAGACCCAGGCGCTGCTGGAGGCGGGCTTCGCCTGTACCGGCACTGCCTCGGACGCCGTCTGTCTCGCCGTGCCGCAGCCCGGGGCCACCGCCCGTCGGGAACCCTTCTGCGGCCCGCGGTCGCTGTGGGGTGCCCGGCTGGCCCGTGTCGTCCACACGTCGGTCCTGCGCGGCGCCCTGTCCTGGCTGGAGCGCCACCCCGACCGCACGACGGCCGCCTCGGTACGGGCCGGCACGGCACCGGCCGGGTCAGCGCAGGCCCCCGCCTGACCGGGCCGGCGACTTGCGCCCCACCGCCACCAGGCAGCCGGCGGTGAACAGCAGCAGCACCAGCAGCGGACGGACCAGCCCGGTGTGCCACCCGTCGAGGACCAGGCCCCTGGTGACCTCGATCGCGTACGTCAGGGGATTGCACCGGGCCACGGCCGCCAGCCAGTGCGGCATGGCGTCCAGCGGCACGAAGGCGTTGCTGGCGAACAGCAGGGGGAAGGAGGCGAATCCGCTGATCGCGAAGAACGTGGTGTGACTGGACGAGCTGTAGGCCAGGGCGATGAAGCCCGCGGTGAGGGCCCCGGTCAGCAGCATCATGGCGACCAGCACGAGCAGGGCGTCGCCGGCGTGCGCGGCCGGCCGGGCGCCCAGGGCGAGGGCGACGAGCAGGATGACCGCCGCCTGCACGGCGCCCAGCGCCATCTGGAAGAAGATCCGGCTGTTCACGATGGAACTCCGGGCCAGCGGCATGCTCATGAGCCGCCCGAGATAGCCGGTCTCCTTGTCCCAGAGCAGCGGGACGGCACCGCTGACCCCCAGGCCGACGGCGGTGAAGGCGATCACGCCCGGCAGCATGAACGCGATGTAGTCCGCGTCGGCGACGGTCCCCGGATCCACCGCGCGCCGCAGCGAGCTGCCGAAGAAGACCAGCCAGATCGCCGGCTGCAGCAGCGTGAAGAGCAGGTTCAGCCGCTCGCGGCTCAGTTGCAGGTACCAGCGCCGCAGCAGGGCGGCGGTCTCCTGCCGGCGGCCGCGCAGGGCGCCGTGGACGGCGGGCCTGCGGGGGCCGGCCGCCGCGGCCCGGGGAACGGGGGCCGGGACCGGCAGCCGCTCCCCGTCCGTACCGCGCAGCCCCCGGCCGGTGTGCAGCAGGAAGACGTCGTCCAGCGTGGGCCGCTGGTAGCCGACCTGCTCCAGCGCCACGCCGTGCTCGCGCGCCTCCCCGGCCACCACCGCCAGCGCCGCCATGGCGTCACCGACGTGGATGTGCACCGTACGGGGGCCCGCCTCCAGGAAGCGGTGTGCCCAGTCCCGGCCCTGGACGATGTCGCGCAGGCCGGGCACGTCGTCGGTCACCACGTGCAGCACGTCCGAGCCCACGGACCGCTTGAGCTCGTCGGGCGCGCCGGCGACCACCTCCCGTCCGGCGTCGATGATGGCGATCCGGTCGCACAACCGGTCGGCCTCGTCGAGGTAGTTGGTGGTCAGCAGCACCGATACGCCCTGGTCGCGCAGTTGGGCGACGTGTTCCCAGATCCGGTGCCGCGACTGGACGTCGAGGCCCAGCGTCGGCTCGTCCAGGATCAGCACCTCCGGCCGCTGCAGCAGCCCGCTGGCCAGGTCCAGGCGCTTGAGCATGCCGCCGGAGAACTCCGCCACCTGGCGGTCCGCGTCGGCCAGCAGGCCCACCACGTCCAGCACCTCGGCCACCCTGTCGTCCCGGTCCCGGCGGGGGACGTGGTGCAGGTCCGCCTCGATCTCCACGCTCTCCCTGGCCGTCAGCAGGTGCCGTACGCCCTTCTCCTGCGAGACGTACCCGATGCGCCGCCTGACCTCGGACGGCTCCCGTAAGACGTCGAACCCGCAGACCAGGGCGCGGCCCCGGGTGGGGGGCAGCAGCGTGGTGAGCATCCGGATCGTCGTGGTCTTCCCGGCGCCGTTCGGACCGAGCAGGCCGAAGACCTCGCCGGCCTTCACCTCGATGTCGAGTCCGTCGACCGCCCGGCGGTCGCCGAACTCGCGTGTCAAGCCCTCGGTTCTGATCACGTAGTCCATGCGGCTCATGATCTCCGCCGGTTCCGGCGGGTGTCCACGGACCGCACGGCCGGTGCGAGCGGGGCCCGGGTCGCCAGGTGCGGCGCCGGCCGGCGGCAGCCCCGGGCCGTCACCGGAGGGTGCCGCCGGGGCCCGGGAGGGTGCGGCTTCGGCCGCCGGTCCGTGTCGCTGCCACGGCCGCCGCGGGGGCCGCCGTAGTCTGCGTCGCCGTATCCGCGGTCCGGCGCCGCCCCACCGGGCGGCCCGCGACTCCCGCGCCGCCGACCCGGACCGGGCACCCGCCGGGCGCCGCGCGGAACGAGCCGGAGGGGTGAGACGACTGCCTGCGAAGACCCGACCACCGCTCGCGGGCGGCCCGCTTCCCGTGGGGCGGCCGGGTCCGTCCCACCGGTGGCCCCGGCACGGCCGCGCGGCGCCGCCGGCCCACCGGGAGCGCCGGACGGCACGGGCCGGGCGCCGGGCCCGGTGGGGGATCTGCCTCACGGTGTGCCTGGCGCTGCTGCCCGCGGCGGCCTGGGCGTCGGCCCGTGCCCGCCCCGCCGAACGCGCCCGAGCCCACGACCTGCCGCCCGCACCGGGCGCGCCGCTCCCCCGGGGCGACGCGCCGCTGACCCGGGGCGCACCGCCGGCGCCCGGTGCGGAGGCCGCGCCGGCGGAGTTCGTGGCCCTGGTGGCGGGTCAGGGGGACGGGGACGTCAACCGCACCCGCGACCGGTTCGCGGTGCACGCCACGGACCTGGGCGTGATGTGGCGGGACGGCCTGGGCCGGGTGGCGGTGGCCTTCGGGGACACCTACGGGGAGGGCTGGGGCGGCAGGGGCGCCGGCCCGGCCACGGCGGACTGGCGCTTCAACACCCTGGCGCACTCCACCGACGTCGACCTCGCGGACGGCATGAGCCTGGACTCCATGGTCACCGACCGGCCCGGCCACGCGGCGCGCATCCTGCCCGCGGACCCCTCGGTGAACGAGGTCACCGTGGTTCCGACGGGCGCGGTGAGCGCCGCCGGCCGGGACTACCTCCACTACATGTCCGTGCGCCAGTGGGGAACGCCCGGCACCTGGACGACCAACCACTCCGGCCTGGCCTGGTCCGACGACGGCGGGCAGAGCTGGAACAGGCCCGCCGGCGTCCGCTGGGCCAACGAGGCCGGCGGAAGCAGGTTCCAGATGGCGGCGCTGACCGAGTGGGAGGGGAGGATCCACCTCTTCGGCACGCCCAGCGGCCGGTTCGGTGACGCCTACCTCGCCCGGACCACCGCGGAGGGGCTGCTGGATCCCGCGGCCTACGAGTACTGGACCGCCGACGGCTGGCGCGCCGGCGCGCCGGACGACACCACACCGGTCATGCCGGGGCCGGTGGGTGAGCTGTCCGTGCAGTACAACACCCACCTGGGCAAGTGGCTGGCGCTCCACCTGGACGAGGACCGCGCCGCCGTGGTGGCCAGGACCGCGCCGGGTCCGACGGGCCCGTGGACCGAGGGGCAGGTGGTCGTCCGGGGCACCGACCACCCCGGCCTCTACGGCGGCTTCCTCCACCCGGCCACCACCGGGGCCGAGGTGTACTTCACGATGTCCCGGTGGGACCCCTACCACGTCGTCCTGATGCGCCTGGCCGTCGACCGGCTCACCTGACCGGGCCGGCCACCTGACCGGGCCGGCCGCGGCGGTGCCGGCCCGCACCCGCGCCGGCCCGGAGAGCCTGCCGACGCTCCGGGCCCGGCGTTGCTACAGTCCGCGTCCCCGCCAGCGGCCCGAAGGGAGAACCGCCCCGTGCGCGTCCTGTGCGTCTCGACCGTCCCGCCCTCCCACATCCATGAGACGCTGCGCTTCTCCCGCCTCCTCGCCGAGGCCGGGCACGATGTGCTCATCGCGACCGAGGAGCACCTCCTGGGCGCTTTCCTCGATGACGGGCTGGCGGCCACGGCGTGTCTGCCGAGCCTGTTCGAGGACGCGCTCGCGGCCGGCGAGGAGACGCACCGGGCGGCCCGGCTGCTGCGGACCGGCCGGGTGACCTTCGAGTCGGCCGCCCGGGTGCTGGCGGGCCCGCACATGGGCGGCCAGCTCCAGGCCCTGGCCGCGGTCGCCCAGAAGTTCGAACCGGATCTGATCCTGCGTGACGGCATGGACGTCAGCGCCTGCCTGGTCGCGGAGAAGGCCGGGGTACCGCATGTCGCGCTGCCGTCCGGCGCCAAGGGGTACACCCATCCGGCGGCGCTGCTGCCGCACCTCGACCGGTGGCGGTCCGCCATCGGGCTGCCGGCGCGGGGCGATCCGCTGTCGCTGACGGCGTACGGGCACCTCGACCACCTGCCGCCCGCCTGGTCGTTCACCCCGCACCTGCCACCCGCGTACGCCTACCGGCAGCCGGCGCCGGCGAGGCCCCACGCCAGGCTGCCCGGCTGGGTGGCCGACCTGCCCACCGACCGGCCGCTGGTGTACGCGGGGATCGGCCGGGCGCTGCCGCGTTTCCAGCCCCCGCACGAGGGCCCGGCGGTGCTGCCGGGCCAACCGGACGCGGTGGCGGTGCTGCGCGCGGTGGTGGCCGGGCTGTCGCGGCTGGAGTGCGTCGCGGTGGTGTCCACCAGCGGGGTGACCGTCCACGACCTCGAACCGGCACCGCACGTGCGGGTGGTGGAGTCACTGGCCCAGCCGCTGCTGCTGGAGGCGGCCGACCTCTTCCTCACCCCCGGCGGCTACAGCAGCGTCCGCGAGGCGGTCCGCACGGCGACCCCCATGGCGGTGCTGCCGCAGATGGCGGACCAGCCGCACAACGCGCGGCGGGTCACCGAACTCGGGCTGGGCGGACTGGTCACCGACCCTTCGGCGGCGGGCATCGCGTCGGCGTGCCGGCGGCTGCTGGCCGACCCGGCCGTGCCGCGGCGCGCGAAGCAGGCCCGGCTGGCCACGCTGGCCCTGCCCACCGCCGAGAAGGCCGTGCACCACCTGGAGCGGCTGGTGGAGCACCACGCCGCCACGGACACCGGCTGACCCACCGGCACCCCGCGCCCGTCCGCCGCGCCCGGCCCGTACCCCGCCCGGCCCCGCGCGCCCATCGGTCCCGCTGCCCACCGCGCCGCGCTGCCCGGCCGCCCGGCGGCCGCCCGCCGCCGGCTGGTCCGTCGGCGCCCGCGGGCAACCGTCCGCCCGCCGTTCGCGTCATTCGAGACGTACTGCCAGAGAGTGACCGCGGCGCGGTGTCGGCCTCGTTCCCCACCCACGATCGCCGGCTCCCCCTCTCAGCCGCCCGCGGCCGGCAGCACACACCGCCGCCGGCGCGTACCCCTCCGAAGCGCCGGTGGCGGGCCCCACCCCCGCAGCGCGTTCCGGCGCGTTTCCCGGCGCGGGCTGTTCAGGTCCTTGACCTGGCAGTTACTTTCGGGCTATCCGTGACTTCTTGGCAGTTTCCTTCACCCTCGTCACGCACGGCCGGAAGGAGCACCAGTGCACCACCGCGCCATCACCTCCAGACGTACCCTCCTCGCCGCCTCCGCCGCCACCGCCGCGGCCGCCGCCACCGGCGCCGTGGGACCCGCTCCCGCCCACGCCGCCGTCCTCGACCGCCACCTGAAGGGGCTCATCTCCCGGATGAGCCTGGAGGAGAAGGTCGGCCAGCTGTTCGTCATGCGGGTGTACGGACACTCCGCCACCGCCCCCGACCAGGCCGACATCGACGCCAACCTCAAGGAGATCGGCGTCCGTACCGCCGCCGAACTCATCGCCAGGTACCACGTCGGCGGCATCATCTACTTCTCCTGGGCCCACAACACCCGCGACCCGCGCCAGATCGCCGAGCTGTCCAACGGCATCCAGCGCGCCGCGCTCGGCCGGCCGGTCCCCGTGCCGCTGCTCATCTCCATCGACCAGGAGCACGGCATCGTCGCCCGGATAGGGCGGCCCGCCACCCTGCTGCCCGGCGCGATGGCGCTCGGCGCGAGTGGTTCGCGCTCCACCGCCCGGCGCGCCGCGCACATCGCGGGCGGCGAGCTGGCCGCCATGGGCATCCGGCAGAACTACGCCCCGGTCGCCGACGTGAACGTCAATCCCGCCAACCCCGTCATCGGCGTACGGTCCTTCGGCGCCGACCCCGGGGCCGTCGCCGACCTGGTCGCCGCCCAGGTCAGGGGCTACCGGCGGGCGGGGGTCGCCGCCACGTCCAAGCACTTCCCCGGACACGGGGACACCGCGGTCGACAGCCACTACGGCCTGCCCACCATCAGCCACACGCGCGAGCAGTGGCAGGCCCTGGACGCGCCGCCGTTCCGGGCCGCGATCGCCGCCGGTGTCGACTCGATCATGACGGCCCACATCGTGGTGCCGGCCCTGGACCCGGCGGAGGACCCGGCCACCCTCTCCCGTCCGATCCTGACCGGCATCCTGCGCGGGCAGCTCGGCTACGACGGTGTCGTGGTGACCGACTCGCTGGGCATGGAGGGCGTCCGGACCAAGTACGGCGACGACCGGGTGCCGGTGCTCGCCCTGAAGGCGGGGTGCGACCAGTTGCTCAACCCGCCCGACCTCGCCGTCGCCTGGAACGCCGTCCTGCGGGCCGTACGCGGGGGCGAACTCGGCGAGGCGAGGATCGAGGAATCGGTTCTCCGCGTCCTGCGCCTCAAGAACCGGCTCGGTCTGCTGCGCGATCCGTACGTCTCCGTGCCGGAGGTGGACCGCGCGGTCGGCACCCGGGCGCATCTGGCCGCCGCCGACCGGATCGCCGAGGAGACCACCACGCTGCTGCAGAACTCCGGCAACCTGCTGCCGCTCAGCGGCCGCCGGCAGAGCGACCTGCTCGTGGTCGGCGCCGACCCGGCCTCGCCGTCCGGGACGACCGGCCCGCCGACAGCGACACTCGCCACCGCCCTCACCGAACTGGGTTTCGCGGTACGGGCGCTGCCGACCGGCACCGCCCCGACCGCCGCGCGGATCGAGGAGGCGGTGGCGGCGGCGGCCGGCATGGACGCGGTGATCGTCGCCACGTACAACGTGACGGCCACCAGTCCGCAGCGCACCCTGGTGTCGCGCCTCGCCGCCACCGGGGTCCCGGTCGTCACGGTCGCCATCCGCAACCCCTACGACATCGCCCGGCTGACCGGTCAGCGCGCCGCCCTGGCCACGTACTCCTGGACCGACGTCGAGCTGCGCGCGGCCGCCCGTGTCATCGCCGGCCGGGCGCGCCCGGAGGGGCGGCTGCCCGTGCCGGTGCAGCGGGCGGACGACCCCGCCCGGGTGCTCTACCCGCTGGGCCACGGCCTGTCGTACTGAGGCGCGGGAGCCTCGGGCGCGGGAGCCCGAGCCGCGCGCGCCGGGGTGGCTACCGGCGCGCGCGGCCACCCGGGGGACTCAGCGTCCGGGCCCCGGGCCCCGGGACGTCACGGGCGCAGCGTCTGCTCGCGCTCGATGTCCCGCTTGTCCAGGCGCGCGTCGTAGCGCGCCAGCGGCCGGGCCTTGTCCGGGTCCGCCTGGACGGTGGCCGGGGCGACGTCCGCCCACGCCAGGATCCGGGCCGTGGCCTTCGTCCGCTCCGCCTCGACCAGGCCGGAGACATTGGCACCGTGGTTGGCGCCGGGCGCGGCGAACACGTACGCGTCACGGGCGCCCCTGTCGACGCGGAACCGCTCGGCGCCCCAGGGGTCGTTGCCGCCGTACACGAAGAGCATCGAACGGGCCCGGGTGCGGACCCAGTTGTCGACGTCGCGCATCACCCACGGCTTGAACCGCACCGGGATCTCGCGCGGCACGAAGTTGCGGGCGGGCTGGTAGCCGTACCGGGTCAGGCCCTTGAGGTGCGGGACCCGCAGGCTGGGCGAGCCGAGCTCGGTGGCGGCCTGGTAGTAGTACGGGGTGTAGGGCTCCAGCCCCTGGTCGGTGTAGGCGGACCAGCCGGCGTACTTGTCGATGGTGTCGTAGACGACCTCGTCGGTGGCGGTCGCGGCGTCCGGGACGGCGGCGCACTCGGCCTCGGTGTGGTACTGCCAGAAGCCCCAGACGAAGTCGAGCACCACCGCCTCGTACGCCTTGTCCAGGCTGCCGACGGTGGTGAACGTCGCGCCCTCGCCGGCCGCCCAGTCGCGGTACTTGCGCTGCAGCGGTTCCCGGCGGACCAGGGCCTCGCGCTGCATGGCGTTGAGACGGTCGCGGCACTCCTTGGTGGAGACGGTGGCGAAGAACCGGTCGTAGGCCGAGTCCTCCTTCTCCACGATGTCGTTGGGGGCGACGTAGGCGACGACGCCGTCCATGTCACGCGGGTAGAACCGCTCGTAGTACGTGGCGGTCATACCGCCCTTGGAGGCTCCGGTGGCCAGCCACTTGCGGTCGTAGACCTTCTTCAGCGCGGTGAAGACCCGGTGCTGGTCGGAGGCGGCCTGCCAGATGTTCAGCTTCGACCAGTCGGCGGGCTGCGGGCGGGACGGGGTGAAGAATCGGTACTCCAGGGAGACCTGGTTGCCGTCGACGATCCGCGTCGGCTCGCTGCGACCGGGGCGGGTGCTCAGGTTGTAGCCGCTGGTGAAGAAGACGGTCGGGCGGCTGGTGTCCTTGTGCAGCACGGTGAGGCGCTGCTGGAAGGTGCCCTTGGCGGGGTTCCGGTGATCGACGGGTTGGGTGTAGCCGAGGACGAGGAAGCGGTAGCCCGGGTAGGGCTTCTCCTCGATCAGGCTCATCCCGGGGATCGCCAGGATGCGGTCCTTGATGTCGCCGGTGGTGCGGGTGATGCCGGTGGTGCCTGTGCCGGTCGTGCCGGTGGTTCCGGTACCGGCGGCGGTGCCGCTGTCCGGGCCGGCGGCGGTGGCCGTGCCGGCCGCGCCCACGGTGCCTATGAGCACCACGAGCGACAGCAGCGATCTGAGCGCCTTGCGCATTCGCCCTCCACTTGGTTCATGACGGTCGCCGTGAACCTAGCGGGGTCAACGGGCGCCTCGCCAGACCCGATTGCCCACCGGTCTCCCGTTCAGCACAGGATCCACCCCGTGGAGACGCCCCGGCCGGCGACGGAACCGGCCGCCCGGACGCACCGGTTGAGGGCGTGCACGGTGACGGGACCGGCCTGCCGGCTGAACTTCCCGGCGTCGACGGCGGCCCGCCCGCCGCGCGCCTGGAGGGAGACGGCCATGGCGCGCCGGGCGCCGGGCGCCTTGGCGACGGTGACCGCGCAGGCGTACTGGCGGTTCTTGTGCACGCGCAGTTCCCCGGTGGGGAACGGCACGGTCTTGACGAGCCGTCCGGAGCAGGTCGCCGCCGCCGCGGCGGCCGGTGTGCCCGGCCCGGCCAGGGTGAGGGTGCTCACGGCGACCAGCACCGTGAGAGCGTGCGCGATCAGTCGTTTCGTCCTGACCACGGCCGCCACATCGAACACACTTGCTCTCCTTTGCCTCGTGAGCGTACGTGCGTACGACGCGCCGGAGAGACGGAGGGTTGCGTTCCGCCCGCAGTGCCCGCCTCCCCCGGCGGGACCCGGGGCGGAGAGGGGGCGGGAGCGTCGCCGGGCTCGCCCCCGCCCGCTCCGCCCGCCGGGGCTACGCCGTCGGCGCCGGGACCTCCTCGCCCACGAAGGTGCGCCACAGCTCGGCGTACCGGCCCCCGCGCGCCAGCAGCTCCTCGTGGGTGCCGTCCTCGGCGACCCGGCCGTGGTCCATGACCACGACCCGGTCGGCGCGGGCCGCCGTCGTCAGCCGGTGGGCGACCACCAGCGTGGTGCGGCGGCCCGCCAGGCGGTCCGTCGCCTGGTTGACCTGGGCCTCGGTCGCCAGGTCCAGCGCGGCCGTCGCCTCGTCCAGGAGCAGCACGTCGGGGTCGACCAGCTCCGCGCGGGCCAGCGCGATGAGCTGGCGCTGACCCGCCGAGAGGTTCCGCCCGCGCTCGGCGACCTCGTGGAGGTAGCCGCCGTCCAGCGTGGCGATCATCTCGTGGGCGCCGACTGCCCGGGCGGCGGCCTCCACCTCGGCGTCACTGGCCCCGGGGCGCCCGTACGCGATGGCGTCGCGCACCGTGCCCGCGAAGAGGTACGCCTCCTGCGGCACGACTCCGAGACGGTGCCGGTAGCCGGTGAGGTCCAGTTCCCGCAGGTCGGTGCCGTCCGCGGTGACCCGCCCCGACGTCGGGTCGTAGAACCGGGCGACCAGCTTGACCAGGGTGGACTTGCCCGCGCCGGTCTCGCCGACGAACGCCACGGTCTGCCCGGCCGGGATGCGCAGGTTCACCCCGCTGAGCGCCGCCTCCTTGCCGCCGGCGTCGTCGCCGCCGTACTCGAAGGAGACCTCCTCGAAGGCGATCTCACCGCGCAGGGACCGCACCTCCAGCGGCCGGGCCGCCCGCGCCGTCGACGTGGGCACCCGCAGCAGCTCCTGCATCCGTCCCAGCGAGACCGACGCCTGCTGGTATCCGTCGAAGACCTGCGAGAGCTGCTGGACCGGGGCGAAGAACAGGTCGATGTAGAGCAGGTAGGCCACCAGGGCGCCGGTCGTCAGCGTGCCCGCCTGCACCCGGCCCGCGCCCACGATGAGCACCGCAGCCGCGGCGACGGAGGACAGCAGCTGGACGAACGGGAAGTAGATCGAGATCAGCCACTGGCCGCGCACCCGGGCCGACCGGTACGCGGCGCTGCGCTCGGCGAACCGCGCCGCGCCCGTGCGCTCGCGCCGGAACGCCTGCACGATCCGCAGCCCGGCCACCGACTCCTGGAGGTCGGCGTTGACGACGCTGATCCGCTCCCGGGCCAGCTCGTACGCCTTCACGCTGGAGCGGCGGAAGAAGACCGTGCCGATCACCAGGACCGGCAGGGTCGCGAAGACGACGAGCGCGAGCTGGACGTCGATGACGACGAGGGCGACCATGATGCCGAAGAAGGTGACCACCGAGACGAAGGCGGTGACCAGACCGGTCTGGAGGAAGGTCGACAGGGCGTCCACGTCCGTCGTCATCCGGGTCATGATCCGCCCGGTCAGCTCCCGCTCGTAGTAGTCGAGCCCGAGCCGCTGGAGGTGCGCGAAGATCTTCAGCCGCAGCGCGTAGAGCACCCGCTCGCCGGTCCGCCCGGTCTTCCGGATCTCACCGGTCTGCGCGGCCCACTGGAGCACCACGGTCAGCAGCGCGAGCGCCGAGGCCGCCCACACCGCGCCGAGCGCGGCCCGCTCGACGCCCTCGTCGATGCCGTGCCGGATCAGGATCGGCAGCAGCAGGCCCATGCCCGCGTCGACCGCGACCAGCGCCAGGCTGACCAGCAGGGGCGGGCCGAAGCCGCCCAGCAGGCGGCGCAGCCCGTAGGACTCCTCGGGCCGCACGGCCCGCTCCTCGTCCACGTCCGGCGCATCGGTGGCCGGCGGGAGCGCCTCCACCTGCGCGAGCAGCTCGGGGGTGGCACCGGGCGCGGCGGAGGGGGCCACCGGTTCGTCGCGCTGCCACAGGGCCGGGGTGATGCCGCGCTCGGCGTCGAACTCGGCGTCCAGCTCCTCCCGTACCGAGCGGTCCTCCTCCGGGTCGGGGGCGGGCGGGGCGTGCCCGGGCGAGACACCGCCCAGCTCGTCGGGGTCGGTCAGCAGCCGCCGGTACAGGGCGCAGCGCCGCTGGAGCTCGTCATGGGTGCCGATGTCGGCCAGCCGCCCGCCGTCCAGCACGGCGATCCGGTCGGCGAGGTTGAGCGTGGAGCGGCGGTGCGCGATGAGCAGGGTGGTGCGGCCGGCCATCACCGACCGCAGCGCCTCGTGGATCTCGTGCTCGACCCGGGCGTCCACCGCCGACGTGGCGTCGTCCAGGAGCAGCAGCCGGGGGTCGGTGAGGATGGCGCGGGCCAGCGCCACGCGCTGGCGCTGCCCGCCGGACAGGGTCAGCCCGTGCTCGCCGACGGTGGTGTCGTACCCGTCGGGCAGCTCGGCGATGAACCGGTGCGCCTGCGCGGCGCGGGCCGCCGCCAGGATCTCCTCCTCGGTGGCGTCGGGCCGGCCGTAGGCGATGTTGGCGCGGACGGTGTCGGAGAAGAGGAAGCTGTCCTCCGGTACCAGGCCGATGGCGGCCCGCAGCGACTCCAGGGTCAGCTCGCGCACGTCGTGCCCGCCGACCAGGACCGCGCCGCGGGTCACGTCGTAGAAGCGCGGCAGGAGCATCGAGACGGTGGACTTGCCGCTGCCGGAGGAGCCGACGACGGCGACCGTCTCGCCGGGGCGGATCTCCAGCGAGAAGCCGTCCAGGACGGGGCGCCCGTCCTCGTACGCGAACGACACGTCGTCGAACTCGACGCTCGCCGGGACGTCCGCCGGGAGCTCCTTGGTGCCGTCCCGCATCACCGGCTCGGTGTCGATGAGCTCCAGTACGCGCTCCACGCCGGCGCGGGCCTGCTGGCCGACGGTGAGCACCATGGCGAGCATCCGGACCGGTCCGACGAGCTGGGCCAGGTAGGTGGAGAAGGCCACGAAGGTGCCCAGGGTGATCTGGCCCCGGGTGGCCAGCCAGCCGCCGAGGGCCAGCATGGCGACCTGGCCGAGCGCCGGCACGGCCTGGAGGGCGGGGGTGTAGCGGGCGTTGAGCTTGATGGTGCGCAGCCGGCCGGCGAACAGCTTCCGGCTCGCCTCGCGCAGCTTGCCGGTCTCCTGCTCCTCCTGCCCGAAGCCCTTGACCACCCGTACGCCGGAGACGGCACCGTCCACGACGCCGGCGACCGCGGCGGCCTGGGACTGCGCGTACCAGGTCGCGGGGTGCAGCCGCACCCGGCTGCGCTTGGCGACGAACCACAGGGCGGGGGCGACGGCCAGCGCCACCAGCGTGAGCGGCGGGGACAGCCAGGCCATCACGGCCAGGGAGATCAGGAAGAGCAGGACGTTCCCGATGGTCATCGGGAGCATGAACAGCAGGCCCTGGATCAACTGGAGGTCACTGGTGGCACGCCCGACGACCTGGCCGGTGGACAGCTCGTCCTGACGCCGCCCGTCCAGCCGGGTGATCGTCGCGTACATGTCGGTGCGCAGGTCGTGCTGGACGTCCAGGGCCAGCCGGCCGCCGTAGTACCGGCGGATGTAGGTCAGGACGTAGACGACGGCGGCGGCGGCGAGCAGCAGCCCCGTCCACACGGCGAGGGACCGGGTGCCGGACCCGATGACGTCATCGATGACGACCTTGGTGATCAGGGGGACGAGGGCCATCACGGCCATGCCCGCCAGGGAGGACCCGAGGGCGAGCACGACATTGCGCCGGTACCGCCAGGCGTATCCGGCCAGCCGTCGTGCCCACCCTTGTTCCGCCGCCTCAGCCGCCGCCACGTGGTGCCTCCCGTTCGTCTGTTCTGCCGGAAGGCACCAACGCGCTCACATGCGATTTTCATCCCGCTGCAACAGAGCGGGCCCGGGTGGTGGCGGCTGGCGCACCGCGCGCCCGGATGGTCCCGGCCGGTCCGCCGGCCGGCCGGGACCCCTTCTCAGCGCGCCGGACCGGTCTCGGGCACCGGCGGGATCGACTCCTGCGGCGCGGCGGGCGGCGTGAACATCATGCGGGCGCCGGCCGTCGGGTTGAGGTCCTTGTGGACGGCGCGGGCGACTGCCTGGATGGTGTTGACGCCGTCCTGCATCGTCGCGTTGCCGTGGGTGAGCACGGTGATCTGGTAGTTGTGCGCCGTGCCGGTGAAGGCGCCGATGGAGTGCACGCGCCAGCCGTGGGTGGAGCGCGGCAGCCAGCCGTTCTTCACGTGGATCTTGGCAGTGCTGGGCGCGCCGGCCGGGGTGCCCCAGCGCTGCTCGGGCACGACCTTGTTCATCAGTTCGAGGATGTAGCCGCGTGAGGCGTCGGTGAGGACGGTGTTCTTCGCGGTGATCAGCGCCAGCAGCTTCTGCTGGTCACGGGCGGTGATCTGGGTCAGGCCCCAGTAGCCGCCGGAGCCGGGGACGGTCCTGGTCATGCCGGCCGCGGTGAGGAAGCCCTTGACCTTGGTCACGCCCAGCTGCTTCCACAGCGCGCTGGTGGCGTTGTTGTCGGACTTGGTGATCATGGCCACGGCGTGCGACTTCTCGGTCGCGGTCAGGGCCCGCTTGGACTTCTGCGCGTCCCACAGCAGGGTGGCCAGCACGGTGGTCTTGACCACGCTGGCGGAGTCGAACTGCGTGTCCGGGCGCAGTACGCAGCTGGTTTTCGTGACGCGGTCGTTGACGAGGATCGCGGTGGTGGACGTGCGCCCCTTGAGGGCGGCGGTGATGTCCTGCACCAGCTTGGCGGCGAGGCCCGCCCGCTGGGAGGTGCACGCCACGGCCGGGGTGGCGGCGGTGGCGGGCGTGACGGTGGCGGCGGTCGGCAGGAGCACCCCGAGGGCGACCGCGGCGCACACGGCCCCGCGCCTGCGGCGGGATATGGAGAGTCGGTTCACGCATCAGAAGACTCGGCGGCGCGCGAAAAGTTGTACGCGCGGGGCCAGTGCGTTCGGCCGGCCCCGCGCGATTCCCGTCACAGGTGCGTCGGCGCGAACATCCGCAGCAGGGCCGGGAGCACGACCACCGAAGGGCCGGGTCCGGCAAGGGACTTGGCGAGGTCCTCGCGGAGGTCCCGCGGTGTCGTCCGGACGGCCGGGACGCCGAACGACTCGGCGAGCGCGACGAAGTCCGGGCGGGTCAGCTCGGTGCCGGTCGCCTCGCCGAAGGCGTCCGTCATGTACTCGCGGAGGATGCCGTAGCCGCCGTCGTCGACGATCAGCCAGGTGACGTCCAGCCCGTACTGGCGGGCCGTGGCCAGTTCCGCGATCGAGTACATGGCGCCGCCGTCACCGGAGACGGCCAGCACGGGCCGCGTCGGGTCGGCCACCGCCGCGCCGAGCGCCGCCGGGAAGCCGTAGCCGAGGCCGCCGGCGCCCTGGGCGGAGTGCATGGTGTTGGGGCGGCGGGCGTCGAAGGCGGACCAGGCCCAGTAGGCGAGGATCGTCATGTCCCAGAAGCTGGGCGCGTCGTCCGGCAGGGCCTCGCGCACGGCGCCGAGGACCTGGCGCTCCAGGGCGAGGTCCTGTCCGTCGATCCGGTCCCGGACCTTCTCCAGCACCCCGCGCACCCGGCCGGCGGCGTGCTCGTCCTCCCGTACCGGCACCGTCTCCAGGAGGGCTGAGAGGGCGAGCCGCGCGTCGGCGTGGATGCCGATGGCGGGATGGTTGGACTCCAGCTTGCCGGGGTCGGCCTCGATCTGGATCACCCGGCCGCGGGGCGCGAAGGTGTGGTAGTTCGAGGACAGCTCGCCGAGCCCGGAGCCGACGACGAGGAGGACGTCGGCGTCCTCCAGGAAGTCGGTGGTGTGCCGGTCCTCCAGCCAGGACTGGAGGGACAGCGGGTGCTCCCAGGGGAAGGCGCCCTTGCCGCCGAAGGTGGTGACGACGGGTGCGCTGATCCGCTCCGCCAGGGCCAGGAGCTTGCCGGAGGCGTCGGCGCGTACGACTCCGCCACCCGCGACGATCACGGGCCGCTCGGCGTTCGCCAGCAGGTGCGCGGCGACGGCCGTCAGCTCGGGCCGGGGCGCGAGGTCGGCGGGGGTGGCGTCCATGGCGGTGACCACGGGGAGGACGGTCCCGGCCGACAGCACGTCCTGCGGGATCTCCACCCAGACCGGGCCGTGGGGCGCCGTCAGCGCGGACTGCCAGGCGGCGGCGATCGCGGACGGGATCTGCGACTGCGTCCGCGCGGTGTGCACGGACTTGACGATGTCGCGGAACGAGGCCTGCTGGTCGCGCAGTTCGTGCAGGTAGCCGTGGCGCCCGCCGCCCAGCCCGGCGGCCGGGACCTGGCTGCCGATGGCGAGGACCGGCGCGGAGCCGGCGGCCGCCTCCTGGAGCGCGGCCAGCGACATCAGGGCGCCGGGCCCGGTGGACAGCAGCAGCGGCGCGGCCTCACCGGTGAGGCGGCCGTAGGCGTCGGCGGCGAAGCCCGCGTTGTTCTCGGCGCGCAGCCCCACGTAGCGGAGGCCGGAGCGGCGCACCGCGTCGAACATGCCGAGCGCGTGCTGGCCGGGCAGCCCGAACACCGTGGTGGCCCCGAGCCCGGCCAGCGTCTCGACGACGAGGTCCCCACCGGTACGGCCGGCCGGCGGATGGAGCGCCGCATCGGTCTGCGCGGCGGTGGGCCGCAGCACGAGGTCGTGGTCGTGGGTCACGCCTTCTCCTTGTCGAGGCTCGGTTCGCCTCCGGGGCGCCTGTCGGCGATGTCGACGGTCGATCGTGCTCGGTTCCTCGTTGCTCGGAACCTCCGCGTCCCCCTGCCCCGGCGGGGGGGGGACCCGTCCCTTTCGACATCACCGTGCCCCTTCGGCTCACTCGCCACAGGTTCCGCAGGTGGGCCGTGCGGGTCCCCGGGGCCGGGACCTCATGGTTCCGCACCCCGGGGGCGGGCCGGGCGCGGGGGGTTACTCCGCGGCCGGGGCGCGGCCCGCGGCGATCTGGCGGGACATGATCGTCGTCAGCTCGTACGCCGTGTGGGACGCGGCGACCGAGGTGATCTCGGCGTGGTCGTACGCCGGGGCGACCTCGACGACGTCGGCGGAGACCAGGTTGCAGGAGGCCAGGCCGCGCAGGATCTCCAGCAGCTCGCGGGAGGTCATGCCACCCGCCTCGGGGGTGCCGGTGCCGGGGGCGTGGGCCGGGTCGAGGCAGTCGATGTCGATGGAGATGTACAGCGGGCGGTCGCCGATGCGCTGGCGGAGCTGGTCGGCGACCTCGTCGGCGCCGCGCCGGTAGACGTCGGCGGAGGTGACGATGCCGAAGCCCATCTTCTCGTCGTCGGTCAGGTCCTGCTTGCCGTACAGCGGGCCGCGGGTACCGACGTGGGACAGCGCCTCGGTGTCGAGGATGCCCTCCTCGACGGCGCGGCGGAACGGGGTGCCGTGGGTGTACTCGGCGCCGAAGTAGGTGTCCCAGGTGTCCAGGTGGGCGTCGAAGTGGAGCAGGGCGACCGGGCCGTGCTTCTTGGCGACCGAGCGCAGCAGGGGCAGGGCGATGGTGTGGTCGCCGCCCAGGGTCATCAGGCGGGCACCGGTGCCCAGCAGGTCGTCGGCGGCGGCCTCGACGGTCTCCACGGCCTCGTTGATGTTGAACGGGTTGACGGCGATGTCTCCGCCGTCGGCGACCTGGGCGAGCGCGAAGGGCGAGGCGTCCTGCGCCGGGTTGTACGGGCGCAGCAGCCGGGACGCCTCACGGATGGCGTTGCCGCCGAACCGGGCGCCGGGCCGGTAGGAGACCCCGGAGTCGAAGGGCACGCCGACGACGGCGACATCGGCGGTGCCGACCTCGTCGAGGCGCGGCAGCCGCGCGAACGTCGCCGGTCCGGCGTACCGCGGGACGCGGGACGAGTCGATGGGGCCGCGCGGCGTCTCGTGGGTGCTGCTCATGATCGGTTGGCCTTCTTTCGGTCGTCAGGTACTGCTTCGTCCGGGTATGCGCTGCTTCGAGTGTGCATGGCCGGTCGGGACGACAGTAAGTGGCCCAGGCGCGGCGCTGAAGTGTACGTTTCCTCCATTGTCAGGGCTTCGGATGGAGGAAGCGTCCATGACGGAACCCGCCGCCGGTCCCGTGCCCGCCCCACCGGCGCCCCCGGTCCCGCTGAGCGCGCTGCTCTCCCTCGAGGAGCTGGGCCTGCGACTGCTCGCCGGGCCGCTCGGGACCGACGTCCACTGGGTGCACACCTCCGAGATGGCCGACCCTTACCCGTACCTGCTGGGCGGCGAGCTGCTGATGACGGCGGGCGTGCAGCTCACGGACCCCGAGCGGTACGTCGCGCGGGTCGTCGAGGCGGGCGCGGCGGCGCTCGGCTTCGGCGTGACGCCGGTGTACGACACGGTGCCGGAGGGCCTGGTCACGGCGTGCGCCCGGCACGGGCTGCCGCTGCTGGAGGTACCGCCCAGGACGCCGTTCGCGGCGGTGGGGCGCGCGGTCTGGCGCCTCATGGCGGAGGCCCGCCACCGGGAGCTGCGCCGGGTGACGGAGGCGCAGCAGTCGCTCGCCACCGCCGCGGCACGCCCCGACCCGGTGCCCGCCGTCCTGCGCGCGCTGGCGTCCCGGCTGGCGGGGCGAGCCGCGCTGTACGCCCCGGACGGCGCGGAGCGGGCGGCGGCGGGCCGGCCCGTGGAGCCTGCGGCCCGGGAGGCACTGGCCCGCCTGGTGCGGGTCCTGCACACCGGCGCCCGCCCCGCCTCGGCGGCCGACACCGCGGGCGGCGCCCACCTCGCCGCCTACGCCCTCGGGGGCGGCCAGGGCCTCGCGCTGGGCCTCGCCTCGGGGCGCCGGGAGGCGGGCGACCACACGATCGCGGGCGTCGCGGTGGTCCTCCTGTCGCTGCTCACCGCTCCGCACCAGGGCGCCGACGAGGCCACGCGCTCCGCCGCCCTGGTCCGGCTGCTGCTGGGCGCCGCCCCCGCCGAGGTCGCCCCGCTCCTGGGCGACGCCCCGTGGACCGTGGTGCACGCGCGCGGCGAGGGCGCCCCGCCGCACACCCCGCCCCCGCTGGGCACGCCGCTGGTGGACGCCCGGGAGGGCACCGTACGGGCGCTGCTGCCCGCCGGCCGCGACGTCGCCCCGCACCCGGGCTGGACCCTCGGGGCCAGCGCCCCGGTGGACGCCGACGGGCTGGGCGCGGCGGACCTCCAGGCGGCCCGCGCCCTGCGCCGCGGCCGGGCGGCACACCTGCCTCTGGCCCGGCACCGCCCCGGCGGCATCGGCGCCCTGCTGGACCCGGACGAGGCGGCGGCGTACGCCCGCGCGCTCCTGGCCCCGCTGCCGGAGCCCCTGACGGAGACCCTGCGCACCTGGCTGTCCCTGCACGGCAGCTGGGACCGCACGGCCGCGGCGCTGGGGGTGCACCGCAACACGGTCCGGCAGCGGATCGGCCGGTGCGCGGCGCTGCTGGCCATGGACCTGGACGACGCGGAGGCGCGGATGGAGCTGTGGTTCGCGCTGCGGTGGTGGTGACCCCTGGGGCAGACACCGGGGCTTCGGCCGCCGGAGCTACGCCGCGATGTCCCCCATCCACATGCGCCGCCCCAGCTCGTCGAGTTCCGCCTTGCGCTCCTCGTACTCGGGAAGGGCCCGGCCGAGCAGCGCCCAGAAGTCCGAGCCGTGGCCGTGGATCCTGACGTGGGCGAGCTCGTGGGCCACGACGTAGTCCACGAGGTGCATGGGGAGCTGGAACAGCGGCCAGCCGAGACTCATGCGCCCCTTCTCCCGGTTGTCGGCACCGGGCCGGTAGCTCCCCCAGCGTCCCCCGAGGTCGGACACGTCCAGGTCGGGCTCGGGCACTCCCATGCGGGCCGCCCACGGCTGAAGACGTCCCACGGCCCACCGTCGGCCGGCTCGGCAGTACCAGGCGGTGAGCGCCGCCCGCCCCCGGGTGGCTTCGGAGGCCTGCGCCGCGCTGAGAACGAGCCGTCCGGCGACCAGCCGCACAGGCGCCTCCGCCGCGCACTCATGGTCAACGGTGAGCCGGTACGTACGCCCCAGGTAGCGGAAGACCTCGCCCTCCACGAGGCGCTTGGGCGGGGTCAGCGGGCGGGTCCGTTCACGAAGGGCGACCTTGTCCGCTACCCAGGCCCGGTGTGCCCGGACGAAGTCCGCCGCGTCGGCCGCGGGACGCCCCTGGGGCGCGTGCAGCGTTACCTCTGCGTCCAGCTCCACCGTGAGCGCGAACCGTTTCCGCCGCGAGCTGACGCGTACGTCCAGCACCAAACCGTCAACGGCGAGCCGGTCGCCCTCGGCGAGGGCGACCGGTGAGGCGGAGTCGACGGTGGAGGCGGTCACTCTACCTATTCTCCCCTCAGCCTCGCCCGGAACGAGTCCTGGTTGCCGTTGGCGTACGCCGCGAGTCCCTGGGCGAGCGCGCTGAGCGGATCCCATCCCGAGTCGCCCGGCAGCACCCCGTGATGGAGAAGCGCGGTCTCGATCTCACCGGCGAGAAGGGTGATGTCCTGATCCTGGCCCTGGTAGGACTTCTTGCCCATGATCCGGGCCGCCGTCTCACACACCGCTTCGGCCATGGCCCGCAGGTCCGCCCCGCTCGTGTCGATGTCCGGGTTCTCCACCGCGTCCCTGTCCAGCAGGCGGTACACCACCTGTTCCAGCCGAGTGAGTCCCGCCAGCCTCGGGTCCTCCTCCGTCTCCCGGCGCACCTGTTCGAAGAGCGGCCCGAACTCCTGGATCTGGTCCTCGAACCGGCCGGGCATCTGGCGCAGGATCTCCTCCAGCCGCTGCGAGAGCCTGGCGTACTTCTCCGGGTCCTCACGCTTCACCCGCTCCTCCAGGTGGAAGCGCAGGGCATGCCCCATCTCGGCCGCCGCCTCGCGCGCGGGCATGGCTCGCACCTTCTCGTCGAACAGCGGCGACGCCAGCGACACGGGGGCGATCACCTGGTCGATCTCCGGGCCTTCCAGGTGCTCGGCGACCAGCGAGCGCACCTTGCGTCCGTACATGCGCATCGTGAAGGCGCCGCCCGCCGCATCGCGGTGGAGAGTACGAATCCGCTTTTGGAGCAGCCCCCAGCGGCGGGCCTCGCCCACGTAGTCCAGGCCGCGCTCATGCGGAAGGACCCGCTCCAGCGTGGCGAGGAACTCGTGCAGGACCTGATCGAAGCCCTGGCGGACGGTCTCGTCGTCGAAGGCAAGGGCGGCGGACCGCACGGCGGCGAAGTCGACGAGGTCGGCGTCGATGACACCGGCGTGGTCGCGAAGGTACCGGCGCACCTCCTCCGCCGCCGGT
The DNA here is from genome assembly GCF_040653855.1 of Streptomyces sp. NPDC050856. Taxonomy (NCBI): domain Bacteria; kingdom Bacillati; phylum Actinomycetota; class Actinomycetes; order Kitasatosporales; family Streptomycetaceae; genus Streptomyces; species Streptomyces sp. NPDC050856. The sequence goes on along the minus strand of NZ_JBFAGV010000002.1, from coordinate 229,420 downwards.
TCCAGAGCTTTGATCTCCACGGACATGCTGCGCATCGTGTCGTCGACGTCGGCCGCCTTGTAGTCGGCGAGCGCGTTGGTCAGGTGCTCGAAGACCCCGTAGTAGTCGACGACGTACCCGATCTCCTTGCCCGGCATGGGCCGGTTCACCCGGGCCACGGCCTGGAGCAGCTCTGCGTCCCGGATCGGCCGGTCCAGGTAGAGCGCCTGCTCGCGCGGGGCGTCGAAGCCCGTGAGGAGCATGGACTTGACGATCAGGAAGGCGATGGGGCTCTCGGGGTGCACGGGGTCAGGTTCCGTGTTCGGCCTCCCGCGCGGGTCGGTGCCTTCCTCGGACCACGGGTTGCCCCCGGTGGCCGCCGGGGCCTGAGGCTCGTTCGCCGGGGCGTGGAAGGGCGTGGTGACGACCCAGTCGGGTTCCGGCGACAGCACGGGGAACGCCTTGTGGAACCGCTCGATGTACGCGGCCTGCCGCACCGGGTCCGTCCAGTGCAGCCACTCGCGCCGCTTGCGCTCCGTGCCGGGCGAGACGACCGGCACGAAGTCGATCCGCCGCAGCAGCGACCGGAACGGGTACGCCTGGAAGAGGTAGCGGGTCCGCCGGTCCATCTGCTCGATCGGCGTCCCGGCGATCGACTCCGGACGGAACTCGGCCAGCTCGGCCAGCAGAGAGTCCCGCGCCGCCCGCAGCGCGTGGTGGTACTCGACGGCCGCCTTCCGGCTGACCGCCGCGACCTGCGCCTTGAAGCCGCCGCCCGGCAGCACCGTGGTCACCCAGTGCTCCAGCATGTCCTCGGCCTTGGCACGGATCATCGGCGTCGACTCGGCGACGTCCCTCTCCGTGGGCCACCGGTGGAGCAGCTCGCGCCGCTCCTCCTCGCTGCGGTCCTTGATGAGGTCTTCGAAGCGCCGGTCCAGGCCCTCCTGGTCGAGAACGGTGCCTTCGCCGGTGCGGCCCTCGTAGCGGATGCGGACGACCACGCCGTCATGCTCGGCGTCCGCCATGCGGTACTCGTCGAGGAAGCCCCGGTCGGGGCCGCCGCTGAAGATCCGGCGCGTGTCCTCGGCCTTGCCGGTCATGATGGGGGTGCCGGTGAAGCCGATCTTCGCCGCGTTGGGGATCGCCTTGCGCAGGGCGGCGTGCAGCAGCTTTGTGTGGGACCGGTGCGCCTCGTCGACGAGGACGAGGATGTTGGGCGAGGTGTTGCACTCGGGAAAGTTCGGCACCGGCGGCAGTTTCGCCGCGCGCCGCTCCCGCCGGGCCTTCTCCGCGTCGTCGTACTCGGCGGCGAAGTCCCGGTCGTCGCCGTCCTCCTCCGCCTCGGCGGCGAAGGTGAAGCCGCCGGCCCCGTACTTCTGGATCATCGCGAACACGACCCGCCGACCGCCGTCCCGCAGCAACCCCTCCATCTGGGCCGCGTTCCTGGCGGTCTCCACCTCGGACTCGCTCAGCCGCAGCGTGCCGGCGAGCTGTTCCTGCAACTGCGTCCGGTCGGTGACGACGACCACCATGAACTCGCTGAGCCGATGGTGCAGATGGATCCGGCGGACGAGGAACGTCATGGTGAGGCTCTTGCCGGAGCCCTGGGTGTGCCAGATGACACCCCCGCGCTCGTCGTCGAGCACCGGTCCGCCACGCGCCTTGCCGGTGAGCAGCTTGCGGACGGCCTTCTCGGCGGCCCGGTACTGCTGGTGCCGGGCGACGGCCTTGACCGTCCGGGCGCCGCCCGACTCGGTCGGGACGGCCATCGGGATGACGTAGTGCCGGACGAATCTGAGCAGCGCCGCCGGGCGCAGGACGACGCCCACCAGCTTGTGGCGCTCGTTGAGCTTGTCGACGCCGTCGGGGAGCTCGGCGGCGAGCGCGGCCGCGTCCTCCGGCTCGACGCTCCGCCACGGGTGGAAGTGCTCCGGGGTGGAGGTGATCGTGCCGAGATAGGCGGTCTCCGCCGTCGCGGCCACGAGCAGCTGCACCGTACGGAAGAGCTCCGGGACTCCTGCGGGCAGCAGCCCGGCAGGGTCCCGCTCGTCGTCGGGGAGGGGCGATCCGGCGTAGTGCCGCAGATCGAGGACCGCGCTGCGGATCGGGTCGGCGAGGTCGGGGCTCTTGCACTCGACGGCGACGAGCGGAATGCCGTTTACGAAGAGGACGATGTCGAGGACCGACACGTCACCGGACCGGTTCCGTACGCGGAGCTGGTCGACGACGGTGAACTCGTTCCGGTCGGCGCGCTCCTCGTGCCACTCGACGTACTGGACCGTGGCGGACGGACCGCCATGCGCGGCGGACGGGTTGAAGAGCGTCAGTCCGCTGAGGAGGAGGTCGGTGGCGGCGAGGTTGGCCGCGTCGACACCCTGGCCGAGGGAGACCGAGGCGAGTTCGGAGATCGACCGCCTGATATCTGTCAGGTCCATCCACGGCCGGCTGTCGTCGGCCCGGACGTTGATGCGGCGCAGTGCCTTGATGAGCTGGTCGTCGAGGAACGGGGCACCGGCATCGAGCGTGCCGACGTCCTTGCCGGGGATGTGCGTCCAGCCCATCGCCTGCAGCTGCGCGACGGTCGGCCGCTCCACCTCGTCCCGCTCGAACTGCATCGCCGCCATTCCCCCACGCCTCTCGCCCGCCCACCACACCCGTGCAGGCGATCCATTCTGCGTGATGGGCTGGGGGCGGGCGAGAGTTCAAGCCGCCGGAGAGTTCCGGCTATTCGGGGTGATCGGCGCGAACGGCGCCTCCGATCAGACGGGCGCCCCGGCTCCGTGCGACGCGGTGCACCTCGCGCAGGGACTCCGACAGGCGGGCCACGACGTAGCGGAGCTGCTCGGGCGTGGCCGAGCGGTCGCTCAGCAGGTCCTCGACGTGACCGAGGAGATCGGCGGCCATGCCGAGCTGCACGCTCTCGATGTTGTCGGCGACACGGGAGACGTAGCCCTCGCCGTCACCGAGGAGATAACAAGGCTTCCCCTCGTCGCCGGTCCAGGGGAGCAGCCGAGCGGCCTGCGTGGTGTGCCGGATCATGCCGCGACCTCCCTTCCGTGGATGACGCGGGGGCCGATGTCGATGCCGTGCACGGCGAGCCAGAGGGCACGGCGACGGCCTCGCTGACGCCGGGCCTGGTCCTGACGGCGCTCGTGGGCGAGGAGATAGGGCCTGACGAGGGGGCTGTCCTCTCCTCGCAGGTATGGCTCCGGGGCGGGGGCAGGCCTGGGGCCGGGTTCAGGCAGGGGGCCCACAGGGAGGATGTGGGCGTATAGCGGACGGTGGCGTCCGGGTGGCGGAGGCCACAGGAGCCGCAGCAGCGGGTCGAGCATCCGGGCGATAATGTGCAACACATCGTCAACTCCCATGTAGTTGAGGGCCACGCCCCCGGACCGCTCACCTCGGTCGCGGGGGTCTCGCGTGTGCGGCTCCGCCGGGCGCATCTACTCGCCGGAACTGCACTCTGTAGCGATTCCCTCACAGCGTGAGACCGGCATGGCTACCCTGAACAGGGGGTTCGGTGTGACGCAGTGTTTGTCACAAGGGAGTTGACGATGACCAACGTCTACGGCGAGTGGCTGAAGGCCCAGCGCGAGGCGGCCGGCCTCACCCAGCAGGAGCTGGCCGATACCGCGATCATGACGCGCTCACACATTGCCCACATCGAGGCGGGCCGCCGGATTCCCTCCCAGGAGGACGCGCGGAGGCTGGACAGGGCGCTGGGCACGGGGAATGTGCTGCAGAGCTTCCTGCCGCAGGATGACGACACGATCGCCGATTACTTCGAGCCCGCGCGTCAACTCGAACAGCAGGCAACGATGATCAGAGAGTTCGCCTTCGCCTTCGTGCCCGGCATCCTCCAGACAGAGGGGTACGCGCGTGCGGTTCTGGGCACGACCTTCCCTCCCAGGAGTGACGAAGAACGTGACAGGCACGTTGTCACACGGATGGAACGATCCAAGGTCCTGGCAGACCCGGTGACGCCCGTAGTGTGGGCGCTGCTGGACGAGATGGTCCTACGGCGCCCGGTCGGTGGCCGAGAGGTCATGGCTGAACAGACCGCGCACATCATCCAGCTGGTAGAGAGCAGGCGTGTACGTGTACACATCCTTCCCGTAAGCCTCGGCGTCCATCCGCTCATGCAGGGCATGCTGACGCTGATGTGGTTCGAGGACCAGCCACCGACCGCGTACAGCGAAGGCGTCTCAGTCGGCAAGCTGCACGACTCCCCGTCCGTGGTCCAGCGCCTACAAGGCGTCTACGATCTGGCGCTGGGCGAGGCACTGCCCTCGCAAGAGTCACTGACCCTGATGCGGGCGATCTCGAAGGAACACGAAGACCATGAGTGAGCACACCATCGCAGACGCCTCCACGTTGAGCGGCTGGCGCAAGTCGTCGCACAGCGGGAACGAGTCGGGAAGTTGCGTCGAGGTCCTGGACGGATACCTGTCGGGCGTCCCGGTCCGCGACTCAAAGAACCCCCACGGCCCCGCCATTGTCTTCACCGCGACCAGCTGGTCCTCGTTTGTCAGCACATTCAAGACTGGGCGGTAACCCCGTCCCTCACGAGCATCCTGTCCACCAGCGCCTGCTTCATACGTCCCGTCTTAACCAACTCGACTGCCTCGCGAGCGATCACGACGTCAAACCCGTCGAGCACTCGGCAGATCTCACGCTGGACCTCCAAACCCGGAGAGGGCACGGGGAGAGTTCTCAGCTCAGACTTCGGCAGCTGAAACTGCCCGCTGGTACCCCGAAAACGGCCTACGATCCGCCGCCGAACCAACGGAGCCGTCAGCACCTCGCTCAGGTATCGTGCAGTGAAAACATCCGCCTTCGGCTTCAGCCGAAAAACGAGATCCGACAACATGAGCCGGGGAGGGACGTTCTCGGCCACGCATACCGAGCCGACGAGGTCCACGGAGCCGTTGACGCGCACCATCAGGATGTCTTCGTTCCGAATCTCATACTCCGGGCGTGCCTTGATTCCGTCAGGCAGCCTTTTTGTCTGCGTTGAATCGAATTTCCCACTGGTCACCGCCCCAAGCCTGATAACGCCCCATTCACCAGCAGCCGGAATGGCCTCGGGCCCCACTGAAGCAACTCCAACCTCCAGTGAGACTAGGGATTTCTCCAGCAGGATCTCCCGCCCAACAGCACCCAGATATTGCTCAGCCGCGGCTTCCCGAGCCACCTGAAGCTTCGCGATCGAGGCCTCAATCGCACGCTCTTGCGCCGACACCGCGTCGATCACCTCGACGATCCGACGCTGCTCTTGCAATGGCGGGAGCCGAAAGAAGTACCCGGCCAAATCGACTCGGTTCACCTTCGGAATTCCGGTGCGCCCCGATAGGGATTCGACGTAGCGGGAAAAATGCTCACTCAGAAGCACCACCATCAGGAAGCCTGATGTAATTTCCTCGCCTGGCCTCAACGGGTACGTGTCCGCCGAGCAAGTACCAGAAAAATCAGCCAGAGCGACCTTGCGAAGAGCCGGACGAATCTTACTAAAGATCACGTCCCCGGGCTGGACCACGTACTTGCCGCTCGACGCACCTTGATCCGCTGCAGATTCTCGCTTGATGATCTTCCCGGTCCGGGGCTCTATATGGTCCGGTGCCAAGAGCACACGGTTGCGGTACGGCTCCATGCGTGGATCGACCTGGCCAACGGGCAGGCTGACCAGGTCTGTCAAGCGTCGAAGCGGCCAGTCAGTACGAGCGTCACTTTGCATACCCAAGCTCCTTCAGGAACCCGTCCAGCATCGCCGCCGCGCGCTCGCGCTCTGCGCGGATCTCGGTCAGCGAGACCGCATACTTGTCCGTCCACACCCCGTACGCGTCGATCAACTCCCGTCGACGCCGCACCACATGCCCCTCCAGCTTTCCCGCCAGGTCGTCCCGCAGCAGCTCAAGGACCACCCGACGCTCCCCCTCCGGGTCCTCCGCCAACCGCTTCCGCGCCGCGATCAGCCTCGGCGGGTCCTCCGCCAGCTTCGCCGGGTCCGGCCAGGGGAACCAGAACTCCGCCTCCAGCTTCTTGACCCGCGCCGCCGTCTTCGTGCGCTCCTTCTTCACGTGCGCCAGCTCCGCGAGCTGCTCCACACTCAGCTCGACCCGCTCCCGTGTGACAGCGTCCTCGTCAGCCTCGGTCTCGCCGTCCTCCCCCGGCTCCGAGGGTTCCGCGTTGAGTTCCTTCCAGCGGGCGTCCAGCTCCGCCTTGCGGGCGTCCGCCTCCGCCAGTTCCGACAGGAACTCCGGGACGATCGCCGCGACCACCTTGTGGTCGTACGCCTGGCGCCGCTCCGCCGCCGTGCGCTTGCGCAGCTTCCGCGTCTTCGGGTCCTGTTCGGGCGCGAGCATCGTCTCGACGTTCTCGACCCAGCCGTCGAGGACTCCGGCGAAGCCGTTCTCCGAGAGGGCCAGCAAGTCGTACTTGGCCTCGTACCACCAGCCGGCCACCGCGCCGGCGAGCGCGTACCGGTCGAGCAGGCCGATCCCGCCGAGCCGCTTCACGAACGACTCGATCAGTGAACCCCGTACGGCCATCAGCGCCGCCTTGCGCTCCGAGGCCGTCAGGTCGGCCAGGCGCTCGTCCGTGGCGGCGACGGCCTCCAGGTGGCGGGCTTCCTCGTCCCACCACTTGGCGAAGGCCGTCCGCAGCGCCTCCTCGCGGGGGCGGGCCAGCTCCGCCAGCCGGGCCGCATCCGGGCGCTCGTCCTCCGGGAGGAAGTCGACGTACGCCGGGTCCACCGGGTCCCGCTCCGCGAACAGGTCCTCCAGCCGGATCCCGTACGCGTCGAGCAGGTCCTGCTTGGCCTCTACCTCGGCGCGCGGCATCCCGCCCGTCAGGTGGGCCCGCACGTCATGCGGCTCCGGCGGGGGCGTGTTGTCGACGTACCGGCGGATGTTGAGGTTGTAGTCGTTCTCCCGCAGTTCCTCGCGGTCGACCCACCGGGCGAAGCCGGGTACATCCTCCTGCGCGCGGAACGTGGTGACGATCTTCTCGGCGTGCTCGGGGAGGAGTACGTTCTGCGCCCGCTCCGCGTGGTACTCGCGGTCCGCGTTGATGAAGAGGATCTTGCCCTCGCGGTCGCGGTCCTTCTTGCCCGGAGGGCGGAGGACCAGGATGCAGGCGGGGATGCCCGTGCCGTAGAAGAGGTTCGGGGCGAGACCGATGACCGCCTCGATGGCGTCCTTCTCGATCAGCTCGGCGCGGATGTCCCGCTCGCCGCCGCCCCGGAAGAGCACACCGTGCGGCATGACCGTGATGACCATGCCGCCGTTCCCCTCCTGCTTGGTCATCCAGAGCATGTGCTGGAGGAACATCAGGTCGGCCTTGCCGCGCTCGCTCGTCGCGCCGTACTTCGCCCGCTCGGCCTTGTGCGGGTAGCTCTCGTACGAGTAGTCCATGGAGAACGGCGGATTGCTCAGCACGCCGTCATACCGGTCGTCGTCCGACTTCGGGACGTGCGCCGGTTCCGACAGGGTGTCGCCGGTCCGCAGGTCGAAGCGGGTGCTGACGCCATGCAGCACCATGTTCATCGTGGACATGATCCAGGAGCCGCTGTTGGCGTCCTGGCCCGCGAAGAACATGTTCGTGGCGTCGCCGCCGTGCTCTTCCACGTACTCCTTGGCGTGGATGAGCATGCCGCCCGAGCCGACGCAGGGGTCGTAGATGCGCGTGCCGTCCTTGGGGTCGAGCAGTTCGACCATCATCCGGACCACGGCACGCGGGGTGTAGAACTCGCCGCCCTTCCGGCCGGCCGTGTCGGCGAACTCCTTGATCAGGTACTCGTACGCGGCACCGATCAGGTCCGGGAACTCGAAGTCGGCCGTCCTGAGGCGCACCCGCCCGAAGTGGGCGATCAGCAGCTTCAGCCGCTGGTCGGCGAGCTTCGCCGCGCCGGCCGTGGCGCCCGAGCCGCCGATGCGGTTGAAGTCGAGCTGGTCGAAGAGGCCCTTGAGCTTGGCGTTCTGTCCTTCGAGGGCCTGGAGCGCGGGCCGCAGGTATTCCTCGTTGATGTTGTGGGTGGCTGACGAGACCCTGGCCCAGCGGGCCTTCTCCGGCACGAAGAGGACGCCACTGGTGTTGTAGGGGGTCGGCTTCTCCAGCCAGCCTTCGAGGTGTTCCCCGGTCAGGCCCCGCGGTGCGCTCTCCCGGATCCGCTCGCGCGCCGCCTCGAACTCGTCGTTGGCCCGCTTCAGGAACAGCAGGCCGAAGATGTAGTCCTTGTACTCGGAGGCGTCCATCGTGCCGCGGAGGATGTCCGCAGCGGCGAAGAGATGCCGCTCCAACTGCGCGAGCGTGAGTTTGGCCACGTCACCGTCTTCCCTGCGAGCCGATACGACCAGGGAACCCTACGGCGATTCGGGGCCGGGGTGAAACCCGGCCCCGAGCTGTCACCCTCTGTCAGTACGCGGTGATGCCGAGGCCCTTCTCGACGAACTCGTACACGTCCGTGTACGGGTCCCGCAGGTCCATGGCCTTGTGGGCGGGATGCTGGGCGTTCATCTCCTGGGCCCGCTTCTTCGCCCGGGCGAAGCTGCCCTTCGGAATCTGGTCGGACAGCACGCTCTTGATGTTCTCGGCGCTGTTCGCGAAGGGGAGCAGCTTCACCGCCTCCCCGCAGACACCACCGAAGGTGCCCTGGACCGGCTTGTGGTGGAGCAGCCGCCAGACCTCGAAGCAAGGGTGGGAAAAGGCGATCCGCACGCCCGCCTCCTTCGCCAGCTTGAAGGCGTCCGGGATCTGCTGGTGCTCGTCCCGGTCGAACAGGCACCAGACCTCCGGCCAGAACTTCTCGGCGAGCTTCGCCTTCTTCGCGGCCCGCGTCTCCTCCCGCATCACCCGCACCGCCGCCTCGACCAGGGTGATGGGCTTCCGCTGCGACCCGGGCGCGGACTCATTGGCGATCCGGACCTCGATACCGGTCACACCGGCCCGGCCGCGCACGATCTCGATGTACTGGGGCTCGGTCACCCGGCCCTCGGTGAAGACGTGAACGATCTTGTTCCGCCGTTGCCCCTTGCTCGCGGGCCCCAGCGAGTCCTTCCCCCTCGTACGCGCCATTAGCTGCCGCTCCGCTCGGCCTCGTACGCGCGTTCCCGCTCGTTCGCCGCCATCAGCCGTCGCGCGATCTGCCCCTCCAACAAGGCGGGAACGGCTCCGAACGCCCCGGCCAGGTAGGACTTCATCAGGTCCTCGTCCTCCCCCGGGGAGGCCGCGGTCAGCGGGTACAGCTGGGTCCCCCCGTCCTCGTCCTTCTCGGTGAGCCACACCTGTGCGGGCTCCAGCAGACGGCCTCCGCTCGGTGTGGTGAGGACCGACGGGTCGTGGGAGGTGAAGACGAGCTGTGCGCCCTTGGGATTGGCCTGGGGGTCGTGGAAGAGCCTGACGACCTCGGCGGCGAATCGCGGGTGCAGGCTGGCGTCGAGCTCGTCGACGAGCAGCACCGCGCCTTCGTCCAGGGCCAGCAGTAGCGGGCCGAGCAGGGCGAACCAGGAGCGGGTGCCGTAGGACTCGTGCCGCCAGTCGAGGGGAACGTCCCCCGCCGCGGAGCGGTGGGTCAGGCGCACCTCCGGGCGTCCCTTGCCCCCCTCAACCGTCTCCGCTCCGGTGATGCCGAGGTCCGCGACCCGCAGCAGTTCGTTGATACGGCCTGCCCGGGCGCCGGACAGCTGGCGCGTCGTGAAGGTCTCCCGTTCCTGGCGCTCGACCTCGGGGTCGATCAGCCAGAGGTTCCGGCGGAACCAGTGGAACAGAGGGGTGAGCTGCGGGTGGTTGTCCGTGCCCGCCGTGGAGAGCACCAGGGCGTTGGGCCGGGTGCGCCGCTCCAGGCCGGCGCGGTCCTTCACCCGGGCGCCGGGCCAGTCGTAGACCTTGGTGCGTGAGGCGTCGCGGTCCAGCCAGACCTGCCGGTGGCCCCGGGGGTAGCTGTGCAGCCACTCGGCCTCGACCCGCTCCGCACCCAGTTCGAAGCCGTATGTCCAGCGGACCCCGTCGAGGACGAGGTCCACCTCGTAGAAACTCGACTCCGCGGCGCCCTTGGCGTCCAGTGCGAAGGGGGCGCGGTCCGTGCCGTCGTACGAGGCCCAGCGCGCGTAGGAGCTCTGCACGGCGCTGCTCATGTCCGTCATCGCGGCGAGGACGTTCGACTTGCCCGAGGCGTTGGCGCCGAAGACGCCGATCAGAGGGAGCACGCCCACCGCGCCGCCGGGCAGGTCGACGCGCCGGGCGGCAGCGCTCGGCGCGTCCTCGGGCACGACGAAGGTCAGTTCTTGTTCGTCGCGCAGTGACCGCACATTGGCCGTGCGGAATCTCAGCAGCATGCCGGCCCCTCTCCGCCGCCAGCGTAGTAGGTGGGCACGACAGCGGCGCGCCGAGGTTCCGGTCGCGCCGCTGCGGAGCTGTGGTCGGCCCTCGAGGGAGCCCCCGGGTCAGTGGAGCTTGTTGACGGCGGTCTTCGTCGTGGTGCGGAAGGCGGTCAGCGGGGCGTCCTCGAGGTCGCCCATCTGGCCCCAGCGGACGAGGGTGACGGTGCGGCCGTCGCGGCCGACGGAGAACAGGTGGATGTCGGTGCTGCCGATCTGCGGGTCGGCGGTGTCCAGGCTGTAGACCCAGGCGCCCTCCTCGACGGCGAGCTTGCCGTGGTAGCCGCTGACGGCCTGCATTCCCGGGTTCTGCTGCTTCAGCTGGGAGCCGCAGCCGGAGAGGGACTTGCGCAGGGTGTCGACCAGCTTCACGGCGTCGGCCTCGGTGCGGGCGACGGTGGTGATCTGGACGCCGTAGGCGTCGAGCTCGTTGCTGAAATCGCGGTAGCGGCTGTTCTGCGCCGGGATCTTGTACGGGGCGCAGAGGGTGCCACCGTTCTCCGGGACGCCGGCGAAGACCTTGGAGGCGGTCCACGGCGTCGACGACTTCGGCATCTCGGAGGCGGCGAGGAAGGCGGGCTGGGCAGCGGCCTGCGCCGGGGCCGTGGCGAGGGCCGCGAGGCCCAGGGCGGCAGCGGCGGCGGTGGCGAGCGCGGTACGGAGCTTGTTCATGGTGGTGGGTCCCCCGTCGGGTCGTTCGTTCGGTCAGTGCTCAACCAGCGTGGGGCCGGCGCCCGCCGCCTGCAACGATCACGCGCCCACCATCCGTCCCGGAACCATTCCACCCCCACTGACGTGCAAGGACGTGAAGGATGGGACGCAGGGTCGAGGGGGATGGAATGCCGAAGGACGCCGCCGTCGAGGAGTTCGCGGGGCTCGTGCGCGCGCTGAAGGCGCGGGACGGGCGGAGTTACGAGGCGCTGGGCCGGCGCCTGAGCGTCAGCACGTCCACCCTCCACCGCTACTGCTCCGGGGCGACCGTCCCGGAGGAGTTCGCCGTGGTCGACCGGCTCGCCCTGCTGTGCGGGGCGGACGAGGAGGAACGGCGGGCCCTGGAGGCGGCCTGGACGGCGGCGGACCGCACCCGCCGCCGCACGGCCTCGCCCGTCCCCTCGCCCACGCCTGTGCCGGCCGCGCCGGAACCGAACCCGGAACCGGCCGCGCCGGGACCGGGCCCCGACCCCGCCCCGGGCCCGACCGCCCCGGGGGCGCCCCGCGCCCGCCCCCGTCGTGCCGCCCCCGCTCCCCTGCTCGTCGCCGCCGCCGTCGCCCTCGTCGTGCTCGCCCTCGCCGCCGCCCTGCTCGGCCACCCCACCCGTACGGCTTCCGCCCCCGCTCCCGCTGCGTCCCCGCCGGGGCGGACCGCGGCCCCCCTTCCCTTCACCTGGACCATCGGCTCCCAGCTCTGGCAGGGCGGCTGCGGGCACACCTACCTCGTGGACCGGGCCCCCCGCGCGGTCGCCCCGCCGCCGGTCGCGGCCGACTCCGGGGCGTGGGCCGGGACGCACGGTGCCGTGCACGGCGGGGAGGCGCTGGTGCGGATCACGCTCCAGGGCCGGTCGCCGTCCGACGCCGTCGTCCTCCAGGCCCTGCACGTGCGCGTGGTCGGCCGGGCCGCGCCGCTGCCGTGGAACGCGTACCGGATGGACAACGGCTGCGGCGGCGCCGTCACCCCGCGCCACTTCGCCGTGGACCTCGACCGGCCGCGCCCGCTCGCCAGGCCCGTCAATGGCCTCGACGCCTCCGGCGCCGAGGTCCGGACGATCCCGGCCGTCTCCTTCCCGTACAAGATCACCTCCTCCGACCCCGAGGAGCTGCTGGTCTCGGCCCGGACGGCGGGCTGCGGCTGCCGCTGGTACCTGGAGCTGGAATGGAGCGCCGGGGGCCGTTCGGGGACGGTGCGGATCACGGACGGCGGGAAGCCATTCCGCACGAGCGCGACCCGAGGGAGGCCGGCGTACGTGTACGACTCCGCCGAAGGGCTCTGGATCACAGACGCGGAGTCTGGACAGATCGGGTGACCGATGAGTAACTTCGACGGACACAGGCTGAGCAAGCGCTTAGGCACATGCCGAAGCGTCGGAGCGACCGGCCGGACCAGGACAGGAACCGAAGGAGGCGGCTCGTGCGCCGTACCGTATTCGACGAGGACCACGAGGCGTTCCGGGAGACCATCCGCGCCTTCATCGAGGCCGAGGTCGTCCCCGTCTACGACGAGTGGTTCGCCGCCGGCCAGGCGCCGCGCGACTTCTACTACAAGCTCGGCGAGCTGGGTGTCTTCGGTATCCGCGTCCCCGAGGAGTACGGCGGCGCCGGCATCGAGTCCCACAAGTACGAGGCCGTGATGTACGAGGAGACCGCCCGCGCGGGCGTCTCCTTCGGCGGCTCCGGCGTGCACGTGCTGCTCGGCCTGCCCTACATCGAGATGCTGGCCACCGACGAGCAGAAGAAGCGCTACCTGCCGAAGTTCGTCACCGGCGAGGAGATGTGGGCGCTGGCGATGACCGAGCCGGGCACCGGCTCGGACGTCGCGGGCATGAAGACCACCGCCAAGCTCTCCGAGGACGGCACGCACTACGTCCTCAACGGCGCCAAGACCTTCATCACCGGTGGTGTGCACGCCGACCGCGTGATCGTGTGCGCCCGCACCTCCGCCCCGCGCGAGGACGACCGCCGCTTCGGCATCTCCCTGTTCGCGGTGGACACCAAGTCCGAGGGCTACTCGGTGGGCCGCAAGCTGGACAAGCTGGGCCTGAAGACGTCCGACACCGCCGAGCTGGCCTTCGTCGACGTCAAGGTCCCGGTCGAGGACCTGCTCGGCGAGGAGGGCAAGGGCTTCTCCTACCTCGGCCACAACCTGGCCTCCGAGCGCTGGGGCATCGCCTTCGGCGCGTACGCCCAGGCCAAGGCCGCGATCCGGTTCGCGCAAGCGTACGTGACCGACCGCACCGTCTTCGGCAAGCCGGTCGCCCACTTCCAGAACACCAAGTTCGAGCTGGCCGCCTGCCAGGCCGAGGTGGACGCCGCCGAGGCCGTCGCCGACCGCGCCCTGGAGGCCCTGGACGCGGGCGAGCTGACCCCGGCCGAGGCCGCCAGCGCCAAGCTCTTCTGCACCGAGGTCGCCCACCGCGTCATCGACCGCTGCCTCCAGCTGCACGGCGGCTACGGCTACATGAACGAGTACCCGATCGCCCGCCTGTACGCGGACAACCGGGTCAACCGCATCTACGGCGGCACCAGCGAGATCATGAAGACCATCATCGCCAAGTCGATGGGTCTGTAGTCCCTGTGACCGAAAGCGCGCAACCGCTCGACGACCTGCTCGATCTGCTCGACCTGGAGCGGATCGAGCAGGACATCTTCCGGGGCGAGTCCCGCTCGGCGATCGTCCCGCGCGTCTTCGGCGGGCAGGTCGCCGCGCAGGCCCTGGTGGCGGCCGGCCGGACCGTCCCGGACGACCGGCTCGCCCACTCCCTGCACGCGTACTTCCTGCGCCCCGGCGACCCCGGCGCGCCGATCGTCTACACCGTGGACCGCATCCGCGACGGCCGGTCGTTCACCACGCGCCGGGTCGTCGCCGTGCAGCACGGCCAGCCGATCTTCCACCTGTCGGCGTCGTTCCAGACGTACGAGGAGGGCCTGGAGCACCAGGCGGACATGCCGCCCGCCCCCGCTCCGGAGACGCTCCCGACGGCCGCCGAGCTGCTGCCCCGGTACGCGGACCGGTTCATCGAGCCGGACACCGTGGACCGCCTCCTGGAGGCCCGGGCGGCGGTCGACCTCCGGTACGCCGAGGAGCCCCCGTACGGGACGGCGGGCACGCCCCGCGAGCCGCGCTCGCAGGTGTGGTTCCGCACCAACGGCAAGCTCGCCGACGACCCCCTGCTGCACGTCTGCCTGGCGACCTACGTCTCCGACATGACCCTGCTGGACTCGGTGCTGCTGGCCCACGGGCGCGGCGGCTGGGCTGTCGGCGACGTGGTGGGCGCCTCGCTGGACCACGCCATGTGGTTCCACCGCCCCTTCCGGGCGGACGAGTGGCTGCTGTACGACCAGGAGTCCCCGTCGGCGTCCGGCGGCCGGGGCCTGGGCCAGGCGCGGATCTGGACGCAGGACGGGCGGCTGGCCATCTCGGTCATCCAGGAGGGCGTGGTCCGCGTACCGCGCGAGTAGGGGCTCGACGGCTCGCCCGCCTTCCACCAGGGTGGGGGCCATGGAAGACGTATCGGGGGGAACGGTCCTCGCCCTGGCCGGAGTTCTGCTGGGCACGCTGGGCACGCTCATAGGCCAGCACCTGGCGACCCGGGTGGAGAGCCGGCGCCACCAGTGGGAGCGGACCGCCACGGAGCGCGGGGAGCGCAAGGAGGCCATCATGCACTTCCTCGGCTCGGCTCAGCGCATCGAGCTGGTGCTGGACAGCAGGAACCTGGGGCTGCCGGCGGCCGACACCTCCGACGAGGAGGCCCTGCACGCGCTGTGGCTGGCGAAGAAGGCCGTCGAGCTGGTCTGCTCGCCCGGGACGGCACGGGCCGCCCAGGACTACGCGGAGGCGCTGCACGTCCGGATGCGCGACGGCACGGCGGGCGCGTCCCTCTCCGCCAAACGGGAGCGCCGCCACACCTTCATGGAGGCGGCGCGCGGCGAGCTGGGCAGCTCCGGCGGGACCGGCCGCCCGTGAGGGAAGGGGCCCCCGCGCGGCCTGCGGGCCCCCGTCCGGTCGTCCGGGCCGCCGTGCGCCGCCCCGCGCCCGGGCGCCCGGGTGTCCCCGGTCGGACCGGGGTGCCCACCGGTCAGAGCAGCCCGGCCGCGTCCAGCAGGTAGGCGGTCATCGGCTCGTAGAAGCGCGGGTCCACCACGTGGTCGTCGAGCGGGACGGCGACCTGGACGGTGCCCTCGGCCTCGCCGATGAACAGGGCGGGGTCGTTGCAGTCGGCGTACCCCACCGAGTCGATGCCGCGCTGCCCGGCCCGGCCGGCCCACCCGTGGTCGGCGACGACCAGGTCCGGCTGGACGTCCAGGTGGTCGAGGATCGCGTTCATCGGTTCCGGCGAATGGGTGTGCCAGAGGCTGGCGCCGCGCTCGAAGACGGCGACGTCCGCGAACTGCACGACGTACCCCTCGTCGGCGGTGAGCCCGCCGGGGATCCGCACGACGTCGCAGCCGGCGGCGCGCAGCGCGGTGGCCGTACCGCTGTGCACGTCCAGCAGGGCGCCGGGGTGCCCGGTCGCGAACAGCACCCGCTGCCGGCCCGCCGCCGCCTTGCGCAGCCGGGCGGCCATCCGCTCCAGGCCGTCGACGGTCAGCTCCGGGTCGATGGTGTCCTGCCCGCTCCGGTGCGAGGGGTCGTCGATCACCCCGCACCGCTCGGCCATCACGGCGAGCACGTCCTGCTCGTCGGTCCACCGGTCGCCCAGCTCCAGGCCGAGCCAGTAGTGGCGGTCCCCGTTCGCCAGCTTGCGGTAGTGGGAGAGGTTGTTGTCGCGGGGCGTGGCGACGTCACCGGCGATACGGGTGCGGACGAGGTGCTCGACGAGGGCGGCGCGGCTGGGTATCGGCATGGCCCCATTGTGCCGCGCGACCACCGGCCGTGGCCGCCCCGTTCCGCCCCGTGGACGCGGGGGGCGCCCGGCGGGTCCCCGGCCCGCACCCGTCACACCGCGAGCGCCCCGAACGCCCCGTGCGCCAGCCGGCGCAGCAGTGACTCCATGGCCGTGCGGCCCAGCAGGCCGATGTGGGGGGTCGAGTTCAGCAGGCCGAAGACGGCGTGGACGGTGGCCCGCGCCTCGGCCTCCGGGCGCGCCGGGTAGAGCTCGCGCACGACCGACACCCACAGCTCGACGTACTGCCGCTGGAGCTGGCGCACCCGCTTGCGGTCGGTGTCGCGCAGGCGGTCCAGCTCGCGGTCGTGCAGGGTGATCAGGGGGCGGTCGTCGAGCGCGAAGTCGATGTGCCCGTCGATGAGCGCCCCGAGGAGCGTCCCGGGGTCGCCCGCCGCCTCCGCCACCCGGCGCCGGCCGCCGTCGAGGAGCCGCTCGCTGATGCCGACCAGCAGCTCGGCGAGCATCGCGTCCTTGCCGGGGAAGTGCCGGTAGAGGCCGGGACCGCTGATGCCGACCGCCGCCCCTATCTCGTCCACGCCCACCCCGTGGAAGCCGCGCTCGGCGAAGAGGCGGGCGGCCTCCTTGAGGATCTGTTCGCGGCGCGTCGGGGCGTCGGTCCTGGTGCTCATGGATTGATTCTAGACAAGGCCGTTAGCGCTCGTTAACCTGAGGGAAATGCGTTAACGCTCATTAACCTGGGGGCGACACGATGCGACAGGCACCGGTGCTGACGAGCGCGGCGGATCCCGCGTCCGCGGCCTGGCAGGCCAACGAGGCGGCACACCACGAGCTGGCCGACGAGCTGCGCGCCCGGCTGGCCGCGGCCCGGCTGGGCGGCGGCGAGCGGTCCCGCGCCCGGCACACGGCGCGCGGCAAGCTGCTGCCGCGCGACCGGGTCGACACGCTCCTGGATCCCGGCTCGCCGTTCCTGGAGCTCGCCCCGCTCGCGGCGAACGGCATGTACGACGACCAGGCCCCGGCGGCCGGGGTGATCGCCGGGATCGGCCGGGTCAGCGGCCGCGAGGTGGTGGTCGTCGCCAACGACGCCACCGTCAAGGGCGGCACGTACTACCCGATGACGGTCAAGAAGCACCTGCGCGCCCAGGAGGTGGCCCTGGAGAACCGGCTGCCGTGCGTCTACCTGGTCGACTCGGGCGGCGCCTTCCTGCCGATGCAGGACGAGGTCTTCCCCGACCGGGAGCACTTCGGCCGGATCTTCTACAACCAGGCCCGGATGTCGGGCGCCGGCATCCCGCAGATCGCCGCCGTGCTGGGTTCGTGCACCGCCGGCGGCGCGTACGTCCCGGCGATGAGCGACGAGGCCGTGATCGTGCGGAACCAGGGCACCATCTTCCTGGGCGGCCCGCCGCTGGTGAAGGCGGCGACCGGCGAGGTCGTCACCGCGGAGGAGCTCGGCGGCGGCGAGGTGCACTCCCGGACCTCCGGTGTCACCGACCACCTGGCGGAGGACGACGCCCACGCCCTGCGGATCGTGCGGAACATCGTCGCCACGCTCCCCGCGCGCGGCCCGCTGCCCTGGTCGGTGGAGCCGGCCGAGGAGCCGAAGGTCGACCCGGCCGGGCTGTACGGCGCGGTGCCGGTCGACTCCCGCACGCCCTACGACGCGCGGGAGATCATCGCGCGGGTCGTGGACGGCTCCCGGTTCCAGGAGTTCAAGTCCGAGTTCGGCCAGACGCTGGTCACCGGCTTCGCCCGGATCCACGGCCACCCGGTCGGGATCGTCGCCAACAACGGCATCCTGTTCGCCGAGTCCGCCCAGAAGGGCGCCCACTTCATCGAGCTGTGCGACCAGCGCGGCATCCCGCTGCTGTTCCTCCAGAACATCTCCGGCTTCATGGTCGGCCGGGACTACGAGGCGGGCGGCATCGCCAAGCACGGCGCCAAGATGGTCACCGCGGTGGCCTGCACCCGGGTGCCGAAGCTGACGGTCGTCGTCGGCGGTTCGTACGGCGCCGGCAACTACTCCATGTGCGGCCGGGCCTACTCGCCCCGCTTCCTGTGGATGTGGCCCAACGCCAAGATCTCCGTGATGGGCGGCGAGCAGGCCGCCTCGGTCCTGGCCACCGTCAAGCGCGACCAGCTCCAGGCGCGCGGCGAGCAGTGGCCCGCCGAGGACGAGGAGGCCTTCAAGGCCCCGGTCCGCGCGCAGTACGAGCGGCAGGGCAACGCCTACTACGCGACCGCCCGGCTGTGGGACGACGGTGTGATCGACCCGCTGGAGACCCGCCAGGTGCTGGGTCTGGCCCTGACCGCGTGTGCCAACGCCCCGCTGCCCGCCAAGGACGGCCAGACGTCCGGCTTCGGCGTCTTCCGGATGTGAGGGACCTCAAGACGATGACCATGTTCGACACAGTCCTGGTCGCCAACCGAGGCGAGATCGCGGTGCGCGTCATCCGTACGCTGCGGTCCCTCGGCATCCGCTCGGTGGCCGTCTTCAGCGACGCGGACGCCGACGCCCGGCACGTGCGGGAGGCGGACACCGCCGTCCGGATCGGGCCGCCGCCGGCCGCCGAGAGCTACCTGCGGGTGGACCGGCTCCTTGAGGCGGCGGAACGGACCGGCGCGCAGGCGGTCCACCCCGGGTACGGCTTCCTCGCGGAGAACGCCGCCTTCGCGGAGGCGTGCGCCGAGGCCGGTCTGGTCTTCATCGGGCCCCCCGCGCCGGCCATCGCCCTGATGGGCGACAAGATCCGGGCCAAGGAGACGGTGAAGGCCGCCGGAGTGCCCGTCGTCCCGGGCTCGTCGGGCAGCGGGCTGAGCGACGACGAGCTGGCCGCCGCCGCCCGCGAGATCGGTATGCCGGTGCTGCTGAAGCCCTCGGCGGGCGGCGGCGGCAAGGGCATGCGCCTGACCCGCGCCGAGTCGGCCCTGCTGGACGAGATCGCGGCGGCCCGCCGCGAGGCGCGGGCGTCCTTCGGCGACGACACCCTGCTGGTGGAGCGGTGGATCGACCGGCCCCGGCACATCGAGATCCAGGTCCTGGCGGACGGCCACGGCAACGTCGTCCACCTCGGGGAGCGCGAGTGCTCCCTCCAGCGCCGGCACCAGAAGATCATCGAGGAGGCGCCGTCCGTCCTGCTCGACGAGAGGACACGTGCCGCCATGGGTGAGGCGGCCGTCCAGGCGGCCCGCTCCTGCGGCTACCGGGGCGCGGGCACGGTGGAGTTCATCGTCCCGGGCGGTGACCCGTCCGCGTACTACTTCATGGAGATGAACACCCGCCTCCAGGTCGAGCACCCGGTCACCGAGCTGATCACCGGACTGGACCTGGTGGAGTGGCAGCTGCGGGTCGCGGCGGGTGAGCGGCTGCCGTTCGGGCAGGACGACATCCGGCTGGACGGGCACGCCGTCGAGGCCCGGATCTGCGCCGAGGACCCCTCCCGGGGGTTCCTCCCGTCGGGCGGCACGGTCCTGGCGCTGAACGAGCCGCGGGGCGCGGGCGTACGGACCGACTCGGGCCTGAGCGAGGGCACGGAGGTCTCCAGCCTGTACGACCCGATGCTGGCGAAGGTCGTCGTCCACGCGGCCGACCGCCCCACGGCGCTGCGCCGGCTGCGCGCCGCCCTGGCCGACACCGTGGTGCTCGGCGTCCCGACCAACGCGGGCTTCCTGCGCCGGCTCCTGGCCCACCCGGACGTCGTCAGCGGCGACCTGGACACGGGCCTGGTGGAGCGGGACGTGGACGCCCTGGTCCCGGACGGCGTCCCCGACGAGGTGTACGAGGCCGCGGCGGCGGTGCGCCAGGCGGGGCTGCGGCCACGGCCGGGGGCCGGCGGCTGGACGGACCCGTTCGCGGTGCCGGACGGCTGGCGGCTGGGCGGCGAGCCGGCGCCCGTGACGCACTGGCTGCGCGTGCCGGGGTCCGACCCCGTCGCCCGCCGGGCCGGGGCCGGGGCGCATGTGACCGACGACCGGGTCACGGTCACCGTGGACGGCGTCACCCACACCTTCCACCGGGCCGGCACCTGGCTGGGCCGGGACGGGGACGGCTGGAACGTCCTCGACCACGACCCGGTCGAGGCCTCGCTGAACCGGGGCGCGCACGCCGGCGCCGACTCGCTGACCGCCCCCATGCCGGGCACCGTCACCGTCGTCAAGGTGGCCGTCGGGGACGAGGTGACGGCCGGTCAGGGGCTGGTCGTGGTGGAGGCGATGAAGATGGAGCACGTCATCTCCGCCCCGCACGACGGCACCGTCGCCGAGCTGGACGTCACGCCCGGCGCCACCGTCGCCATGGACCAGGTGCTGGCCGTGGTGGTCCCCAAGGAGGAGGCATGAGCACCGGACTTCCCATGACCGTGCCGGAGCCCGGGCTGCCCGGCCGGGTGACGATCCACGAGGTCGGGGCGCGGGACGGACTCCAGAACGAGCAGGGTGTCGTCCCGACCGAGGTGAAGGCCGAGTTCGTCCGGCGGCTGGCCGCCGCCGGGCTCGGCACCGTCGAGGCGACCAGCTTCGTCCACCCCAAGTGGGTGCCCCAGCTGGCGGACGCGGAAGCGCTGTTCCCGCTCGTCAGCGACCTGGCCGGGGCCGGGGTCCGGCTGCCCGTCCTCGTGCCGAACGAGCGGGGCCTGGACCGGGCCCTCGCGCTCGGCGCCCGTGAGGTCGCCGTGTTCGCCTCCGCCACCGAGTCGTTCGCCAAGGCCAACCTCAACCGCACGGTGGACGAGGCGCTCGCCATGTTCGCCCCGGTCGTCGCCCGCGCCAAGGACGCCGGCCTGGCCGTGCGGGGCTATCTGTCCATGTGCTTCGGCGACCCCTGGGAGGGTCCCGTCCCGGTCGAACAGGTCGTCGCCGTCACCCGTCGCCTCAAGGACCTCGGGTGCGACGAGCTCAGCCTGGGCGACACCATCGGCGTGGCCACACCCGGCCACGTCCGGCGGCTGCTCACCGCGCTCAACGAGGCGGGCGTGCGGACGGACGAGCTCGCCGTGCACTTCCACGACACCTACGGCCAGGCCCTGGCGAACACCCTGGCCGCGCTCCGGCACGGGGTGACCACCGTGGACGCGTCCGCCGGCGGCCTCGGCGGCTGCCCGTACGCCAAGTCCGCCACCGGGAACCTCGCCACCGAAGACCTCGTGTGGATGCTCCACGGCCTCGGCATCGAGACCGGGGTCGACCTCGGCCGGCTCACCGCCACCAGCGTGTGGCTGGCCGAACGGCTGGGCCGCCCCAGCCCGTCCCGCACCGTCCGCGCCCTCGGCGGCGCCGCCTCCCACAAGGAGTGACCCACCCATGTCCCTGGACCACCGGCTGTCGCCGGAACACGAGGAACTCCGCCGTACCGTCGAGGAGTTCGCGCACGACGTCATCGCGCCCAAGATCGGCGACTTCTACGAGCGGCACGAGTTCCCGTACGAGATCGTGCGGGAGATGGGACGGATGGGCCTGTTCGGGCTGCCCTTCCCCGAGGAGTACGGCGGCATGGGCGGCGACTACCTCGCCCTCGGCATCGCGCTCGAAGAGCTCGCCCGGGTGGACTCCTCGGTCGCCATCACCCTGGAGGCGGCCGTCTCGCTCGGCGCGATGCCGATCCACCGCTTCGGCACCGAGGAGCAGAAGCGGCAGTGGCTGCCCCGGATGTGCGCCGGTGAGGTGCTGGGCGCCTTCGGCCTGACCGAGCCCGGGTGCGGCTCCGACGCGGGCGGTACCCGCACCACGGCCGTGCGGGACGGTGACGAGTGGGTCGTCAACGGCTCGAAGTGCTTCATCACCAACTCCGGTACGGACATCACCGGGCTGGTCACGGTCACGGCCGTCACCGGCCGCAAGGCCGACGGCCGGCCGCTGATCTCCTCCATCATCGTCCCGTCCGGCACCCCGGGCTTCACGGTGGCCGCCCCCTACTCCAAGGTCGGCTGGAACGCCTCGGACACCCGGGAGCTGTCGTTCTCCGACGTCCGGGTCCCGGCGGCCAACCTGCTCGGCGAGGAGGGCCGGGGGTACGCCCAGTTCCTCCAGATCCTCGACGAGGGCCGCGTCGCCATCTCCGCGCTGGCCACCGGACTGGCGCAGGGGTGTGTGGACGAGTCGGTGAAGTACGCCAAGGAGCGGCACGCGTTCGGGCGGCCCATCGGCGACAACCAGGCGATCCAGTTCAAGATCGCGGACATGGAGACCCGGGCGCACATGGCCCGGATCGGCTGGCGGGACGCGGCCTCCCGTCTGGTCAGCGGTGAGCCGTTCAAGAAGGAGGCGGCGGTGGCGAAGCTGTACTCCTCCACGGTGGCCGTCGACAACGCCCGCGAGGCCACTCAGATCCACGGCGGCTACGGCTTCATGAACGAGTATCCGGTCGCCCGTATGTGGCGGGACTCCAAGATCCTGGAGATCGGCGAGGGCACCAGCGAGGTGCAGCGGATGCTGATCGCCCGCGAACTGGGGCTCTCCGCCTGATCCGTTCGCCACCTCTGCCGGGAAGGGCCCGGGGACGCGCCGTGCGGCGCGCCCCCGGGCCCTTCCGGTTCCTCCGGGCCGTTCCAGTGACTCCGGCCCCTTCCGGTCCCCCAGCCCCTCCCGGTGGCTCCGGCCCCTCCCTGTGTGCTTCCGGCCCCTCCCGGTGGCTCCGGACCCTTGGGTCCCTCCGCGGGATTCCGGCGGCACGCGAGGTTCCGGAGCACCGGGCCAACCGGCGTCCGCCCGCCCGCCGTTGCTGTTTTCGGCCACCACACCACCCGGGCGAATTATCTGCAATCCCCCCAGAGTGCCCCAACACGGCTAAGCGGAACGGGGCTTCCCAGCCAACCCGAGGTGAGGTTAGGCTTCACTTACCTCATAATGACCTCCGGCCTCCGGACCGACGGTTGCGATCCACACGAAAGCAGACTCAGCCATGCCCAACGCCCGCGCTTCCCGCCCCACCCGCCGCGGCATACTCGCCGCCGGCAGCGCCCTCGGCCTCGGCGCCGCACTCGCCGCCTGCGGCCAGGGGAAGGACGAGAAGAAGCCGAGCGGTGCGGACGCCGCCGGGAAGTCAGGCCCGTGGCAGTTCAAGGACGACCGCGGCCAGACCTCGAAGAGCGAGGCCCGCCCGAAGAACATCGTCGCCTTCACCGGCGCCGCGGCGGCGCTCCACGACTACGGCATCGAGGTCAAGGGCGTCTTCGGCCCCACCCGGGCGAAGGACGGCAAGCCCGACGTGCAGGCCGGCGACCTGGACATCGACAAGGTCGAGATCATCGGCAATGTCTGGGGCGAGTTCAACATGGAGAAGTACGCCAAGCTCACCCCGGACCTGCTCGTCACCGACATGTGGGAGAAGGACGACGCCTGGTACGTCCCGCCGCAGTCCAAGGACAAGATCTTCAAGCTCGCCCAGTCCACCGTCCTGCTGTGGGCCGCCCAGATCAGCATGCCGGGCGCGCTTCAGCGCCGGGCGGACCTGGCCGAGTCGCTGGGCGCCGACATGAAGAGCAAGAAGGTCACCGACGCCAAGGCCCGCTTCGAGAAGGCCGCCGCGCGCCTGCGCCAGGCCGCGAAGAGCAAGCCGGAGATCAGGGTCATGATCGGCTCGGCCAGCCAGGAGGAGTTCTACGTCTCGCTGGCGAAGATGTCCGCCGACACCCGCTACTTCCAGGAGCTGGGCGTCACGTTCGTGGAGCCGAAGGTCGACGCGCAGGGCTTCTTCGAGAAGCTGAGCTGGGAGACCGTCGACAAGTACAAGGCCGACATCATCATGATGGACAACCGCTCCTCGGCCCTGCAGCCCTCCGCGCTGACCGCCAAGCCCACCTGGACGCGACTGCCCGCCGTGAAGGCCGGCCAGGTCGTCCCGCGGGTCACCGAGCCCATCTACTCGTACGACAAGTGCGCCACGCTGGTCGAGGACCTCGCCAAGGCCATCGAGAACGCCAAGAAGGTGGCCTGACCGCGATGACGACAGCCGAGTCCGCCCCGTTCCGCTTCTTTCCCCTCCAGGTCGCGAGGACGCGGCGGCTCAGCCCGTCACTGGTCCGCGTGACCTTCACGGACGCCCCGGGCAGCACGGCGCTGAAAGGTTTCGCCTCCGGCGGCCGCGACCAGTCCCTCTCGCTCTTCCTGCCGCATCCGGGGCAGCCGGATGCGGTCATGCCGCCGCTGGACGGTGACGGCCTGTACGCCGTGCTCGGCGCCTGGCGGGCCATGCCCGCCGACGTACGGGCGGTGATGCGCTCCTACACCGTGCGCGCCCAGCGCCCGGACCTCGCGGAGGTCGACATCGACTTCGCCCTCCACGAGGACGGCGGGCCTGCCTGCCGCTGGGCCCAGCGGGCCACGGCGGGCGACCGCGTGGTGGTCCTCGGCCCCACCGTCGCGGACAACACCGGGGTGCGCTTCCGGCTGCCGGCGGACGCCGACGAGGTGCTGATCTGGGGCGACGAGACGGCACTGCCCGCCGCCTCGGCCGTCCTGGAGCGGCTGCCGGCCGGCATCAGGGCCCGGGTCTGGCTCGAAGTCCCCTGCGCCGCCGACCGCCTGGAGCCGGCGACGGAGGCGGATGCCGACGTCACCTGGCTGGTCCGGGAGGAGGGGGCGCCCCGCGCGGTCGACGCGGTGCGCGCCGCCGAGCTGACCGGCGAGGCACCGTACGCCTGGATCGCGGGCGAGTCCGGTTCGGTCAGGGAGCTGCGCCGGCACCTGGTGAACGAGCGCCGGATCGACCGGCGCCGGGTCACCTTCGTCGGTTACTGGCGCAAGGGCATGAGCGAGGACGCCCTGCGCGAGGCGCCGGACGCCGCCGACGACGAGTCCTGAAGGACCGGTGACGGCT
Source organism: Streptomyces sp. NPDC050856 (assembly GCF_040653855.1). Classification (NCBI taxonomy): domain Bacteria; kingdom Bacillati; phylum Actinomycetota; class Actinomycetes; order Kitasatosporales; family Streptomycetaceae; genus Streptomyces; species Streptomyces sp. NPDC050856. The sequence goes on along the minus strand of NZ_JBFAGV010000002.1, from coordinate 204,695 downwards.
GGGTCCTTCGCGGGGCGAGGGTCGATTGCGCGTTCAAATTAGGTTAGGCTAACCTAAGTTCAACAGTGGCCCTCGCCCCTCTCACCTGTCCGGAGGGGCCGACCCCGTCCCCGTACCCGGGAGGACATCGCATGCGCTCGCACCTGCTCAATGACGCGACGGCGGAGCAGTACCGGCGTTCCGTCACCGAAGGAGTCGAGCGGGTGGCGAGCCGGCTCGCCTCCACCCGGCGCCCGTTCACCGGCGTCACCCCCGACGAACTGGCCCCGGTCATCGACTCGGTCGACCTCGACCGGCCCCTCGGTGACAGCTCCGCCGCCCTCGACGAGCTGGAGCAGGTCTACCTGCGCGACGCCGTCTACTTCCACCACCCGCGCTACCTGGGTCACCTCAACTGCCCGGTCGTCATCCCGGCCGTGCTCGGCGAGGCGGTGCTCTCCGCGGTCAACTCCTCGCTGGACACCTGGGACCAGAGCGCGGGCGGCACCCTCATCGAGCGCCGCCTGATCGACTGGACCGCCGGGCGCATCGGCCTCGGCCCGGCCGCCGACGGCGTGTTCACCAGCGGCGGCACCCAGTCCAACCTCCAGGCGCTGCTGCTGGCCCGTGAGGAGGCCAAGACGGACGACATGTCGCGACTGCGCGTGTTCTCCTCCGAGTGCAGCCACTTCAGCGTCCAGAAGTCGGCCAAGCTCCTCGGGCTGTCCCCCCAGGCCGTCGTCGCCATCCCCTGCGACCGCGACAAGCGCCTGCAGTCCGTGGTGCTCGCCGCCGAGCTGGCCCGCTGCGCCGCCGAGGGCCTGGTCCCGATGGCCATCGTCGCCACCGCCGGCACCACCGACTTCGGCTCCATCGACCCGCTCCACGAGATCGCCGAGCTGGCCGTCGAGTACGGCGCCTGGATGCACGTGGACGCCGCCTACGGCTGCGGGCTGCTCGCCTCCCCCACCCGCCGCCACCTCCTGGACGGCATCGAGCGCGCCGACTCCGTCACCGTCGACTACCACAAGTCCTTCTTCCAGCCGGTGAGTTCGTCCGCCCTGCTGGTCAAGGACGGTGCGACGCTGCGCCACGCCACGTACCACGCCGACTACCTCAACCCCGCCCCCGTGGCGGAGGCGGGGGGAGCCGCCGCGTCCGGCGGGCTGCGCGGGGCGGTGCCCAACCAGGTCGACAAGTCCCTCCAGACCACCCGCCGCTTCGACGCGCTGAAGCTGTGGATGACCCTGCGCGTCATGGGCGCCGACGGCATCGGGCAGCTCTTCGACGAGGTGTGCGACCTGGCCGGGGCCGGCTGGGACGTGCTCGCCGCCGACCCGCGCTACGACGTGGTGGTCCGCCCCTCGCTCTCCACCCTGGTCTTCCGCTACATCCCGGCCGCCGTCACCTCCCCCGAGGAGATCGACCGCGCCAACCTCCACGCCCGCAAGGCGCTGTTCGCCTCGGGCGAGGCCGTCGTCGCCGGTACGAAGGTCGACGGCCGCCAGTACCTCAAGTTCACCTTGCTCAACCCCGAGACGACCGTGCACGACATCACCGCCGTCCTCGATCTGATCGCCGGCCACGCCGAGCAGTACCTGGGAGAGAACCTTGTCCACGCCTCTTGATTTCATCGGTATCGGACTGGGTCCGTTCAACCTCGGCCTGGCCTGCCTCACCGAGCCGATCGACGAGTTGAGCGGCGTGTTCCTGGAGTCCAAGCCGGACTTCGAGTGGCACTCGGGGATGTTCCTCGAAGGCGCCCACCTCCAGACGCCGTTCATGTCGGACCTGGTCACCCTCGCCGACCCGACGTCGCCGTACTCCTTCCTCCAGTACCTCAAGGAGAACGGCCGGCTCTACTCGTTCTACATCCGCGAGAACTTCTACCCGCTGCGCACCGAGTACAACGACTACTGCCGCTGGGCCGCCGGCAAGCTGAGCAGCATCCGCTTCTCCACCACGGTCGCCGAGGTCACGTACGACGCCGCCGAGGAGCTGTACGCCGTCCGCACCACCGGCGGGGAGACGCTCCGGGCCCGCCACCTCGTCCTGGGCACCGGCACCCCGCCGTACGTCCCGGAGGCCTGCGAGGGCCTGGGCGGGGACTTCATCCACAACTCGCGCTACCTGCCGAGCAAGGAGGCCCTCCAGAAGAAGAAGTCGATCACCCTGGTCGGCAGCGGACAGAGCGCGGCGGAGATCTACTACGACCTGCTGAGCGAGATCGACGTCCACGGCTACCGGCTGAACTGGGTCACCCGCTCCCCGCGCTTCTTCCCGCTGGAGTACACCAAGCTCACGCTGGAGATGACCTCCCCGGAGTACATCGACTACTTCCACGCGCTGCCCGAGGCGACCCGCTACCGTCTGGAGACGGAGCAGAAGGGCCTGTTCAAGGGCATCGACGGCGAGCTCATCGACGCGATCTTCGACCTGCTGTACCAGAAGAGCATCGGCGGCCCGGTCCCCACCCGGCTGCTCACCAACTCCGCGCTCCGGACGGCGGCCTACGAGGACGGGACCTACACCCTGGGCCTGCGCCAGGAGGAGCAGGGCAAGGACTTCGAGATCCAGACCGAGGGCCTGATCCTGGCCACCGGTTACAAGTACGCCACGCCCGGTTTCCTGGAGCCGGTGCGCGACCGGATCCGCTTCGACGGCCAGGGGCGCTTCGACGTCGCCCGCAACTACTCCGTCGACACCACCGGCCGGGGCATCTTCCTGCAGAACGCCGCGGTGCACACCCACTCCATCACCAGCCCGGACCTCGGCATGGGCCCCTACCGCAACGCGTACATCATCAGCGAGCTGCTGGGCACCGAGTACTACCCGGTCGAGAAGTCCATCGCCTTCCAGGAGTTCGCCGTATGAGCACCACCACCGCCGTCGGGACCTTCACCTTCCGCCCGCTCGACCCTTCCCCCGGCTCCCGGCTTCGTTCGAGCGGGGGAGGCCCCGTCCCGGACATCGAGCTGGTCCACTCCTGGGTCACCCACCCCAAGGCCGCCTTCTGGATGATGCGGGACCACACGCTCCAGGACGTGGAGCGCGAGTACCTGGCCATCGCCGCCCACGAGCACCACGACGCCTTCATCGGCCTGCACGACGGCGAGCCGGCGGTCCTGATGGAGCGCTACGACCCGCGCCACGTCGAGCTGGCCGGACTGTACGACGCCCGGCCCGGCGACGTCGGTATGCACTTCCTGGTCGCCCCCACCGACACGCCCGTCCACGGCTTCACCCGCGCGGTGATCACCGCCGTGATGGAGGAGCTGTTCGCCGACCCGGCGACCCGGCGGGTCGTGGTGGAGCCCGATGTGCGCAACACGGCCGTCCACGCCCTGAACGAGGCGGTCGGCTTCGAGATCGTCGAGAAGATAGCCAAGCCGGAGAAGGACGCGTACCTGAGCGTGTGCACCCGTGAGCAGTTCCGCGCCGCCGTGGGAGGCGCCCGGTGAACCCCGTCGCCCACCTGACGCCCGAGCGCTGGGCGTACGCCAACCGTATGCTCGTCCGCAAGGGCCTGGCCGAGTTCGCCCATGAGCGGCTGCTCACCCCCGAGCCGCTGGGCGCGGACCGCTACCGCGTGCTCAGCGACGACGGCACGACCGAGTACCGCTTCTCCGCCGCCCGGTTCGCCCTGGACCACTGGCAGGTCGAGGCCGGGTCGATCAGCCGCCACCGGGACGACGCCGAGCTGCCGCTGGACGCGCTGGAGTTCGTCATCGAGCTGCGCGGCTCCCTCGGCCTGAGCGACGAGATCCTGCCCGTGTACCTGGAGGAGATCTCCTCGACGCTCTCCGGTACCGCGTACAAGTCGGCCAAGCCGCGCGTTCCGGCCGCCGAACTGGCCACGGCGGACTTCCAGGCCGTCGAGACCGGCATGACCGAGGGCCACCCCTGCTTCGTCGCCAACAACGGGCGGCTCGGCTTCGGCATCGACGAGTACCACGCCTACGCCCCCGAGGCGGCGAACGAACTCCGGCTGATCTGGCTGGCCGCCCGCCGCGACCGCACCACCTTCACCGCCGGCGCGAGCATCGACTACGACACCTTCATCCGCGCCGAGCTGGGTGACGCCACCGTCGACGGCTTCGCCCGCACCCTCGCCGGGCAGGGCCTGGACCTCGCCGACTACCTCCTCGTCCCGGTCCACCCGTGGCAGTGGTGGAACAAGCTGTCGGTCACCTTCGCCGCCGAGATCGCCCAGCGGCGCCTGGTCTTCCTCGGCGAGGGCGAGGACCGCTACCTGGCGCAGCAGTCCATCCGTACCTTCTTCAACACCACCGACCCGGCCAAGCACTACGTGAAGACGGCCCTGTCCGTCCTCAACATGGGCTTCATGCGCGGCCTGTCCGCCGCCTACATGGAGGCCACCCCGGCCATCAACGACTGGCTGGCCAATCTGATCGACGGCGACGACGTCCTCAAGGCGGCGCGCTTCTCGATCATCCGCGAGCGGGCGGCCGTCGGTTACCGGCACCTGGAGTACGAGGCCGCCACCGACCGGTACTCCCCGTACCGCAAGATGCTCGCCGCGCTGTGGCGGGAGAGCCCGGTGCCGACGATCGAGGACGGCCAGCGGCTCGCCACCATGGCGTCCCTGCTGCACACCGACCACGAGGGCGCCTCCTTCGCGGGCGCGCTGATCGCCGAGTCGGGCCTGGCGCCCACCGAGTGGCTGCGCGGCTACCTGGACGCCTACCTGCTGCCGGTCCTGCACACCTTCTACGCCTACGACCTGGTGTGGATGCCGCACGGCGAGAACGTCATCCTCGTCATCGAGGACGGCGCGGTACGGCGCGCGATCTTCAAGGACATCGCCGAGGAGATCGCGGTGATGGACCCGGACGCGGTGCTGCCGCCGGCCGTCGAGCGGATCCGCGTCGACGTGCCCGAGGACACCAAGCTGCTGTCGGTCTTCACGGACGTCTTCGACTGCTTCTTCCGCTTCCTGGGCGCGACGCTCGCCGCCGAGGGCGTGCTGGGCGAGGACGACTTCTGGCGGACGGTCGCCGAGTGCGTGCACGCGTACCAGGAGTCGAAGCCGGAGCTGGCGGACAAGTTCGAGCAGTACGACATGTTCGCCGCGGAGTTCACGCTCTCCTGCCTGAACCGGCTCCAGCTCCGCAACAACCAGCAGATGGTGGACCTGGCCGACCCGTCGGCCGCGCTCCAGCTCATCGGCACCCTGGAGAACCCGATCGCGCGGTTCGCCCGCTAGCAGGCTCCGGGGCCCGGTGGAGTACGGTCCTCCACCGGGCCCCGGCCATGGCAGGCGCACGGCTCACCGCTGAAACGGGCCGCGCCGGGCCGGCCACCGGCTCGACCGGCACCCGGCGTGCCCCGGCCGGTACACGGCGGCTGCCCCGGTCACTCGGTGCGCCACGGCACCTGGGGCGAGCGGTGGAAGTCGATCCCGAGGGCCGCCAGCCGCGGCCCCTGCGCCGCCAGCCGCTCCCGGTACGCCTCCCAGCCGTGCGACGCCGCCGGGGACCAGCCGAGCTCGGCGGCGGAGAGCAGGCGCGGGAAGGCCATCCGGTCGATGTGCGCGCCGGTGGAGACGGTCTCGGTCCACAGCGGCGCCTCGACGCCCGCGACGGCCGACGCCGGGACGCCCGGCAGGTAGGCCGCCGGGTCCCAGTCGTAGGAGCGCCGCACCTCGACGTAGCCGGCCCAGGACAGGCCCGGCTCGGTCTTCTCGCTGTACTTCATGTCGAGGTAGAGCCGGTCGGCGGGCGACAGGATCAGCCCGGTGCCGTTCCGCGCGGCGGCCGCCACCTTCGCCTTCTCGGCGTCACCGGTGCGGTCCAGGCCCCAGTACTGGGCGAGGGCCCCCTTCGCCGGGTCGGCGCCGGTCAGCTGGTGCCAGCCGACGACCGTCTTGCCGTACTTGGCCACCACCGGCTGCACCCGGTCCATGAAGGCGACGTAGTCCGCGTGGCTGGTGGAGTGCGCCTCGTCACCGCCGATGTGGAGGTACCGGCCCGGGGTCAGCGCGGCCAGCTCGCGGATGACGTCCTCCACGAAGTCGTAGGTGACGGGCTTGTCCACGCACAGCGAGCTGAAGCCGACGGCCGTGCCCGTGTAGAGGGGCGGGGCCACGCCGTCGCAGTTCAGTTCGGCGTAGGAGGCGAGGGCCGCGTTGGTGTGGCCGGGCATGTCGATCTCGGGCACGACCTCCAGATGGCGGGAGGCGGCGTAGGAGACGATCTCGCGGTACTGCGCCTTGGTGTAGTGGCCGCCGGGCCCGCCGCCGACCTGGGTGGAGCCGCCGTACGCGGCCAGGCGGGGCCAGGAGTCGATCGCGATGCGCCAGCCCTGGTCGTCGCTGAGGTGCAGGTGCAACTTGTTGATCTTGTACAGGGCGAGCTGGTCGATCCAGCGCTTGACCTGCGCGACGGTGAAGAAGTGCCGGGAGACGTCGAGCATGGCCCCCCGGTAGCCGTAGCGGGGCACGTCGGTGATGGTGCCGCCCGCCACGGTCCAGGGGCCGGCCTGGCGGCTGTCCCTCTCCACCGCGGCCGGAAGCTGCTGGCGCAGGGTCTGGACGCCGTGGAAGAGCCCGGCGGGCGCGCGGGCGGTGATGGTGACGCCCAGGCGGCCGGACCGCAGCCGGTAGCCCTCCGGCCCGAGGGCCTTCTCACGGTGGCTCAGCCGCAGCCGGATGCCGCCCTTGCCGCCGTCGTCCGTGACGGGCAGGGCGTAGCCGGTGGCGGGCCGCAGCAGGGACGCCAGGTAGGCGCCGATCCGGCGGACCTCCGGCGCGCCGTGGTCGACGTGGATCCGGGTGCGGGCGGTGATCGTGTAGGGGGCGCCGGAGGGCCGTACGGACGCGGGCACCGGTACCACCTCGCCGAGCGGCCGGACGGCGGGCCCGGGCCCGGGGGCTCCGGGCGGCGCGGCCCCGACACCGGCCAGTCCGGCCATGGCGAGGAGGAGCAGCGAACCGAGGAGGCGCGGGAACGTTCTGTGCTGTCTCACAAGCTGGGTCCCTTCGACGGGCGTCACACCTGTGGGCTTGCGCAACCGAACCGCCCATGCCTACCGCCGTACCTCCCGCGCGGTCAAGGTGTAGACCAATCCTCGGCCTGACGTGACCCCGATCATGCCCGCCGCTGCCCGATATCGGGCAGGGATGTTGCGAAGAGCCACCGTGACACCTCAGTATCTACGGGTGCTCGAACGCCGCACGTCGCATGACGACCTCATCGACCACCTGGTGCGCAGCACCGCGCTCCAGCGTGGTGAGGCCTCCCGGGTGGTGCTCGACGTGCTGGCGTACTTCGACGAGACGACCGAGGAGTTCGTCCGCCGCCGCCATCGCGAGCTCCAGGCCGGTGGCGCGGTGAACTCCGAGATCTTCGAGCGGATCGCGGCCGAGCTGCCGCACCGCGCGGTGGCGCCACCGGAGCTCTCGCTCCGGCAGCTGCGCCGCATCGTCTACGGCTGAGCACACCCGCAACCACTCGGAGGGGCAGACACTTTATGTGCGGAATTGTCGGTTATATCGGTAAGCGTGATGTGGCTCCGCTGCTGCTGGAGGGCCTGCAGCGGCTGGAGTACCGGGGTTACGACTCCGCGGGCGTCGTCATCACCAGCCCGAAGTCCACCGGGCTGAAGATGGTCAAGGCCAAGGGCCGCGTCCGCGACCTGGAGGCCCGGATCCCCAAGCGCTTCACCGGCACCACCGGCATCGCCCACACCCGCTGGGCCACCCACGGCGCCCCCAGCGATGTGAACTCGCACCCGCACCTCGACCCCGAGAACAAGGTCGCGGTCGTCCACAACGGCATCGTGGACAACGCCGACGAGCTGCGCGCGAAGCTGGTGGCGGACGGCGTCGTCTTCGCCTCCGAGACCGACACCGAGGTCATCACCCACCTGGTCGCCCGCTCCCAGGCCGAGACCCTGGAGGAGAAGGTCCGCGAGGCCCTCAAGGTGGTCGAGGGCACGTACGGCATCGCCGTCATGCACGCCGACTTCAACGACCGCATCGTCGTGGCCCGCAACGGCTCCCCGGTCGTCCTGGGCATCGGCGAGAAGGAGATGTTCGTCGCCTCGGACGTCGCCGCGCTGATCTCCCACACCCGCCAGGTCGTCACCCTCGACGACGGCGAGATGGCCACCCTGAAGGCCGACGACTTCCGTACGTACACCACCTCGGGCACGCGCACCACCGCCACCCCGGAGACCGTGGAGTGGGAGGCCGCCTCCTACGACATGGGCGGCCACGACACGTACATGCACAAGGAGATCTCGGAGCAGTCCGACGCCGTGGACCGCGTCCTGCGCGGCCGCATCGACGAGAAGTTCTCCACCGTGCACCTGGGCGGGCTCAACCTGGACGCCCGCGAGGCCCGCGGCATCCGCCGCGTGAAGATCCTCGGCTGTGGCACCTCGTACCACGCGGGCATGATCGGCGCCTCGCTGATCGAGGGCCTGGCCCGCATCCCCGCCGACTCCGAGCCGGCCTCCGAGTTCCGCTACCGCAACCCGGTGGTGGACCCCGACACGCTCTACATCGCCGTCTCCCAGTCCGGTGAGACCTACGACGTGCTCGCCGCCGTGCAGGAGCTCAAGCGCAAGGGCGCCCGCGTCCTCGGCGTGGTCAACGTCGTGGGCTCCGCGATCGCCCGCGAGGCCGACGGCGGCGTGTACGTGCACGCCGGCCCGGAGGTCTGCGTGGTCTCCACCAAGTGCTTCACCAACACGGTCGTCGCGTTCGCGCTGCTCGCCCTGCACCTGGGCCGCATCCGGGACCTGTCGGTCGCCGAGGGCAAGCGGATCATCGAGGGCCTGCGCAAGCTGCCCGAGCAGATCCAGGAGATCCTCCAGGGCGAGGAGGACATCAAGAAGCTGGCCGCCGAGTACGCCGAGGCCAAGTCGATGATGTTCATCGGCCGTGTCCGGGGCTACCCGGTCGCCCTGGAGGCGTCCCTGAAGCTCAAGGAGATCTCCTACATCCACGCCGAGGCCTACCCGGCCTCCGAGCTCAAGCACGGCCCGCTGGCGCTCATCGAGCCGGCGATGCCGACCGTCGCGATCGTCCCCAACGACTCGCTGCTGGAGAAGAACCGGGCCGCGATGGAGGAGATCAAGGCCCGCAGCGGCAGGATCCTCGCGGTCGCGCACCAGCCCCAGGAGAAGGCCGACCACACCATCGTCGTCCCGAAGAACGAGGACGAGCTGGACCCGATCCTGATGGGCATCCCGCTCCAGCTCTTCGCGTACCACACGGCCCTCGCCCTGGGCCGGGACATCGACAAGCCGCGCAACCTGGCCAAGTCGGTCACGGTCGAGTAGTTCCACGCCGCGCCGCGGGCGGCACGCCGCCGGTGGTGGGCCGGTGGTACGCCGCCGGTGGCGGCACACCGAAGGGCGGCTCCCCGCGCGCACCGGCGCGCCGGGAGCCGCCCTGCTCCGTACGGGCGAGCACGTCCGGCCGGCGGGCAGCGGCGGCGGTACCCGCGAGGGGTCCGGCGGTTACGGGATGACCACCACCGGCCGCTGGGCGCGCCGCGCCAGCCGGCCGGCCACCGAGCCGAAGATGCGGCCGACGATGCCGTGCGTGGACCCGACCACGATGGCGTCGGCCGCGTACTCCCGGCCGACCTCCTCCAGCTCGTGGCAGATGTCACCGCCGCGCTCCACCAGGATCCACGGCACCTCGCAGAGGTAGTCCGCGCAGGCGAGCTCCAGTCCGAGCACCTCGGTGCGGTGGTCCGGCACGTCGACGAAGACCGGCGGCTCGCAGCCCGCCCACACCGTGGTGGGCAGCCGGTTGGCGACGTGCACGATGATCAGACCGGAGCCGGACCGGCGGGCCATCCCGATGGCGTACGCGAGAGCCCGCTCACTGGACGTCGAGCCGTCGAACCCGACGACCACCCCGTGCTGGAAGGCGGGATCGCAGGAGTGGTGTGTCTCGTCCGCCGCGAGGGGGTCGACCGTGGAATCGGCGACCTGCCTGCGGTCCGCTGGTTCAGGGATTTCGTGACCGGCCATCGGTGTCTCGACGAAGAAGGTCCTTGTGGGAAGGGACGTGGCAACAACGGTTGGCGGCGGAGCTGTGTCCGGGAAGCGTCTTCCCACCCCGTACCCCCAAGGGTACGGCGCCACTCCCGTCGTGCCCAGTGCCCACCGCCCGCACCCGGCGTTCCAGGGAGCATGCCCGAGCCCCTCCCCTTCTGGCAATGCCGGATGCCCGCTACAGGTGTTCCCCACGGGCCCCTCCGGCGCCCCGCGGCCACCCCTCCTTCCGGCGCCGTGCGCAGTGACCGGAGCGTTCCGTTCCTCGTTGGGCCGCACGGTCCGCCCGCCGCCCCAGGAGCTCCCCGTGCCCGCACCACCGGCCGCCCCGGCCACCCGCCCGCCCGCGCCCCGTCCGCCGGCCCACGCGGCCGCTCCCCCGCCCGGGCCACCGGCGGCCCGCGCCGCCGGCCACCCGCCCGCCGACGCGGCGGGCGAGGTGGTGCGCTGGGCCGCCTTCAGCTGCGCCCTCGTCCCCGTCGTCCTGATCGTGCACGGGATGTCCTTCACGGCCGCCGCCGGGACCGCCCTCGGGCTCGCCGCCGTGACCGCCGCCTGCCGGCTGCTGCTGCGCCGCTCCGAGCGGATCGCCGCCCGGTTGCGCGCCGAGCAGCGCGCGGCGGCCGCCGTCCCGCACCGGGGCCGGCACTCCCGCACCGGAGCCGGAGCGCACCGGGGAGGCCGTCATGGCGCCGGAGGTGCGCCCGGAGACTGACGGGTTCGCACGTGCACGCCCGTAGGTTTTCAGCCAACTTCGGTCACCAGGCCCATCCGTCCGGGAATGGCCTGTCAACCCCCTTGCCACCAGGAAAGAAAGGGGCGATCGGGTCTCTCGCACCCTACGCGGATGGGCCATGCACGCGAGGCGGCCTTCCCTGCGGGGCTCGCGAGTGGAACGCTTCGTGATCGAATGCTTCGCGCCAAGTTGCCTTGTCGACATAGTCCCGGATGCGGAACTTGTCACGCCGGCGGCACGGAACACAGTAGATTCGATCATGAGTATCGAAGGCTGGGGACTCGTGCAAAACCGAGGGGAAACGTGCAGGAGCGACAGGACCTAGGAGACGCGAACACCGAGGGGGGCTTAGCGTCATGAGCCAGGACTCCGCCGCACCGGAGGCCGGACGCAAACTGTCCGGACGCCGCCGTCGCGAGGTCGTCGCAGTGCTGCTGTTCAGCGGCGGCCCCATCTTCGAGAGTTCCATTCCGCTTTCGGTGTTCGGGATTGACCGCCAGGACGCCGGAGTACCGCGCTACAGGCTGCTCGTCTGCGCGGGCGAGGATGGACCACTGCGAACGACAGGGGGGCTCGAACTCTCCGCGCCGTACGGCCTGGAGGCGATCAGCAGGGCGGGCACCGTCGTCGTACCGGCCTGGCGGTCGATCACTTCACCGCCACCGGCCGAGGCGCTCGACGCGCTGCGCCGCGCACACGAGGAGGGCGCCCGCATCGTCGGGCTGTGCACCGGCGCGTTCGTGCTGGCCGCCGCCGGATTACTGGACGGGCGGCCGGCCACCACGCACTGGATGTACGCGCCGACACTCGCCAAGCGCTATCCGTCGGTCCACGTGGACCCGCGGGAGCTCTTCGTGGACGACGGGGACGTACTGACGTCCGCGGGAACGGCGGCCGGCATCGACCTCTGTCTGCACATCGTGCGGACGGACCACGGGGCCGAGGCCGCCGGGGCGCTGGCCCGGCGGCTGGTCGTGCCACCGCGGCGCAGCGGCGGGCAGGAGCGCTATCTCGACCGGTCGCTGCCGGAGGAGATCGGCGCGGACCCGCTCGCCGAGGTCGTCGCGTGGGCGCTGGAGCACCTCCATGAGCAGTTCGACGTGGAGACGCTCGCCGCCCGCGCGTACATGAGCCGGCGGACCTTCGACCGCCGCTTCCGTTCGCTGACGGGCTCGGCGCCGCTCCAGTGGCTGATCACCCAGCGGGTGCTCCAGGCACAGCGGCTGCTGGAGACGTCCGACTACTCGGTCGACGAGGTGGCCGGCCGGTGCGGCTTCCGCTCGCCGGTGGCCCTGCGCGGCCACTTCCGGCGCCAGCTCGGCTCGTCGCCGGCCGCGTACCGGGCCGCCTACCGGGCCCGGCGCCCGCAGAGCGACTCGGGCGCCCCGGCGGCGGTGGCGGAGTCGGCGCTCCCGTCACAGGGCCCGGCGCCGGTGCGGCGCGGGGCACCTCCCGAGCCGGGCAAGCCGCACGCGGACGCGTACGCCCCCGGAAGGGTGGCCCTGCCGGGCCAGCGCACCGCGCCATGAGGACCAGGCGGCCGCCGGTGGGGGTGCACGACAGCATCCCCCCGGCGGCCGTCCCTCTAAGGTAGGACGCATGAACGACCGCATGGTGTGGATCGACTGCGAGATGACCGGGCTCTCGCTGACGGACGACGCACTCATCGAGGTGGCCGCACTGGTCACCGACTCGGACCTGAACGTACTCGGCGAAGGCGTGGACATCGTGATCCGCCCGCCGGACGCCGCGCTGGAGACCATGCCCGAGGTGGTGCGGCGGATGCACACCGCCTCCGGCCTCCTGGACGAGCTGGCCGCCGGCACGACGCTGGCCGAGGCCGAGGAGCAGGTCCTGGCGTACGTACGCGAACACGTCAAGGAGCCCGGCAAGGCGCCGCTGTGCGGGAACTCGGTCTCCACCGACCGCGGCTTCCTGCTGCGCGACATGCCCACGCTGGAGGCCCACCTCCACTATCGGATCGTGGACGTCTCCTCGGTCAAGGAGCTGGCCCGCCGCTGGTACCCGAGGGCGTACTTCAACAGCCCGGACAAGAGCGGCAACCACCGGGCGCTGGCCGACATCCGGGAGTCCATCGCGGAGCTGCGCTACTACCGCGAGGCGATCTTCGTCCCGCAGCCCGGCCCCGACTCGGACACCGCGAAGTCGATCGCCGCCCGCCACGTCCTGCCGGTCGACCCCGCCGCGTAACCCCTCCGCCGGGCCTCCCCCGAAAGGTGGCAGCGAGCACCCTCCCGGACCCTGTACACTTTTTCTCGGCCGGTCGGGAAGAAGAGACCGGTCGTGGTGGGTATAGCTCAGCAGGTAGAGCACCTGGTTGTGGTCCAGGATGTCGCGGGTTCGAGTCCCGTTACTCACCCTGATGAACGAAGGCCCGGCCTGTGAGAACAGGCCGGGCCTTCGTCGTACCCGAGGGCGAATGGTGCGGCCCCGAGGGCGAGCGGTGCGGCGGCGGTCAGGCCGGAGCGACCTCGATCACACTGAGGCCCACGTGGGACGGCAGCGGGACCACGTCGGTGACCCTGAGGTCCGCCTGGGCGCACAGGGCGTCGAAGTCGGCCCGGGTGCGTTCCCGGCCGCCGACCAGGACCATCATCTGGAGGTCCTTGATGTAGGGGTTCAGGCCCGCCGCGTCCGGGGCGGCCGTCTCGGGCAGGACCACGTCGATGATCAGCAGGCGGCTGCTGTCGGACATCGCCGCCCGGCAGTTGCGCAGGATGGCGGCCGCGCGCTCGTCGTTCCAGTTGTGGATGACGCTCTTGATGACGTACAGGTCCGAGCCCGGCGGCACGGAGGCGAAGAAGTCACCGGTGGCGATCCTGCACCGGCCCTCCAGCCCGGCGGCCTTCACGGTTCCGGCGGCCTGGGCGGCCCCCTCGACGGTCTCGAAGACCACGCCCTTCAGCCCGGGGTGGCGGTCGAGGATCGCGGCGATCAGCGTGCCGTCGCCGCCGCCGACGTCGGTCACCTCGGTGAACCCGCCGAAGTCGTAGTGGTCCGCCACCGTGGCGGCCGTCTCGTGGCTCTCCTGGCTCATGGCGGTGTTGAACAGCGCGGTCAGTTCCGCGTCCTGGGCGAAGTACTCGTAGAGCGGCATGCCGAAGTGCTCGTCGAAGGCGGTGCGCCCGGTCCGTATGTTCTCCTCCAGGCGGGTCCACGGCCGCAGCGTCACCGGAGAGGTGTGGAACCGGGCGAACGCGTACAGGGAGTCGGGGTGGTCCTTGCGCAGCAGCGCGCCGCTCTCGGTGAGGCGGAACCGGCCGGGGGCCGTCTCCTCGCACATGTCCAGGCTCGCCAGGGCCCGCAGCAGCCGGTTCAGTTGCCCGGGTGCGATGTCGTACCTCCGGGCGAGGTCGGCGAGGTCCACCTCGGCGTCCCCGATCGCGTCGGCGAGGTCCATCCTCGCCATCAGGCCCACGACCTCCGTCACCCTCGAACCGAACAGCCGCCCCAACAGCGTTCCACGCGCCTGGAGCTGTGCCGCGTTCCATTCCGCCATGTTCTGTTCCTCTCGGTGTACGTGCGTGCTGTGTCGTTGGCCGGGGCGGCCGGGGCGCGTCCGCGCGCCGGCGCTTCCACGGGGCCACGGGGCCCCCGGGGCACGCCGGAGCGGCCACGGGACCCGGGCGGGCCGCGGGGGCGCTCACGCGGAGCGGGTGGGCCCGGGGCGCCGGACCCGGCGCGCGGGCCGGGTCGGTGCGCGGCGGGTGGCGGCCCGGAGGACCCCGTCGGGCGGGTGGCGCCGGTCGAACCGCGAACGGCGACAGGAGCTTCGAACGGGGTGGCGAAAAACGTCCGGTGGGCCTATGACGAAAGGGACAAGCACCGGCGAACAGCCGAATGGCGGATCGCGGTCTTGACATGAGATGGGGAAATCGGCATACCGCCGGGGGAATTCGCCCCCGGCCGCGCGGACGGCGCCCGGCCCGGCCCGACGCGCCACGCGCGGTAACCCCATCTCGCACACGCCTTACCTGCAATGGCCTCGTCGGCCCGGACAGCCTGGACGGGGGCGGCTCATGCGGGTCACCCGCCGCGGCCGGACAGCACCACGACACCGCCGAAGCAACTTCCCGAACCGCATATTACATTGATCCATGGCTTTGTGGATGATCTCTTTCCGGGCCACACCAGGACGAGGTGAATACGCCGGGAATTCCCCGCGCGGACCCGGAAACACGCCCCCCGCCGGACAATCGGGCGCCGCCCGCCGGGGCGGGGTACGCGAAAAGGCGCGCTCCGGCCGGATGGGGGGGGTGGGGCCGGCCGGAGCGCGCGGTAGGGGGGCAGGTGCGAGCGGTCACCGGTGGGTGGCGAACGCCTCGGTGAGGGCCAGTGGTCGCCGGAGGAGCGAACCGCGGGTGGTGTCCGCGTGGTTCACGGCTCCCGCCGCGCACCGCTCGCCGGCGGGCCGGACTCCGGGGTCCCGCCGCTCGCCCTGTCCCGGTGGCCGGGGACTCCGATGCCCATCGCGTGTGCCTGCCTCTGTACTACTCGGGGAATGCCGACACGCAGCACGCTAGCGCGCCGCAAACCGGCAATCGACCCAATCAGGACGGCAGTTGGGAGTCTTAGGCTCCGCTTAAGGTCGCCATGGGCGTGAATTAAGCGGAGCCGGGCGTACGCCGCCGGGACATCCGGCGCCCGCGTCGCCGGCGGTGCAGCCTGGCCGCCAGCCGTCCCCGGGGGCGCCCGTCCAGCCGGCCGCCCAGCCCGATCCACAGGCGCACCTCCGTGCCGCCCAGGACCGACCGCCCGATGCGGACGTCCCCGCCGGTCGACTCGGCCACCCGCCGCACGATGTCCAGGCCGAGTCCCGTCGAGCCGTCCCGCTCCCCGCTGTTGCCGCGCGCCATGGCCGCCTCCGGGTCCGCGATACCGGGCCCGGCGTCCGAGACGAGCACGATCACGGCGTCCTCGCCGTTGTGCACGTCGACCGAGAAGGCGGTGCCCTCCGGGGTGTGGCGGAAGACGTTGCCGAGCAGCGCGTCGAGCGCGGCGACCAGTTCGGGGCGCGCGACCGGGATGCGTACCGGCCGGTCCACGCCCGCCACACGCGCCTTGCGTCCCTCGTCCTCGGCGAGCGCCGACCAGAAGGCCATCCGCTCCCGTACGACCTCCGACACATCGCACCCGCCGCCGGCCCCGGCCGCCTGGGTCTGCGGCTTGGCCGCCCGCGCGGTACGGATGATGGTGTCCACCTCCCGCTCCAGCTGCTCCACGGCGGCCCGGGTCTGGTCGGCGGCCGGCCCTTCGCCCAGCGAGGCGGCGTTGAGGCGCAGCACGGTCAGCGGGGTGCGCAGCCGGTGGGAGAGGTCGGCGGCCAGCTCCCGCTCGTTGGCCAGGAGCTGGACGACCTGGTCGGCCATCGAGTTGAAGGCCACGGCCGCCGACCGCAGTTCGGTGGGCCCCTCCTCGGGCACCCGGGCGCCCAGCCTGCCCTCACCCAGGTCGTGCGCGGCACGCGCGAGCCGCTGGGCGGGCCGCACCATCCGTACGCCGAGCCGGTCGGCGACCGCGACGGAGCCGACGACCAGCGCGAGGCCCACCCCGGCGAGGATCAGCCAGGCGGTGGCCAGGCCGTTGGACACCTCGCCCTCCGGCACGTACACCTCGACGATCGCGATCTGACCGGAGCTGATCGCGGTGGGCTGGAGCAGCGCGTAACCGCCGGGGACCTCGGCGGTGGAGGCCCGCGGCTCCCGCCGGACGGTGGCCAGGTGCTTCCCGGCCGCCCGGCCCGTGCCGATCTCCATCGGCCGGCCGCCCGGCCCGTCCGGCCCGTCCGGCGCCGGTACGTGCACCGCCATCCGCCCCGCGGCGCCGGCCTGGGTGGAGGCGACGGCCCGTTCGAGCTGGTCGCGGTCGGTGGTGATGGACAGGGTGGGGCCGATGGCGGCGGCCTGCCGCTCGGCGTTGGTGAAGGCCCGGTCCCGGGCCATCTCCTTGATGACCAGGCCCAGGGGTACGGCGAAGGCGACGACCACCATCACCGTGACGGCCAGCGCCACCTTGACGAGCGCCCACCTCACTGCGGCGGCTCCAG
The DNA here is from genome assembly GCF_040653855.1 of Streptomyces sp. NPDC050856. Classification (NCBI taxonomy): domain Bacteria; kingdom Bacillati; phylum Actinomycetota; class Actinomycetes; order Kitasatosporales; family Streptomycetaceae; genus Streptomyces; species Streptomyces sp. NPDC050856. The sequence continues at coordinate 187,878 of NZ_JBFAGV010000002.1, read as the reverse complement.
CTTCACCCCGACCCCCCGCAGCGTGTGCAGATAGCGGGGCCGCGCGGCGGTCTCACCCAGTTTGCGGCGCAGCCACGACAGATGGACGTCGATGGTCTGGTCGTCGCCGTACGACTGCTGCCACACCTCGGCGAGCAGCTCCCGGCGGGCGACGACCACCCCGGGCCGGCCGGCCAGGAACGCCAGCAGGTCGAACTCACGCCGCGTCAGTTCCAGCCGCGCCCCGTCCAGTTCGGCCTGGCGCCGCAGCGGGTCGACGGTCAGCCCGCCGACCCGCAGGACCCGGCTCGGCGGCGCCTCTCCGGCGGCGGCGCGCGAGCGGCGCAGTACGGCCGCCATCCGCGCGGACAGGTGTTCCACCGAGAACGGCTTGGTCAGATAGTCGTCGGCACCGTCGTTGAGGAGCCGTACGATCTCGGCCTCGTCGTCCCGCGCGGTCGCGATGATCACCGGTACGTCGGTGATGCCCCGCAGCATCTTCAGCGCCTCCGCGCCGTCGAGATCGGGCAGACCGAGGTCGAGGATGACCAGGTCGAAGCGGACGTGGGCCACCTCGCGCAGCGCCTCCAGGGCCGTACCGACGCTCCGCACGGTATGGGACGCCTCGGTCAGGTGCCGGATGAGGGCCGAGCGCACGAACTGGTCGTCCTCGACCACGAGCACACTTGCCATGGGCGGCACCGTACGCCATTCGGGGGAACCGGGGGACCGATGGTGAGGTGGGGAGCGGGTGGTGCACTATGGCCCGGATGCGTAGAGGACTCGTACACGCGGTGGCGTGGTCGCTCGCCACCGGCGCGGCGGTCACGCTGTCGTGGTGGGGCGTGCACACGGTGATGGCCGGCACGGCGTACGACCCGCCCCGCGCGCTGCCCATCGCCGCCGACCGCCCGAGCCCGCACGGCCCCGAGCCGCTCGCCTCGTCCACCCGGCGCGCCAAGGACCCCGGGGCCACCCCCTCCGCGTCCCCGTCCCGGTCCGCGAAGCCGTCGCGGCCGGCGGCCCCCGCCCGCAGCGCCCCGCCGGCCGCCCCGACCCGCGCCCCGACCCGCGCCCCGGCCACCGCCGGCGACGTGCGGGGTTACTCGGTGGAGGGCGGCCGGGCGGTGTTCGACATCGGCCCCTCGTCGGCCGGGCTGGTCTCGGCCACGCCGGCGTCCGGCTGGCGGATCCAGGTGTGGAAGCAGCCGACCTGGATCCGGGTGACGTTCACCCGGGGCGGGCACGAGATCTCGGTGTTCTGCGTCTGGCACGACGGCGCCCCGCACGTGGAGATCGACGAACGCTGACCCGTGGCCGCCGGTCGCCGTCCCGCCGGTCGTCAGTCGAAGGTCTTCGCGGGCGGCGCCGGCGAGGGCTTGGCGTCCGCGTCGGTGACCACGGCCGCCCCACCGGTGAAGTCGGCCAGCTCCCGCCCGTGTTCCACCCGTCCCGGATGGGGATCGGTGGCCACCCGCCGGGTCAGCTCGGCGACGGGGAGCGGCGCGTCCGACGCGAGGAGTACGGCGTTGCCGAAGCGCCGTCCGCGCAGTACGGCCGGGTCGGCGGCGAGCGCCAGTTCGGGGAAGAGGGCGGCGGCGGTGGCGATCTGGCCGCGCAGATGGGCCAGCGGCGGCCCGTCGGCGAGGTTGGCCGCGTAGCAGCCGCCGGGCTTCAGCACCCGCCGCACCTCGCCGAGGAATTCCGTACTGGTCAGATGGGCCGGCGTGCGGGCCCCGCTGAAGACGTCCGCGATGACCAGGTCCGCCCAGCCGTCCGGCACCTTGCCCAGCCCCGCGCGGGCGTCGGCGCCGCGCACCCGGATCCGGGCTGCGGGGTCCAGCGGCAGTTCCCGGCGGACCAGTTGCACCAGCGGCGCGTCCAGTTCCACGACCTGCTGGGTCGAGCGGGGGCGGGTGGCGGCGACATAGCGGGCGAGGGTGAGGGCACCGCCCCCGAGGTGGACGGCGTGCAGGGGCCGGCCGGGCGGGGCGACGAGGTCCGCCATGTGCCCGAGCCGCCGCTGGTACGCGAAGGTCAGCCGGGTGGGGTCGTCGAGGTCGACGTGCGACTGGGGGGCGCCGTCGATGAGCAGCGTCCAGGCGCGGGGCCGTTCCCGGTCGGGTATCAGCTCGGCGCGCCCGCCGTCCACGGCCGCGACGACGGTTTCGGGGGCCGCCGTACGCGCACGCTGCCTGTTTCTCGCCATTGGCCCATTATCGGGTGGCCGGAACAGCGCGTGGACGGCCGCCCGCCGGCGGCCGTCGGTCGCGTACCCCCGGTCGTCCGCTACCGGCAGTTGTCGGCGGCCTCGATGAGCCTGGCGGCCTCCCCCAGCGCCTCGCGCAGGACGGCCGGGTCGGTGACCTGGCCGGTGTCCGTGGGGGGCAGCAGCCAGCCGGTGCCGGACACGGGCGGCTCGAGCACCGCGCCGGTGAGCCGCAGGCCGCGCCCCTGGGTCCGCGTGCAGTCGCTGCCCGGCACGTCCCAGCGGGCGGCGGTGCCCGGCGGCACCAGGAACCCGAGCGTGTCGCAGTGCCCGTCGTGCAGGACGGGGCCGACCGCGGGTGCGCCGCCGCGGCGCAGGATGTCGACCGCCTCCAGGCCCTGCCGGGTGGGGACCGTGACCAGGTCACAGGGTTCGCCGCCGCACTGCGGGGGCTCGGCGGCGGGCGGTCCGGCGGCGCACGGTCCGGCGGCGGCGGGCGGGGCGCCCGGCTCCCCCGCCGGCTCCGGCCGGTGCCGGCCCGTGGTGAGTGCTTCCGGCAGGGGCTCCGGGTGTGATGAGCCACCGGGCCGCGGACTCGCCTCCATACCGACCTCCAACAAGGGATTCCTCCTCGCTCGAGTCCCCGTGTGAAGACACACTGCGTCTCTCCGCATGGTTCAACGCCCCGGAACGTCAACGGCTACGGCGGCACGCCGCCGCAAAGGATGGCAGTTCATGGCGGATCGCGGGCGAGATATCCCGTTTTTCCCCAAACGCTGCGTACGCACCCCGGCACAGCCGGTACGTTTTGGCCTCGCCGGACCATCGGCAGCACGCAGGAGAGGGCTCGGCCATGGCGTCGTCACGGGCAGTTCCCAATCTGGCCTTCCGCCGGCTGCGCGGCCCGCGCTCCCCGGCGGAATTCGCGGCGGCGGTACGCAGGGCGGCCCGGGAGATCGGTGAGCAGGTGGCATGCGACGCCCGCTACATCGGGCGCGTGGAGTCGGGCGAGATCCGCTGCCCCAACTACGCGTACGAGCGGGTGTTCCTGCACATGTTCCCCGGCCGCACCCTGGCGGACCTGGGCTTCGCCGCCCGGGAACGGGTGCGCGGCCGGGGTGCCCGCGCCCTCGCGCCGCCACCGGTGCGCGGGCCGGCGGCAACGGCGCCGACCGGGTCGCGCGGGTCACCGGCGTCACCCATCACGTTCCGGAACGATGAGGAGAGCGACGTGCTGCGTCGCGCATTCATGACGAGCGGCACCACCGCGGTGGCGGCCGCCTCGCTCGGCCTCGGCGGCCTCGGGTCCATCCCCGCGCCCCGCGCCGGCGGCAGGTTCGGCGAGACGGAGGTGCGGGCCGTCGAGGAGGCGGTCCGCAGGATCCGGCTGCTCGACGACCGGTACGGCGCGGACGGGCTGTACCGCAGGGCCGCCGAGCCGCTGCGCACCGCGTACGCCCTGCTCGACGCGGGGAGCGCGGTCCGCCGGTCGACCGCCGACCGGATGCAGGCGGGCGCCGGGGAGCTGTCCCTGTCGGTCGGCTGGCTGGCCCATGACTCCGGCCGCACGGCCGAGGCCCGCTCCCACTACGCGGAGGCGCTGGCCACCGCGCGGGTGGCCGGTGACCCGGCCCTGGAGGCGCACGCCTTCTCCAACACCTCGTTCCTGGCGCGCGACGCCGGCCGCCACCGGGAGGCGGTTCGGGCGGCACAGGCCGGGCAGATCGCGGCCGGGCACCTGGGGTCGCCCCGGCTGCGCGCGCTGCTGGCCCTGCGGGAGGCGGGCGGCTGGGCGGGCCTGGGCGACCGGGAGGCGTGCGAGGGGGCCCTGGGCAGGGCGCACACCTGTTTCGCGCGCGGTACCCGCGACGCCGACCCGGAGTGGATGTCCTTCTTCGGCGAACCGGAACTGGAGGCCCTGGAGGCGCAGTGCTGGTCGGCCCTGGGCGACTGGTCGCGCGCCGTCCGCCACGCGCGCCGGGCGGTGGCCCTGCAGAACCCGCACTTCGCGCGGAACCTGGCGCTCTACCGGGCGCAACTGGCGGCGGACCTGGCCCGGGGCGGCGCCCCGGACGAGGCGGCGGCGGCCGGGCAACAGGTCCTGGACCTGCTGGGACAGGTGCGGTCGAGCCGTATCAGGGCCATGCTGAGCGACACGGTCCGGCTGCTGGCCGGTGAGCGCGGCACACCGGAGGTGGCGGCGTTCCTGGACCGCAGGGCGGCCCTGGGGGAGGCCTGAGGCCCCCGCCTCCCGGCCCGCGCCCGGAAGCGCCGGGCCCGGCGCGCGTCCGACGCGGGCGCGGCGCCGGGCGGCCACGGGACGGCGCCGGCGCTCGGCCGGACCGGTGCCAGCCCGCGCGTCCGCCGGCCGCACACCCCGGTTCCGCCACGGCGCCCGGCGAAGCCCGGGGGCACCCGAGCCGGGGCGCCGCGGCGCCCCGGCTCGGCCGGGCGGCACGGGCGCTAGGCGAGTTCCAGGTGCCCGGTGTCGTTCCAGCGTTCGATCGCGGGCGCGCCATAGGCCCAGCCCAGGGCGGACAGGCTGGTGGGGTCCAGGCGTATCCGGGCGGCGAACGAGACGTCCTCGCCCAGCCAGCGCGCGGCGATGGAACGCAGGACGTGGCCGTGCGCGAACACCAGGGTGTCCCGGTCGGCCGAGCGGGCCCAGGCCACGACCTCGTCCGCGCGGGCCGACAGCTGGGCCAGGGTCTCGCCCTCCGGCACGCCGTCGCGCCAGATCAGCCAGTCGGGGCGGGTCTCCTTGATCTCGGCCGGGGTCATCCCCTCGTACGCGCCGTAGTCCCACTCCATGAGCGTGTCCCAGTGCTCGGCCCGGTCGCCGAAGCCGGCCAGCTCGCAGGTCTCCCGCGCGCGGGCCAGCGGGCTGGTACGGATCTCGACGCCGTCCAGCCCGTCCCACGGGCCCCGGTGGAGCCGCTCGCCCAGCAGCTTCGCGCCCCGCCGGCCCTCGTCGAGCAGGGGGATGTCGGTCCTGCCGGTATGCCGGCCGAGCAGCGACCATTCGGTCTGTCCGTGCCGGGCGAGCAGGATGCGCGGTGCCATGGGTGGGTCTCCTGAGGTGTCACGGTGGTGTCCGTCCATCATCGCGCACCCGAACGACAGGCGGCCAAGGGGTCGCCCCGGGCGGCGGTCCCCGCGTCCCGGGGAGGGCCGGGGGCCCCGCCGGCCCCGGTCACGCACGGGAGGGCGTCCGGATCCCGCACCCCGTGACCGCCTCGGCCGCGTCCGGGCCGGGCCGCTCCGGCGGCCGGTCCGCAGGCCACCCCGCCGGCCGGATCCGCGCGCCGGCCGCGCCGGCGGGCGGAGCTGCCGCCGCTCGCGGCGGTGCACGGGGCCTGCCCGGCGGACGGCTGCTCGTACGCGGGTGACGTGACGGCACGGCGGACCACTACGTCCTGGCCGCGGTGGCGGGCGGGGCCCGGACGGGACTCGGACCGCTGCTCGCGGCGCCCGCGCGACGGCCGGCGGGACCGGCTGCGGAATCGTTCCGTCAGGGTGCGGACCCGCACGGGGTCCCCGGTTGTCAGTGCCGGATGCGAGACTTCCGCGGGTGAGCGAATCCCTGGGCAGCGGACCACAGCGGCAGCCTGCGACGGCGGGCCGGGAGCCGCGGACACAGACAGTGCCGACGGCGCGGACGGAGCGGACGGCGCCGGGTCAGCGGACGGCACGGGCCGTGCCGGCGGCACTCCGGCAGCGGCTCGCCGAGCTGCGCGGTCCGGCCGCCGCGCCCCGCCCGCTGGACGCCCGCGCCCTGGCGGCGCTGGCCGCCAACCCGGGCTGCCGCCGCCGGGCGCTGCTGGACGGCGCGGGCGTCGACAAGACGGCGCTGGCCTCGGCCCTGGGCTCCCCTTCGGGCTTCGGGCAGTCCCAGTTCGCCTTCATGCGGGGCAACGCCTTCGAGGCCAGGGTCAAGGCCGACGACGGGGTGGAACTGCTGCGGCTGCTGGGCGTGGCCGAGCCCGGGGAGGTACGGGTCCCCGACCTGTCGGCGGCCGGGCCCGAGGGCCGCACGGCCCGTACGGCGCTGGCGCTGCGCGAGGCCACGGCCGCCGGGGCCTGGACCTTGCTGGACCATCCGATGCTGGCGCTGGAGGTGGCCGGCTCGCCCGCGTACCTGGAGCCGGACGCGGTCGTGGTGGGGCCCGACGGCCGGTGGACGGTCGTGGAGATCAAGTCGTTCCCGATGATCGACGGCGCGGCCGACGCCGCGAAGGTGGGCGCGGCGGCCCGCCAGGCGGCGGTGTACGTACTGGCGCTGGAGCGGGTCGCGGCCCTGACCGGCGGCGCGCGGGTCGCCCACTCGGTGCTGCTGGTCTGCCCCAGGGACTTCTCCAACCAGCCGGCCGCGTCCCCCGTCGACGTGCGCAAGCAGCTCTCGGTGACGCGCCGCCAGCTCGCCCGGCTGACCCGGGTGGAGGACATCGCGGCGGCACTCCCCCCGGACATCACCTTCGACCTGGAGGGGCGCTCGCCCGAGCAACTGGCGGAGGCGGTCGAGGCGGTGCCGCACGCCTACGCGCCGGAGTGCCTGTCCGCCTGCGAACTGGCCTTCCACTGCCGGGAGCGGGCCCGGCGGGAGGGCGCGGTGGAGGCGCTGGGCCGTTCGGTGCGCGGTGAGCTGGGCGGGCTGACCACGGTCGGCGCGGTACTCGCGGCGGCGCGCGGCGACGGGGACACCCCCGGCTCCGGCGAGGCCGGGGACCCTGAGGGCGGCCCCGGTGACCCGGTGGTGGCCGCGCTGCGGCGGGCGGCGGCGCTGCGGGCCGAGTCCCTGCGGGGGGCGTCATGTCGCTGATCTCCACGCTGGCTCGGCTGGAGGCCGTGGAAGCGGGCCGGGCCCAGCCGCTGGCCACCGTGCGGCACCGGCACCTGTCGGAGCGTCCGCTCGTGTTCGTACCGCTGACGACCGCCGGTGAGGCGGGCGCGCCGCTGGGCGCGCTGGTGGGCACCGACCCGGCCGAGCCCCGGCTGCTGGTGGTGCCGCAGCCGCGTGACCGGGACCTGAGGTTCGCGTTCCTGGCCCAGTTGGCCGAGGTGGTCCTGCCGTACCTGGAGGAGTACACGGACCGGGTGGAGGCGGCCGAACGGAACGAGACCGACCCGGAGACCGGCAAGCGGGTCAAGGTCGAGGTGGAGCTGTGCGCGGACGCGCCGCAGCTCGTCGTGCCCAGCCGGGCGGGTGTCGAGTACGTCCGGCTGCTGGGCCGGTCGATGCGGTTCCGGCGCACGGCCGAGCAGGACCCGGACACGCCGTTCCCGGCGCCGCCCCGGGTGCCGCTGCTCGGGCGGTGGCTGACGCACTACGGCGAGCGGGCCCGGGTGCCGGGCTCCTCGCTGCTGCTGGCGGCCACCGACCTGTTGAACCGGCACTGGGCTACCGGCCAGTCGTCGCTGGAGGACCAGCACCTGGGGACGCTGCTCGCCTGGATCGACCCCCCCGAGGGAGAGTCCGGCGCGCGGGCCGCGCTGCACGCGGAACTGGCCCGGGACGGGCAGGGGCAACTGCTGTGCCCGCCGGCCGGCCCCGCGACCGACCCGGCGTTCGACAACCGGCTGCTGGCCCCCGCCATCGAGCGGTACGACCGGGCACGGCAGGCGCTGGCGGCGGCCGAGGACGGCGAGGCGGCCGACGCGCGCCTCGGTGAGCTGCACCGGGCCGAGCGGGAGATCCGGCGGCTGGTGCTGAGCCGGACCAGGCCCACCTGGGACGCGGTCTGGCGGGCGCTCGCGCTGGTGCGGGAGCTGCCGCCCGGCGCGCGGGTGGCGGACCGCTGGACCCGGGACCGCTGGTCGTTCACCGGCCACCGCGACCGGGTGCGGGCGGGGGAGCCGCCGCAGCCGCGCCGCGACGACGCGGTGACGGCGGCGAACAAACTGGCCGCGCGGGAGAGCGCCCAGGCCCAGTTGGAGGCGCAGGAGGCCCTGGACGACCCGCTGGTGCTGGCGGGCCGGCGGCTGGCCGGCGAGGCGTTCCGGGCCGAGGTACTGGATGTGACGATGGCCTGGACGGAGTCGAAGCGCCCCGCCCCCCGGCCGCTGCTGACCGTACGGACGGACGACCTGCCGCACCTGGGCGACCGGGTGAGGGTGTACCGCTCCCTGGAGGGCAAGCCGCAGAGCGCCGAGTTCGTCCGGCTGGAGGAGGACGGGTCGCTCGTACTGCGGCTGCTGGACCGGATGGGCCGCTCCAGGGACCCGGCGGAGGGATCGGTCCCGGAGAAGGGCGACCGGATCGTCTGGACGCTGTTCGAGCACGACCAGCGGACCGGCCCCAAGCTGCCGGACCCGGAGGAGACCCCCTGGACGCACGGCGGGCCGCCCCGTACCGACGCCGAGAGCCCCGACCCCCTGACCCCGGAGGACCTGCTGTGACGTCCGTGTCGTTCGACCCCGGGGCCGAGGCGGCCCGGGCCACCGACGCGATCCTCGCCGACACGCTGCGCGGCGAGGCCCGGGGTGTGGTCGTGGACTCGCCGCCCGGCGCGGGCAAGTCGACGCTGGTGGTGCGCGCCGCGCTGGAGCTGGCGGCGGCCGGCCGTCCCCTGATGGTCGTCGCCCAGACCAACGCGCAGGTGGACGACCTGGTGCTGCGGCTGGCCGAGAAGGAGCCGGAGCTGCCGGTGGGGCGGCTGCACAGCAATGACACCGACCCGTACGACAAGGCGCTCGACGGCCTGGACAACGTACGCAAGTCGGCGAAGGCCGGCGACCTCGCCGGGCTCGACGTGGTGATCTCCACGGCGGCGAAGTGGGCGCACGTCAAGGGCGTCGAGCCCTGGCGGCACGCGATCGTCGACGAGGCGTACCAGATGCGCTCGGACGCGCTGCTGGCCGTCGCCGGGCTCTTCGAGCGGGCGCTGTTCGTCGGCGACCCCGGCCAGCTCGACCCGTTCTCCGTGGTGGGTGCCGAGCAGTGGGCGGGGCTGTCGTACGACCCGTCCGCGAGCGCCGTCTCCACCCTGCTGGCGCACAACCCGGACCTGCCGCAGCACCGGCTGCCGGTCTCCTGGCGGCTCCCGGCGTCGGCGGCGCCGCTGGTGTCCGACGCGTTCTACCCCTACACGCCGTTCCGCAGCGGCACCGGGCCCGGTGACCGGCGGCTGTCCTTCGGCGTGCCGTCGGACGGGTCCGGGCCCGACCGGGTGCTGGACGAGGCGGCGGCGTCGGGCTGGGGCCTGCTGGAGCTGCCCGCCCGGCGCACCCCGCGCACCGACCCCGAGGCGGTACGGGCGGTGGCGCTGGTCGTCCGGCGCCTCCTCGACCGGGGCGGCGCGGCGGTGTCCGAGCGGTCACCGGACCCGGTGCCGCTGACCCCGGACCGGATCGCCGTCGGCACCGCCCACCGCGACCAGGCGGCGGCCGTCCGCGCCGCCCTCGCCGAGTTGGGCGTCCCCGGGGTGACCGTGGACACGGCCAACCGCCTCCAGGGCCGGGAGTACGACGTGACGGTGGTGCTGCACCCGCTCTCGGGCCGCCCGGACGCGACCGCGTTCCACCTGGAGACCGGCCGCCTGTGCGTGCTGGCCTCGCGCCACCGCCACGCGTGCGTCGTGGTGTGCCGCGCGGGCGTCACCGACCTGCTGGACGAGCACCCCGCCACGGAGCCGGTCCAGCTGGGCGTGACGGTGAAGTTCCCGGACGGGTGGGAGGCGAACCACGCGGTGCTGTCCCACCTGTCCGAACACCGTGTGACCTGGCGGCCGTAGTGCCCGCCGGCCCGGCCCGCACCGGGTCCGGGCCCTCTTGCGGGAGGCGGGACAATGGACGGTGGCCGTCCGCGTGGGCCCCGGCCGGCCGGACCGGCCGGGGCCCACGCGGTGGCGGCGGGCGAGGAACGGCGACGCGGCACTCAGAAGGAGACAGCACATGGCGGATCCCCAGCGCGGCGAGCAGCGGCGGCTCAAGCCCGCTCCCCTGCTCTTCGAGCCTGCCGAGGCGGCCGCCGACCCCGAGCACTTCTTCGACCTGGAGTCGATCGACGACCCCCGCGCGCTGCTCGCCAGGTCCACCGAGCTGGCCCTGGCGTTCCGGGCGGCGACCGACCGGGCCATGGAGTTCCAGGCCGTCGCGGCGGCCCAGCTCGCCGATCCGCGCCGCTTCGACCGGCTGAGCACCGCGGACATCGCCGAGCGCGCGGAGTGGACGGAGGACTACGCCCGCCGCATGGTCGAGTTCGGGCGGGACCTGCTGCGCGGTGGCAGCGCCGACGAGGACCCGGTGGTTCCGGGCCGCTAGAGGCGGGCCCGCCCCCGCCCGGCTCCCCCGGCCCGCCCGCCGCTTCCCGGCCCGCCCGCCGTTCCGGCCGCCGGCGGCCACCCGGCCGAGCGGCCAACCCGACGGCAGGCGGGCCGCGCGGCCCGTAGCTCTGGCATATGCCGGGCGCGAAAGATACTCCTGCCGGCCCGCCCCTGTCCCGATTTCCGGCAACCCGCCGGAACGGAACCGTCACAGCCGGTAGACGTCAGTGTCATGAGCACATGGCTGCGAGACCAGTCCGCCGACCTGTTCCGGAGCCCGCGCGGTGGCGAGGACCGCCACGACGAGGGCCATCACCACACCGCACTGGTCACCCCGGCCGGCGCGCGGTGGCTCGCGTCCGCCGCGGCGTACCCGGGGTCGCTGCTCGCCCTGTGGGAGGACCGGCCGGCCGCGCCCGCGGTGCTGCCCTGCGGATCCGCCTTCGACGTGGTGAGTGTCGACGCGGTCTTCGGGCGGCGGATGCTCGACCGGCTGTGGGGCGAGGGGCCCGGCTCCGGGCCCGTCGCCGTCCAGCGCGGACGGATGCTGCTGTTCACCGCGCCGGGCACCGCCCAGCGGCTGCCGTCGCTGCTGCGCTGGGAGGAGTGGGGGGACGCCGTACCGCCGCTGCTCTGCCACGGCACCGGCGACGCCGTCACCGTCCCCCCGCTGGTCCCGGACCCGGCCGGCCGCGCCCCCGGCACCCCGGGGCCCGGCTCCCCCGGCACCCGTGCCGGTGGAGGGCCGCGCTGGGTGGTCGCCCCGGACAGCCGGCACCCCTGGCTGCCGGGGCCCGATGTGCTGCTCTGGGCCTGCGTCCGGGCGGCCAGGTCCTCCCCGGCCGGTGACGTGCGGGTATCGATTTCTCCTCGCGCCGGACAGGGTGCTAAGGTCTACGACGTCAGCCGGCGCCGCTAGCTCAGTTGGTTAGAGCAGCTGACTCTTAATCAGCGGGTCCGGGGTTCGAGTCCCTGGCGGCGCACAGACGGGAAAGGCCCCTCGCGAGAGCGAGGGGCCTTTTCGTGTGCCCGCGCGGCTCCACGGCCCGTGTGCCGTGCGGCCGGGCTCCACGGGGCGGCTCCGTACGGCGGGACCGCTCGCGGGGCGGCGCCTCACCTGCCGGTGGTGACCTTCACCGTCCACGCCCCGGTGGGGGTCCGGTCCGCCACCTCCACCCGAACCCGTTCACCCGGTCCGCCGCGCACCGTGAACCGCTCGCCCACCCGCAGCGGCGCGTCCGCCAGCGGCGGGTACACCGACTGGTCCCAGCACGCCTCCGTGTCCGGGTGGGTGTCGACCACCTCGACCGGGCCGCCGCCCGACGCGGCCTGGTTGCGGACCCGGTAGATCAGCACGCCCTCGGAGCAGGTGTTCACGTCGTTCCCGGTCGCCCCGCGCGCCTCGATGGCCAAGGCGCTGGTCGGCCCGGTCCTGACCACCGCCAGCCGGGTGCCGATCGACGCGCCGGGCTGCGGCGGCGCGGCGAGCGGGTCCAGCGTGAACAGGTCGGTGCCGCCGCCCGGTACGCAGTGCACCGAGCGCCCGTCCAGCCACCCGAGCTTCCACTTGTGCCAGCCGAACAGCTCCGGCGCCATCGCGAACTGGCTGCCCATGACGTCCCAGTCGCCCACGTGCGTGTCCCAGTCGCCCTTGCCGTCCTCCGGCCGGTTGTAGAGGTCCGGCAGGTCGAAGACGTGCCCGGTCTCATGGGCGAGGACGTTGCGGTCCGGCGGGCGCCGCTCGAAAACGGTGACGATCCGCTTGATGTCCGTACCGTCGGCGCGCAGCGGAGTGTCGAAGTTGACCACTTTGGTGGCATCGGAGTCCACGCCGGGTGCGTCCGGGTCGGCGACCAGATAGACGATGTCGTACTTGGAGAAGTCGACCAGCGGGTCGGCGGCGGCGAGCGCGTCTCGCAGATAGGCGGCGCGGCCGGCGGGATGCCAGTCGCGCCGTATGGCGTACGCGGTGGAGGCGCGCGGCATCCTGATCCACTCCGGCCGGGGATGGGGGCGCAGGGTGAACTTGCCGTAGGAGGCCCAGGAGAAGAAACGGCTGGTGGCCGGGAAGTGGTCGGCGGTGATCTGTGCGGGGGTGCTCCGGGGCACCGAGTCCGGGAAGGACAGGAAGACCATGACCGCGTTCAGGTCGCGGACCGGCCGGGGGTAGGCGGAGTTCCAGGTGTCCAGGCCGAGCGAGTGGTGGGCGCCGGTGCGCGGCAGCGCGCAGGGGCCCCCTTCGGGTGCCGCCGCGGCGGGGCCGGCGACCAGCCCCGTGGCGGCGAGCGACAGCAGGGCGAACAGACCTGCGGCTGTGGAGCGCAGGCGCGGACGATCCACCCCGTCGGGTGTCTGCTGACCCGCCACGTCGACCTCCGGATACGGGAATTCGGCACGTGCCACCACCCTGTGACGATTTGCGGTGATACGCCCTGTTCCGCTGCCCCACCTGGGTGAGCGGCCGACGCTCCGCGCATCCGGATCGATCTCACGGACAGTCACAAGCGGTCAGGGCAGAACGCCCCTGTGGCACACCCGTGCAGAAACGATCGGCCGCACATCGGGCGGGCACGACCTCACCCGACCCGTGCGACCCACACCGGGCGGCGGCGCTGGAAGGCCGCTGCGGCTGCCTCTATGATCGGCACACTTTCATGGCTGGCACATCCCGACCGACCCTGTACGTCACGACTGCCCTGCGGGAGCGAGCGGTGAGCGGAACCTTCGAAGGACCGGGAACTGCGGCAGTCTCGTCGCCGGCCAGTTCCCGGCAGTCGATTACCGAGAGTCACGCCTTGGGTGCCGATCCGGCCCCGTGCCCCACCTGCGAGAGCAACCGTCCCGCCGAGACCGCCCGGCCGCCCCGGGGCGCACGGCACCCGGACAGCGGCGGTCACCCCGACAGCGGCCGGTACGCCGACAGCGGCCGGGGCTCCCGGGCCGGGCGCCGGGCCGGGGAGTCCGAGCTGCGGGACTACCGCGCCGCCTTCAACGCGGCCCACCTCGCCATGGCCGTCGTCGACCCCGACGGCCTGGTCGTCACCGCCAACGACGCCCTCGGTGACCTGCTGGGCACCGACAGCGCCTCGCTGCGCCGGCAGACCGCCGCCGACCTCGTCGACCTCGCCTCCGACCGCCGCACCTGGCACGCGTACCGCGAGGTGCTGCGCGGGCGCCGGTCGCGCTTCCGCTGCACCCGCCGGCTCAAGCACCCGGACGGGCGCGCGCTGTGGGCCGAGGTGACCGTCGCCCCCGTACCGCACAGCCGCAGTGTGCTGCTGTCCATCGCCGACATCAGCGACCGGCGGGAGCTCCAGGCGCGGCTGCGCCACCTCCAGATGCACGACCCGGTGACCCGGCTGCCCAACCGCACCCTGTTCTTCGAGCGCCTGGCCTCGGCGCTGGAGAACTCCGCGCTCGACTCCTTCGCGGACGGCGCCTCCGGGCGGATCGGCCTGTGCTACCTGGACCTCGACGGGTTCAAGGCGGTCAACGACACCCTCGGCCACCGGGTCGGCGACCGGCTGCTGGCCGCCGTCGCCGCCCGGCTCACCGAGTGCGCCGACGGGGACGGCCACGGCCGGGGCGGCGGCCACCTGGTCGCCCGGCTGGGCGGTGACGAGTTCGCGATCCTGGTGGAGGACTCCGCCGGGACCGAGCAGCTCGCGGACCTGGCCCGGTCCGTGCTGGCCGCGGTGCAGCAGCCGTTCGACCTGGCCGGGCAGCGGCTCTCGGTGTCGGCCTCGATCGGCGTGGTGGAACGGGCCGCGGCCTCCACCACGGTGACCGGCCTGATGCAGGCCGCCGACACCACGCTGTACTGGGCCAAGGCCGACGGCAAGGCCCGCTGGACGCTGTTCGACCCCGAGCGCAACGCCCACCGGATGACCCGGCAGTCGCTGTCCTCGACGCTGCGCCCGGCGGTGGAACGCGGTGAGTTCGCGCTGGAGTACCAGCCGCTGGTGGGGATGGCGGACGGGGCGGTGCGCGGGGTGGAGGCGCTGGTGCGCTGGCACCACCCGCAGTTCGGCACCCTGGCGCCGAATCGGTTCATCGGGATCGCCGAGGAGGACGGTTCGATCGTCCAGCTCGGCCGGTGGGTGCTGCGCACCGCCTGCCGGCAGGCGGTGCGGTGGCAGCGGGACCACCCGGGCGGGCCGCCGCTGTTCGTCAGCGTCAATGTCGCCGTACGCCAGGTGTGGGACTCCGACCTGGTCACGGACGTGGCGGCGATCCTGGCCGAGACCGGGCTGGCGCCGCACCTGCTCCAGTTGGAGCTGACCGAGTCCGCGGTGATGGGCTCGGCGGGGCGTCCGCTCCAGGCCCTCCAGTCGCTCAGTGACATGGGCGTGCGGATCGCCATCGACGACTTCGGGACGGGTTACTCGAACCTGGCCTACCTGAGCCGGCTGCCCGTGTCCGTACTGAAGCTGGACGGTTCCTTCGTGCGCGGGTTCCAGGACGAGGAGCACCCCAACCCGGCCGACGAGGTGATCGTCGAGGCCCTGGTGCAGCTCGCGCACCGGCTGGGGCTGACCGTGACGGCGGAGTGCGTGGAGACCTCGGGGCAGGCGGCGCGGCTGCGGCGGATCGGCTGCGACACCGGGCAGGGCTGGCTGTACTCGCGGGCCGTCGCCCCGGACCGGATCACGGAACTGATCGGAACCGGTCCGCGGGCGGTGTGACGCCCGGCCGTCACCCGGCTCCGGGCAGGTCGTAGGCGTCCGCGATCAGTTCGTAGCTGCGCAGCCGGGCCTCGCCGCCGTGGGCGTTCGCGGTGATCATCAGCTCGTCCGCGCCGGTGCGCCCGCGCAGGCCGTCCAGGCCCGCGCGGACCGCCTCCGGGGTGCCGTACACGATGTTGGCCAGCCAGCTCTCGACGAACTCGCGCTCGGCGGGGGTGAAGGGATACGCCTCCGCCTCCTCCGGTGTGGGGATCAGGCCGGGCCGGCCGGTGCGCAGCCGGAGCATCGACAGGGCCCCGGTCAGCACCTGGCGGCGGGCCTCCTTCTCGTCGTCGGCGGCGAGCGCCGAGACGCCGATCACCGCGTACGGCTCGGCCAGCGCGGCCGACGGCCGGAAGGAGTCCCGGTACAGCTCCAGCGCCGGGAGGGTGTTGTGCGCCGAGAAGTGGTGGGCGAAGGCGAAGGGCAGCCCCAGGGTCCCGGCCAGCCGGGCGCTGAAGCCCGAGGAGCCCAGCAGCCACACCGGCGGCCGGCCGGTGGGCCCCTGCACGGGGCCCGGTACGGCGTGGATGCGGGCGTAGGGGTGGCCGTCGGGGAAGTCGTCGTCGAGGAACCGGGTCAGCTCGGCGAGCTGCTGGGGGAACTCGTCGGCGCCCTCGTGCGGCCGGTCCGTGCGGCGCAGGGCGGCGGCCGTGGCCCCGTCCGTGCCGGGCGCGCGGCCGAGACCGAGGTCGACCCGGCCGGGGGCCAGGGCCTCCAGTGTGCCGAACTGCTCGGCGATGACCAGCGGCGCGTGGTTGGGCAGCATGACACCGCCGGAGCCCAGGCGGATGCGCTCGGTGTGGGCGGCGAGGTGGGCGAGGATCACCGCCGGCGAGGAGGAGGCCACGCCGGGCATGGAGTGGTGCTCGGCGACCCAGTGGCGGTGGTAGCCGCGCCGCTCGGCGAGCCGGGCCAGGGCCACGCTGGTGCCCAGGGCCTGGGTGGCGGTGCGCCCGCTGCCGACCGTGACCAGGTCCAGTACGGACAGGGGTACGGGTGCGGTCCCGTTCGCCGTGCCTCGAATCGCGTCGCTCACCGGTGGGGTCCCTCCTGCGGGTGGTACGGGTACTCCACCATCAACAGGAGGGTGTCTCCGGTTATTCCGCGCGGCCGTCACCCGCTCGCCGGCGGCTCCGGCTGGTCCTTGCGGGCGAACAGGGTGCCCAGCTCCGTCGACCAGGCCCCCCTGCGCTCGGCAAGGCGCAGCCCCTCCCACACCGTCACCTGGGTGGCGGTGAGCACCGGCTTGCCGACCGCCGCCTCCAGCTCGGGCAGGTGGGCCACCGTGTGCAGGGCGGTGTCCGGGACGACGACGGCCTGCGCGGCCGGGTGGTCGGCCGCCCTCACCAGCTCCACCAACCCGCTCCCGGCATCCCCGTCGGCCCGGGCCGCGACCACCTCGACGCCGGCCGCCCGGAGGAACCGGACGAACGGGTCCGCCAGGTCCGGCGGGTAGGCGGCGGCCACGGCGATCCGCCCGGCCCCCACCGCGTCCAGGGCGCGGACGAAGGCGAGCGACGTACTGGAGGCGGGGAGCCCGGTCGTCACCGCGAGGGTGCGGACCTGTTCGTGCGCGGCCTCCCACCCCTGGCCGAACGAGCCACGGGTGGAGGCCCACACCACCGACTCGGCGCCCGCCAGCCGCAGCCGTTCGCCCAGGCCCGGCAGGCCGTCCGGCGGACCCCACTCCCGGCCGCCCCCGGTGCGTACGACCGGTACGCGGATGTCGGTGTTGAGCAGCAGCTCGATGCGGAGGTAGTCGTCCTCCGGGGAGAGCTCCGGGCAGAGCAGTCCGACGCTGGTCATGTCACGCCCCTCCTGATCATGTCGGCCGACTCGTACCCCTACCCCCGCACCGGCGCGAGTAGCCGCCCGCCCGCCGGAGGAACCCGTCCGGACGGCGCGGGAGCGGGCGCCGGGGCGCGGGAACCCGCCGAAGTAATCGGCCGGCATATGCCAACCCGCTGCGTCGCGGCGTGTCCCGCCCGGCCGCGCATCCCGCTTGTCAACCGGGCCCCCCGAACCGGCCCTTGGCGGCTATCGTGGTACGGAAGCTTGCGGTAACAACCTGCTAGGGGGAGACCGTGGCGCTGAAGCCCGAGCCGACCGCGCCGTTCCACTCGGTGCAGTACGCCCTGCGTGTCCTCGAAACGATCTCCAGGCACGGTGGCGGGGTCACCGACGTACAGATCGCCCGGGAGACGGGGCTGCCGACGGCCCACCTCACCCCGATGCTGCTCATGCTGCGCAGGGAGGGGTACGTCGAGCAGATCGCCGACGGCGCCTACGTGGTCGGCGACTCCCTGGTCCTGCTGGGCTCGGGAGCCACCCGCCGCGAGGCCCTGGAGGCCAAGCTCCAGGAGAACCTCACCGAGCTGCGCGACTCGGTGGGCGCCGCGGTCTACATCAGCCGGTACATCGACGGCGAGGTCAAGATCACCCAGATCGCCGACGGCCCGCACGCCCCCAAGGTCAACGAGTGGGTCGACTTCCGTTCCGCCGCCCACGCCAGCGCGGTGGGCAAGTGCCTGCTCACCCAGCTCGACGTCAACGGCCGCCGCGACCACCTCTCCCGCCACCGGATCGCCCGGCTCACCTCCCGGACGATCACCAGCGAGAGGGTCCTCTTCTCCAAGCTGGACAGCCAGCCGCCGACCGTCCCCGTGCTGGACCTCCAGGAGTACGCGGTGGGCACGGTCTGCGCGGCGGTGCCGCTGACGGCCGGGGCGGCGGTCGGCTGCCTGGCGCTCTCGCTCCCGATCGAGCACGCCCACCGGCTGCGCTCCGCCGCGGACGCGCTGAACCGCAGGGCGGCCCCGGTGGTGCTCTCGCTGGCCCTGTGACCGGCGCGGACCCCCTCCGGGCGGGTCCGGGGCCCGTACGGCGGGGCGTGGGACAGGGCGGGACAGGGGTGGTCGGGAGCACCCCCTGGGACCAGGTAGTATTAACTCTGTCAGCAGGCGCCGCTAGCTCAGTTGGTTAGAGCAGCTGACTCTTAATCAGCGGGTCCGGGGTTCGAGTCCCTGGCGGCGCACAGACGGAAAGCCCCTCGCGGAAGCGAGGGGCTTTTTTCGAGGTCCGGTGGCGGGGCGCCGGGGCCCGGCGCCCCGCCACCGGACATCTCGCACCGGCTCGCGCCGCCCGCTCAGTACTGGACGTCGGAGCAGGCGTAGAAGGCGTTGGCCGTGTCGGCGACGTTCCAGACGGCCAGGATGAGGTGCTTGCCGGTCTTGCCGGCCGGGATGGTGCCCTGGTGGGAGAGCGTCGAGGGCGGCTGCTGGCTGTTGTACGGGACGGTCAGGAAGGGCTGGGGGTCCAGCGCCGCCCGGGTCAGCGGCTTGGTGGGGTCCCAGCCGTTCCTGGTGATGTAGTACCTGAAGTCGGTGGTGCGGTGGCGGGCGGTGAACTGCCAGCGGAAGGTCTGGCTCTGGCCGCCGGTCACCCTGGTGGCCGGCCAGTTCCCGCCCCGGGGGTCGTCGAGCTGGGCGAACGGGCCGTTGCCGCCGGCGCAGATCCTGCCGTCGGCCGGTCCGCCGGCCGGGAAGCCCTTGGGCCCCTCGACCGACTGCGGCTCCCACTGGATGTTGCCGCAGCCGGTCACCGTGCCGTTGGCGCACAGCTTCTGACGGCTGATCGGCAGATCCGTGTACCCGTGGCTGCTGGCGCTGCCGGTGGCGATGAGGGAGACCCCGGCGACGCCGAGGGCCACCAGGGCGGTGGATATCTTCTTTCGCATGCTGTCGCTCCAGGAGAACGTGGGGGAGTGCGATGAGCCGTGCCGCACGCGCGCAGGGGGATGCGGCGGCGCGGTAGCGCCTGTTCCGGTCTAGACCAAGTCCCAATGTATGGATGAGGCTTGAACATGTCCATACCAATCACGGGCCTTCCGGCAGACCACCGCGACCCGTGTAGAAGGCGACCGTCAGGTCCTTCACCAGGGCCTTGCGGTCGTAGTCGTCCAGTTCGACCAGACCACGCGAGGTCAGCCGGTGGACCATGTCGTCCACCGCGTCCACCACCGAGCCCAGCACCGTGTCCCGGTGCTGGGCGTCGATCGCGGCGATCCGCCGCCGCCGCATCGCCGCCGCGATCTCCGGCGCGTACTCGATCCGCGTCGGCTGCGCCGAGAAGACCTCGATGCCGATGGGCGCGCACTCGGCGGACAGCATCCGGGTCAGCTCCTCCCCCACCGCCTCCGCGTCCCGCAGGGTCATCGGCGCGTCCTCGCGGACGGGGCTCCCGCCGCCGGGGACGGGCGGCGGGTCGGCGGGCAGCCGCGACAGCACCCGGGCCATCACCGCCTCCACCTGCTCGCGCAGGTACCGCTCGTGGTCCGCCACCCCCAGCGCCGCCCGCACGGTGTCCATGACCCGCCACACCACCAGCACCACCACCCGCAGCGCGGTGCCCTGCGCGTCGACCGCGGGCAGCGGCTCGCTGCGCCAGTGCCGCAGCCGTACGTCGACCCGCCGGCGCAGCAGCAGCGGGCTCACCCAGACCAGACCGGTGCGCCGCACCGTGCCCCGGTAGTCGCCGCAGAGGGTCAGCACCCAGGCGTGCCCGACCCGGCCGCGCACCAGCCCGCCGAACGCGAACAGCACCGCCAGCACCCCCAGTGCGAGCAGCGCCCACAGTCCGATCGGGATGCCCTGGTACGGGAAGGAGGGCAGCCGCAGCATGCGGGTGACCTCCCGGGGCACCGCGCCCGCCCACCACAGCAGTGCCGCGCAGCCGGCCAGCGCCGCCGTGCCGGCCGCCACCCCGGCCCAGCCGGGCAGCGCGGCGCCGGGCCGCTCGGCCAGAGCGGGGTCGGCCGGCGGCACCGGCCGGGCCGGGGCGGGCGACTGCGCCGGCACGGGGGCGGCCGGGCGCGCGGAGGGCCACTGCCGCACCGCGGGAACCGGCGCGCCCACCACCCCGATGCGGCCGATACCACCCGCCCCGTTGCCGCCCGCCCCGTTGCCGCCGCCGGGGGTGCCGCCGGTCCCGCCCGTGGCGCCCCCGTCGCCGTCGTCGCGGAACAGCAGGTGCACCGGGATGGGCCCGGTCGTGTCGTTGCCGATCACCGGGACGCGTCGTCCCGCGGCCCCGCCCTCCGGCGTCGCCGTCGTCATCACATGCTCCTTGTCCTCGGTCATCGGAACAGCCGGCGCCAGGTCTCCGGTCCGGGACGGCCGTCGGCCTCGCGGCCCCGCCACCCCTGGGCGCGCTGGAACGCCTCGACATTGCGCCGGTCCGCCTCGGTCCAGCGCGGCCCGGGCCCCGACCGGTAGTGCCGGCCGAAGCCCCGCTCGACCAGCCGGCGGCCGAGCAGGGCGACGTGTTCGTTGGACTGGCCCGGCCGGAAGTACCCGCGCCCCGGGAAGGGCGGCGTGGTCGCGCCGAGGCCCTGGCCGGCGCCCGGGATGTCCCGGCCCTGCCCCTTCACCAGCAGCCGCCAGGTGTGCGGCCCGGGCAGCCCGTCCGCCTCGCGCCCGGCCCAGCCCTGCGCCCGCTGGAACGCCCGGGTGGCCCTGCGGTCCGCGTCGGTCCACCGCGGCCCCGGCCGTGACCGGTAGAACTGCCCGCCGCCGCGCGCCACGAGCATCCGCCCGAGCCGGGTGACGTACCGGTTGTTCGCGCCGGGGCCGAAGGCCGCCGGGCCCGGGAAGGTCGCCGCCGGCCGGCCCGCGCCGCCGGAGCCGGCGGAACCGGAGGTCAGCCCCTTGTAGCGGTAGGCGACGTAGCCGCCGGAGTTGCTCCAGTACGCCATGGGCGTGGCCTGCTTGCGGGCGTACGGGCGGGCCTGTTCGTAGGCGAGGTAGTAGGTGTGCGTGTAGTCGGTCCAGCCGCCGAAGATCGTGACGTGCGAGCCGGCGTTGGGGTCGCCCGGGTTGTGGAAGAGCAGGATGTCGCCGGGCTGGAGGTCGGCGCGGCTCAGCCTGGTGCCGTACTGGGCCAGGGTGCCGGTCCACTCGTTGCCGGGCAGGTTCCAGGCCATCGAGACGAAGCCCGAGCAGTCCTGCCGGTAGCCGTCCGTCCAGTACCCGCCCATGGAGTACGGGACCTTGGCGGCGACCCAGCGCTTGGCCCGGTTGATGATCTCCGCCCGGGTGGATCCGCGCAGCGACTGCGCGGAGAGCCGGCCGTCCGTCGGTCCGGGGGTCGGGCGCCCGTACAGGGGCCCCTGGCTGCCCTGCGGGTGCGCGGCGCCCGGGTCGTCCGGATCGCCGGACAGGCCGGCCGGACCCGTGGGCGCGGCGGGGTGGAGGGGGCCGGCGGGCCGGGTGGGGGCGCCGGTGGCACCCGCGCCCCCGCCGCCGAGGACCACCCCGGCCGCGGTGACCAGGACCAGCGCGCGGCGGGCGCCGTGCGCGGCCGGGTGGCCGCCCGCCCGCACGGCCGGACGCAGGGCCAGTTCGCGCCGCCGGCGGGCGCACCCCGCGCAGGGGCAGTCGGCGGCGGGTTCGTACTCCTCGAAGACCGGGACGGTCATGCGGTTCCCCTCCACACTCATCAAGATCTTTCGGCGCTGCTGCACGGGCGCCAGTCTCGCAACTGTCCCGACAAAATGCATTTTGACGGAAGAAAGGGAAAAAACGGTCACCCGACAGGCCGGGGCGTCGCGACCACTCCCCGGTCTCGGGTAGAGTTACGCAGGTCAGCAGGCGCCGCTAGCTCAGTTGGTTAGAGCAGCTGACTCTTAATCAGCGGGTCCGGGGTTCGAGTCCCTGGCGGCGCACGCGAAGCCGAGGCCCCCTCACTCCACAGTGAGGGGGCCTCGGCCATTACCAGTCCCTCCCGGGCGCCGTCCGGCGAACCACCAAAGCCGCACAAAAGCCCGGTAAACAGTCGGTATCATCCTTGCGATCCAGATCTTGGGTCGTGAAACCTGTCCGAACCCATGTCCCGAGGCCAAGGACGCCCCCGGGGTGCGGGTTTCGCGGCGCCCGCGGGGCCGCGCGGCGGCCCGGGGCACGGGGGGCCGTTCACGCCGAGGACGCCGCGACAGGCATCATGCAACCAGAAGGCCGCCATTCCGCATCTCTCGGAGCGCGGAGCGCGGTGGCCCGCCACCGACGCGTCGGGACGCGCCGGCCGAGCCGGACCGCGCGGTCCGGACCAATGGAAACGACCGAACACGCACCCAGCAATGCGTGCGGGGGGATGACTCATGACGTCGACGCCGACAGGCGCCGGGCAGGACAACGACCCATCCCGGACCGCGCAGCTCCGGATACCTCCGCAGCTCCGGGCCGGAGGTTCCCGGCAGCGCCCCGCCAAGGCGCTGCCGCGCTACGACTACGAGCACTACAGCCGGCTCGCCGGGCCCCTGACCCAGCCCGACCCCGGCAAGCCCTACCGGGTGCGGTACCGGTCGCTGCTCTCCCAGGAACCGCACCGCGTCCGGGCCGCCCTGCTGCTGGGTGCCGCGCCGCTGGTCTCGCTCGGCCTGTTCGCCTGGCTGATGCAGCCTCAGCACTGGACCGACCGCGACCCCAACCTCGACAACGACACCCTCCTGGTCCTCGACATCGTCATGCTGGTCTCGATCGGCCTGATCGAGCTGTTCCGCACCATGAACGTGCTGTCGAACGCGCACGCCACGCTGGTCGCCCGCGATCCCGTACCCGTCGTCCCGGAGTCCGGCACCCGGGTCGCCTTCCTCACCTCCTTCGTCCCGGGCAAGGAGCCCCTGGAGATGGTGACGAAGACGCTGGAGGCCGCGGTGCGCATCCGGCACCGCGGGCTGATGCACGTCTGGCTCCTGGACGAGGGCGACGACCCCGAGGTGAAGAAGGTGTGCGAGCGCCTGGGCGTGCACCACTTCTCCCGCAAGGGCGTCGCCAAGTGGAACCAGCCGGCCGGCGCCCACCGCGCCAAGACCAAGCACGGCAACTACAACGCCTGGCTGGAGGCGCACGGCGGCGGCTACGACTTCTTCGCCTCCGTCGACACCGACCACGTCCCGCTGCCGAACTACCTGGAGCGGATGCTCGGCTACTTCCGCGACCCCGACGTCGGCTTCGTCATCGGACCGCAGGTGTACGGCAACTACGACACCTTCGTCACCAAGGCCGCCGAGTCCCAGCAGTTCCTCTTCCACGCCCTGATCCAGCGCGCGGGCAACCGCTACGGCGCCCCCATGTTCGTGGGCACCTCCAACGCCGTACGCATATCCGCCCTCAAGCAGATCGGCGGCCTGTACGACTCGATCACCGAGGACATGGCGACCGGGTTCGAGATGCACCGCCACCGCAACCCGGCCACCGGCAACAAGTGGCGCTCCGTCTACACCCCGGACGTGCTGGCCGTCGGTGAGGGCCCGACCGCCTGGACCGACTTCTTCACCCAGCAGCTGCGCTGGTCGCGCGGCACCTACGAGACGATCCTCAAGCAGTACTGGAAGGGCTTCGGCAGCCTGCCCGCAGGCAAGCTCTTCAACTACACGATGATGATCATCTTCTATCCGATGTCCGCCCTCAACTGGATCCTGGCGGCCCTGAGCTGCGCGCTGTTCCTGGGCATGGGCGCCTCGGGTGTCCAGATCGACCCGGCGATCTGGATGATGCTCTACGGCAACGCCTCCGCGCTCCAGATCGGCCTGTACATCTGGAACCGCCGCCACAACGTCTCGCCGCACGAGCCGGAGGGCTCCGGCGGCCTGGCCGGCATGGTGATGTCCGCGCTCTCCGCGCCGATCTACGCGCGCTCCCTGATGGACGCCGTGCTGCGCCGCAAGAGCTCCTTCGTGGTGACCCCCAAGGGCGACTCCTCCAGCCCGGACACCCTCTTCGGCACCTTCCGCATCCACCTCTTCTTCATCCTGGTCTTCGGCGGTTCGCTGGTCTCCTCGTTCTTCCTCGGGCACGACCACCCGGCGATGATCACCTGGGCCTCGCTGGCCCTGCTGATCACCGCGGCGCCGATCTTCGCCTGGCGGTACTCGGTGCGCGAGGAGAACAGGAAGCGCAAGGGCCGCCACGGCCGCGGCCGGCCCGCGTCCGGCGCCCGGCACGCACAGAACGACACCCTGCACACCGTCCTTGGGGGACACCAGAAATGAGCAGCCTGCCCGTCCGGCCGAACCACCGCAGGAACCGGGCCCGTCGGATACTGATAGGCACGGCGGTGGTCGCGGTGGTCGCCGGGTTCAACGGGCCGGCCCTGTACCGGTACGGCTCGGAGAAGTACCACGACTACACGATCAACAAGCCGGAGTACAAGGCCGCCAACGGCCACTGGGACTTCCTGGACGTGCCCTCCGACCACCGGATCAACTCCATCCACGCGGCCCTGCTGCACACCGGCAAGGTGCTGCTGATCGCTGGTTCGGGCAACAACCAGAAGAACTTCGACGCCAAGAAGTTCGAGTCGGTCCTGTGGGATCCGCGGACCGGCGAGTTCAAGAAGATTCCCACCCCCAAGGACATGTTCTGCGCCGGCCACACCCAGCTGCCCGACGGCAAGCTGCTGGTGGCGGGCGGCACCAAGCGGTACGAGAAGCTGGAGGGCGACGTCACCAAGGCCGGCGGCCTGATGATCGTCCACAACGAGGACCCGGACAAGCCGGTCACACTGCCCGCCGGCACGCGGTTCACCGGCAAGGCCAACGGCAAGACCTTCGTCTCCAAGGACCCGGTCCTGGTGGAGAAGGCGAAGAAGGTGTTCGACAAGAGGACCGGCCGCTTCCTGCGCACCGAGCCGGGCCTGGGCCGGATCTACGTCGAGGCCCAGGAGTCCGGGAAGAAGTACGAGACCGGCACCGAGGACAACTACAAGGTCGAGGGTCTGACCGGGTCCGACGTCCGCAATGTGTACGGCATGGCCCAGAAGCTGGCCCTGGACAAGAAGGACTTCCAGGGCATCAGGGATGCCTTCGAGTTCGATCCGGTGGCGGAACGTTACATCACCGTCGATCCGATGAACGAGGCCCGCTGGTATCCGACGCTGACCACCCTCAAGGACGGCAAGGTCCTGGCCCTGTCCGGCCTGGACGAGATCGGCCAGATCGTCCCCGGCAAGGACGAGATCTACGACCCGCGGACCAGGAAGTGGAAGTACACCGGGATCGAGCGGCGCTTCCCGACCTACCCGGCCATCTTCCTGCTGGACGACGGCAAGCTCTTCTACTCCGGCTCCAACGCCGGGTACGGGCCCGCCGACGTGGGCCGTGACCCGGGTGTCTGGGACCTCAGGACCAACAAGTTCCAGAAGGTCCCGGGCCTGAGCGACCCGGACAAGATGGAGACCTCCGCGACGGTCATGCTGCCGCCCGCCCAGGACCAGAGGTTCATGGTCATCGGCGGTGGCGGGGTCGGCGAGTCCGAGGAGTCCAGCGAGAAGTCCCGGCTGGTCGACCTCAAGGACCCCAGCCCCCGGTTCAGGGACGGCGCCTCGCTGGAGAAGGGCACCCGCTACCCGAGCGCCTCGCTGCTGCCGGACGACACCGTCCTGGTCACCGGCGGCTCGCAGGACTACCGGGGCCGCGGCGGCTCCAACATCCTCCAGGCCCGTACGTACGATCCCAAGAGCGGCCAGTACCGGCGCGTCGCCGACCCGCAGGTGGGCCGCAACTACCACTCGGGCTCGGTCCTGCTGCCCGACGGCCGGGTGATGATCTTCGGCTCGGACTCGCTCTTCGCGGACAAGGACAACACCCGGCCGGGCGTCTTCGAGCAGCGCGTCGAGATCTACACCCCGCCCTACCTCTACCGCGGCGACCGGCCCCGGGTCACCTCCGGGCCCCGGACGATCCGGCGCGGGCAGAGCGGGGTGTTCACGACGCCCCAGGCGGCGCGGATCACGACGGCGAAGCTGATGCGGCCCAGCGCCGTCACCCATGTCACCGACGTCGACCAGCGCTCGGTCGCGCTGGACGTGCGGCGGACCGCCGACGGGATCGAGGTCACCGTGCCGAAGAACCGCGCGCTGGTCCCGTCCGGCTGGTACATGCTCTTCGTCACCGACGACAGGGGCACGCCGTCCGAGGCGGTCTGGGTCGAGGTCCCGTAGGACACCCGGTACGGCGGCAAGGGGCGCCCCTCCCACGGGGGGGCGCCCCTCCGGCGCGCTACGCGCTGTTGCGGGCCAGGTCGAGCGCGTACTTCGGGAACCAGTCGCCCGCCTTCGGGCCGCCCTTGCAGTCGCCGTCCGACTCCCCCGGCCGCTTGACCCACAGGTACGCGTCGACCAGCGGGTCACCGGTCTTCGTCGTCGGCGTCTCGCCGAGCGCCCGGCCGGGCGGGTTGCACCAGTTGTCGGCCGGGTCGCCGGCGGTGTACGGGCCGTTGCCGTTGCGGCTGGTGTCGATGACGAACGGCTTGCCCCCGATCCCGGCGGAGACCTTCCTGCCGTACTCCTTGCTCGCCGCGGTGGTCTGGAAGTTGGAGACGTTCACCGCGAAGCCGTCGGCGGCGGCGACACCGGCCCGCTTCAGCGGCCCGACGATCTGCTCCGGCCTGCTCCAGCCGGCGTTGCCCGCGTCCAGGTACACCTTGGTGCCGGGCAGCCGCTTGAGCCGTTCGACGGCTCCCTTGAGCAGGTCGTACCGCTCCTCGTGGTACTGCCGCTGAGTGCAGCTGTCGACCATGTGCATCACGGCGTCCGGCTCCAGGATCACCGTGGCCCGCCGGTCGCCGATGCCCTTGGCGACCTTGTCCACCCAGGCCCGGTAGGAGTCGCCGTCCCCGGCGCCGCCCGCCGAGTGCTGGCCGCAGTCGCGGTGCGGGATGTTGTAGAGGACCAGCAGCGCGTCGCGGTCGGCCTTCCGCGCGGCCTGTGTGAACGCCCGCGCGTCCTGCTCGGGGGTGTCCGGGCTGATCCACTCGCCGGCCGGCTGGGCGGCGATCCGCTTGATCAGATCGGCGTTGGCCCGCTGGCCGTCCTTCAGGTACTCGGCCACCTGCCGGGCGGCCTTGCCGTCCGGGTTCACCCAGAACGGGTCGGTCGCCTTGGGCTGCTGGGCCACGACCGGAGAACCGCCCTCGCCGGAGTCGTCCGACGAGCCGCAGGCGGCCAGCAGCAGCACCGCGACCGCCCCCAGCGCGGCCCCGACCACCCGGGCGCCCCCGGTGCGACTGCTGTACATCCACTCCCCCTCGGGTGCCTGCGCACGGAGCCGCCCCGTGGGCATCCCCGCCCGGTCGAGGCCGGTCCCGTCCATCCTGGCACACCCGTACGGAAGGCCGACGGGCCGGCGTGGCGGCCCCGGGGGCCTGCCGGGCCGCCCCTGCGGGCGGCGACTTCGCGACATGCTGGCAATCTCCTCTGGCTGGACCTGTCCGCGTTCCGCCAGTGAACTCCGGCGGCCCAGGCCCCGGTTCCCGGGTACGGGCCGGACAACCCGGCCAAGGGACTTCCGGCGCCGGACGGCGGGGGACGCCGGGCGGACCGGCGCGGGAGCGGGAGCGGGCACGGGGGCCGGCGGCGCGAGACGCGGGCGGACAGGGCCGGGCGCGCGGGTGGCACGGCGGGCGCCGGGCGCGCGCGGGTGGCACGGCGGGCGGGCGCCGGGCGCGGGTGGCGCGTGGGCGCCGGGCGCGGGCCGTGCCGGCGAGCGCGGGGCGCGGGGCGCGGGGCGGCTACGAGCCGCCCGTGAGGTAGGCGGAGACCACCACGTTGGCCGTGTAGCCGCCGGACGCCCGGTCGAAGGTGCCGCCGCAGGTGATCAGGCGCAGTTCGGCGCGGCCCGGCTGCCGCTGGCCGTACACCTTGGCCGGGTCGAACTCCCGCAGGCTGAAGACCTGGACGTCCTCGATGGTGAACTCGGCGACCGAGCCGTCCGTCCGGGTCACCGCTATCCGTTCACCGGGGCGGGCGGAGCTCAGCCCGTAGAAGACGGCCGGCCGGGTGGCGGTGTCGACATGCCCGACGAACAGCGCGGCACCGTCCGTGCCCGGTTCGGCGCCGCCCCGGAACCAGCCCACGGTGTGCGGTGTCGCGTACGGCGGCGGGTCCACCGCCCCGGTGCTGTCCAGGCCTCGGGCCACGACCGGGGCGGCGATGCCTATGGACGGCACCTCCAGGCGCTCGGGCCGGGCGGACCCCATCGGCGCGCGGGCCGGCGGCAGCGGTACGCCGAGGGGGCGGCCGACCGCGGCCACGTCCCCGGTGGTGGGGGCGGACAGGCCGCCGGGGCCACCGGTGGCGTCCTTGCCCCAGAGCCACAGGCCCAGCAGGAGCAGGGCCCACGCCACGCCGGTGAGCAGGCGGCCGTTCCCGGCCGGGGGCTGCGCGGTCGACATGGTCAGTCCGCGCCGGTGTCCGTGCGGGCGGCGGCGTCCGTACGGCGGCGGCGGGCGCTGCGGAACGCCACGGCCACCGCGGCCGCCCCGGCCAGCACCAGGCCGATCACCGTGTGCGGGGTGCCGGGCCCCTGCTCGTCGGCGCCCGCGCCGGTCCCGGTGGCCAGTGTGGCGGCGCCTCCGCCGCCGGCCCGGACCGGGGCGACGGGCGAGAGCGAGGTCTCGGGCACGGGCTGCGGCTTGACGTGCGTGACGTGCACGTTTCCGGCGTCGTGGTGGGTGCGGCCGTCGCAGTGGACGGTGACCCCGTACGTACCGGAGGGCAGGCCGGACTTGACGGTGGTGTCACCGTGCAGCGGCCTGCCCTTGCCCTCGTGACCGGACAGCTCGGCCTCGGCGACGAACGCCTTGGACTTGGCCGTCCCGTGGACGCCCTTGCAGCCGGTCACCCGGATGTCCACATCGGACCCGGGTGCGGCGGTGGCCGGCATGACCATCGCCTTGACCAGCGGCTTGCCCTTGTCGGGCCCGGGCTCGTCGGGGTCTCCGGCGTAGGCGGCGCCGGCGGCCGGGCCGAGCAGCAGTACGGCGGCCGCGCCTGCGGCACGCACAGCGAGCAGTCCTGAACGCATCGTGAACCTCCTGGTACTCGAAGATTCACCCCTGACGCGGCCCCGCGCATCCGCAACGCGCGGCCCTCACTCCACCAAACGACGCTGACCTGGGGTGATGCCGACCAGATGGGGTCAGATGCGCTCCACCAGATCGGCGATGGAGTCCACGATCGTGGACGGCCGGAACGGGTAGCGGTCCACATCGGCCGGCGTGGTCAGGCCGGTGAGCACCAGGAAGGTCTCCATGCCCGCCTCCAGTCCGGCCAGCACGTCGGTGTCCATCCGGTCGCCGATCATGGCGCTGGTCTCGGAGTGCGCCCCGATGGCGTTCAGGCCGGTGCGCATCATCAGCGGGTTGGGCTTGCCCGCGAAGTACGGGTCCTTGCCGGTGGCCTTGGTGATCAGCGCGGCGACCGATCCGGTGGCGGGCAGCGGGCCCTCGGCGGACGGGCCGGTCTCGTCGGGGTTGGTGCAGATGAACCTGGCGCCCGCGTTGATCAGCCGGATCGCCTTGGTCAGGGCCTCGAAGCTGTAGGTGCGGGTCTCGCCGAGGACCACGTAGTCCGGGGCGTGGTCGGTCAGGACGTATCCGATGTCGTGCAGGGCGGTGGTCAGCCCCGCCTCGCCGATGACGTACGCGGTACCGCCGGGGCGCTGGTCGTCCAGGAACTGGGCGGTGGCCAGGGCGGAGGTCCAGATGTTCTCCACCGGCACGTCCAGGCCCATCCGGGCGAGCCGGGCGTGCAGGTCGCGGGCGGTGTAGATGGAGTTGTTGGTCAGGACCAGGAAGGGCCGGCCCGTCTCCCGCAACCTCTTGATGAAGGCGTCGGCGCCGGGGATGGGGACGCCCTCGTGGATGAGGACACCGTCCATGTCGGTGAGCCAGGATTCGATCGGCTTGCGCTCTGCCATGGGGCGGGACTCCTGCCGTACAGGTACAGACATGCCTGATGGATGCCGCGACAGCGCTGTGGCGGCGAGGCCCCCAGCGTAGTCAGGGTGCCCGGGCACCGGCCCCGCCGATCACCGGTGGAAACCCCTGCGGCGGGCGGGCGCGGCGGCTCAGCGCCTGCGGTCGCGCAGCCTGCCGGCCGCCGTCAGCGCTCCGGCGCCCAGCAGGAGAGCGGCGGTGGCGGCGCCGGCGACGAGCAGCGCGTCGCGGCCGGTCCTGGCGATCTCCTCGGGAAGCTGGGCGACACCGGGCGGCGGGGTGAAGGGCGCCTCGGGGGCGACGGTGAAGCGGTAACCGGCCGATTCGCCCACCCAGTCGCCGTCGTCGCCGCGCCGCTGCACCACCGCCGCCTTGACGATGACGTCGTCGGGCCGGGTGTCGGAGGTGAACGCGAGCCGGACCGGCACGGTGACGGTCGCGCGGGCCGGGACGGTGAAGCCGGGGAAACCGTCGTCGAGCACCCCGACGAGTTCCTTCTCCTCGGTCGTCTCGACGGCCACGGGCCGGTGGCCGGCGCCCTCGGCGCGGAACTCCAACTGCACCTGGGGCGGCGCCAGATCCTGGTCCCGGTCGGTGAGGACGATGACCGGGTGGATGTTGCGGCAGGGCTGGGCGGTGGTGTTGGTGAGCTCGACGTTCCAGCTCTGGAAGCCGCCGCCGGGGCGGTAGAGGGGCGGACCGCCGTGGATGCCGGTGCGGAGGGGGAAGGCCCGCGCCGCGGGGTCACCGCAGGTGGGTTCGCGCTCGGGGAGGGCGGCCTCGAAGCTCCGCTCCGCCACCGCCGCGCTGTCCGCGATCGTGCCGCCGTCCCGGGCCGTGCCGTCCCGGAGTGTGCCGTCCCGGAGCGTTCCGTCGGTGGCCGCGCCGTCGGTGGCCGTGCCTTCGGCGTGGGCCGGTGCCCCGCCGAGCGCGAGGGCGGCGGCGGTGATCGCGATGGCGAGGGCGTGGCGCAGTCGCATGGGGGCGGCCTTCGTCGGGGCGGGGACGCTCGTGCCCCGGGTATCTCCCACGCCGTCGCGGCGACGCACCGCCCGGGCGGTTCCGTCCCGTCGTACGGGGGGACCCGTCCGCCCGATCGGCGCAATGCCCGGTCGGCCACCGGCGGCCGGCGCCGGCTCCCGCGGCCGCCCTCCCCTACAGGCCGAACACCGGTGCCAGGATCAGCTGGGCCGCTCCCTCGGCCACCGGGTGGGGCGTCCCGTGCGCCAGGGCCACCGGGACGGGCCGCTCGCCGCCCCGCTCGGCGCGTTCGGCGAGGACGGCGCCCACACCCCGTAGGAAGGGTTCGGCCGCCGAGCCGATGACCCGCCCCCCGAGCAGGACGCGGTCGATGTCGAGCAGCCCGGCCAGGTTCGCGGCGCCGGCGCCCAGCACGCGGGCGGCCTCGGCCAGGTCGCCGCGCGCGACCGCGGCCAGGCACAGCGCCTCCAGGCAGCCGCGCCCGCCGCAGTCGCAGGGCGGGCCGTCGAGCTGGACGGTCTGGTGGCCGAACTCGCCCGCGCCCGTGCGCGCGCCCCGGTACAGCGCGCCTCCCAGGACGAGGCCCGCGCCCAGTCCCGTACCGAGGTGGAGGTACGCGAAGGAGTCACCGGCGCCGCCGCGCAGGGCCAGGCCGAGCGCCGCCGCGTTGGTGTCCTTGTCGAGCACCACGGGCAGGCCGAGCCGCCGGGCCAGGGTGTCGCGCAGCGGGAAGCCGTTCCACTCGGGGAAGCCCGTCACGCGGTGCGGCACGCCCGTGGCGTGGTCGAGCGGCCCGGGCATGGCGGCCCCGGCGCCCAGGACGCCGTCCACCCGCGCGGTGACGGCGACGACCTCCCGGGCCACGGCCGCCATGACCGACTCGGCGCCCGCCCCCAGGTCCAGGGGGGCGGTGCGGGCCGTGACCGGGGCGCCGGAGAGGTCGACCAGCACGGTGGTGAGCTCGTCCCGGTCCAGGTGCAGGCCCACGGCGTGTGCGGCGCCCGGCACCAGCCGCAGCAGGGTGCGCGGTTTGCCGCCGGTGGAGGCGCGGCGGCCCGCGTCGGCGGCGACGCCCTCGGCGCGCAGCCGCGCGGTGATCTTGCTGACCGCCTGCGGGGTGAGCCCGGTGCGTTCGGCGACCTCCAGCCTGCTGATGCCGGCCTCGCCGGCCGTGCGCAGCAGGCCGAGCACCAGAGCGGTGTTGTGGCTGCGCAGGGCCGGCAGGTTGATGCCCGTAGTGCTGTTCACGGCCCCATTGTCGCGTGCGCTTGCACTTTGGCAACAGCGTTGCTTAAGTGAAACCCATGACTGGCACCCTCCGCGTCGGACTCGTCGGCTACGGCCTGGCGGGTTCCGTCTTCCACGCCCCGCTGATCGCCGCCACCGAGGGCCTGGTCCTCGACACGGTCGTCACCTCGAACGCCGAACGCCGCGACCAGGCCCGGGCCGAGTTCCCGGACGTCCGTTTCGCGGCCTCGCCCGACGAGCTGTGGGAGCCCGCCCGGGCCGGGAGCCTCGACCTGATCGTGATCGCCTCCCCCAACAGGACCCACGTCCCGGTCGCGACCGCCGCCCTCAAGGCCGGCCTGCCCGTCGTGGTCGACAAGCCCGTCGCCGGCACGGCCGCCGAGGCACGCGGGCTCGCCGCCCTCGCCGAGGAGCGCGGCCTGCTCCTGTCCGTCTTCCAGAACCGGCGCTGGGACAACGACTTCCTGACCCTGCGTTCACTGGTCGAGCGGGGTGAGCTCGGCGACGTGCAGCGCTTCGAGTCCCGCTTCGAACGGTGGCGGCCCCGCCCCAAGGGCGGCTGGCGGGAGTCCGGCGCGCCCGAGGAGATCGGCGGCCTGCTGTACGACCTGGGCAGCCATGTCGTGGACCAGGCGCTGGTGCTGTTCGGCCCGGCCGTCCAGGTGTACGCCGAGTCGGACGTACGGCGGCCGGGAGCCGAGGCCGACGACGACACGTTCATCGCGGTGACCCACGCGGGCGGGGTGCGCTCGCACCTGTACGTCAGCGCCACCGCCGCCCAGTTGGGCCCCCGCTTCCGGGTGCTGGGCTCCCGGGCCGGGTACGTCAAGTACGGCCTCGATCCGCAGGAGGCCGCGCTGCGCGAGGGCCGGCGGCCGTCCGGGTCCGGCGAGTGGGGCGTGGAGGACGAGTCGTTGTGGGGCCGCGTCGGCGCGGGTGAGTCGCCGCTGACGGGCGGGGGGCGGCCGGTGCCGACCCTGCCGGGGGACTACCCGGCGTACTACGCGGGCGTCGTGTCCGCGCTGCGCGACGGTACGGCGCCGCCGGTCACCGCGCACGAGGCCGCGGCGGCGCTGGACGTGCTGGAGGCGGCGCGCCGCTCGGCCCGCGACGGCGTGACGGTGACGCTGTGACCCGGGGGACACGGGTGACGCCCGTGCACCCCGAGGACGGGCCGGGGACGGGTGCGGAGCCGGGTGCGGGTACGGGCCCGGGCGGGGGTCCGGGTGCGGGCGCGGGGGCCGAGGCGGCGTCCGGGTCGGCGGCCCCGGGATCGGGGACGGGACGCGCCCCGGGACCGGCGGGCCCGGGACCGGGGAGCGGATCGGGGACGGGATCGGCGGCTCCGGCGCCGGACATCGCCGAACTGGAGGCCCAGCAGGCCCGTCTGACGCTGGACCGCTTCACGCACGAGGACGCCTGGATGCTCGGCTCCATGCTCGTGGAGCTGGCCCGGGAACGGCGGGCCCCGGTGGCGATCGACATCCGGCGCGGGGCGCAGCGGCTCTTCCACTGCGCGCTGGCGGGTTCGAGCGCGGACAACGACGACTGGATCGAGCGCAAGCGCCGGGTGGTGGAGCGGTACGGCGAGAGCTCCCTGCTGGTCGGGGCCCGCTTCCGCGCCAAGGGAAAGACCTTCGAGGGGGACTCGCGCCTGGACCCGGGCCGGTACGCGGCACACGGCGGCTCGTTCCCGATCACCGTGCGGGGCGCGGGTGTGATCGGCGCGGTGACGGTGTCGGGGCTTCCCCAGGTGGAGGACCACGCGCTGGTGGTGGAGGCGCTGGAGCGGTTCACCACCTCGTAGTGGCCGGCGGCCGGTGCGGACGGGGACGGGGCCGTACGGCGACGGGCGGCCCGTCACCGTACGGCCCCGCTGGGCGACCGGGCCGCGCGGCGCCACTGGGCCGCCCCGGCGCGGAGCCCCGGACGAGGGGCCCCACGGGGGTGGCCCGCCTACGCGGCCTTGAACTCCTGGCGCTGGCGGCCCAGCCCCTCGATCTCCAGCTCCACCACGTCACCGGGCCGCAGGTACGGTTTGGGCTCGGGCTGCCCGAGCGCCACGCCCGCCGGCGTACCCGTACTGATGACGTCACCCGGGTACAGGGTCATGAACTGGCTGACGTAGCGGACCACTTCCCCGACCGGGAAGATCTGGTCGGCGGTGCTGCCGTGCTGTTTGAGCTCGCCGTTGACCCACAGCCGCAGGGTCAGCGCCTGCGGGTCGGGCACCTCGTCCGCCGTCACCAGCCACGGCCCCAGCGGGTTGAACGTCTCGCAGTTCTTGCCCTTGTCCCAGGTGCCGCCGCGCTCGATCTGGAACTCCCGCTCCGAGACGTCGTGCCCGACCGCGTACCCGGCGACATGCGCGAGCGCGCTCCGCGCCGACTCCAGGTAACGGGCGGTCCTGCCGATGACCACCGCCAGTTCGACCTCCCAGTCCGTCTTGCGGCTGCCGCGCGGTATGAGCACGGTGTCGTCCGGCCCGACGACCGTGTCCGCCGCCTTGAGGAACACCAGCGGCTCGGCGGGCGGCTCGGCGCCGATCTCCGCGGCGTGCCCGTAGTAGTTCAGCCCGACGCACACCACCTTGCCGATGCCCGCGACCGGCGGGCCG
The DNA here is from genome assembly GCF_040653855.1 of Streptomyces sp. NPDC050856. NCBI lineage: Bacteria > Bacillati > Actinomycetota > Actinomycetes > Kitasatosporales > Streptomycetaceae > Streptomyces > Streptomyces sp. NPDC050856. Next base: position 153,085 of record NZ_JBFAGV010000002.1, on the reverse strand, counting down.
ACCCGCAGCCCGGCCGGGTCCAGGGCGGGCAGCACACCGGCGCCGGCGGCGGCCCGTATCCGGTCCAGCGCGGAGGTGTCGGAGAGCAGGTCCCCGTCGATGTCCGCGACGAGCGCGGACAGGTCCCGCGCGATCCCGTCCCGGTCGAGCAGGGCGGGGCGCTCGGCACCCGCCGTTCCGACGCGCATCAGCTTCATGGTCTTCTCCCTGTGGTCGAGGTGAGCCCCGGCCGATGGGGTGCGGCCATCGGAGGATTGGTCGATCCTCCAAGACGCCCCACCGGCGGGCAAGACCCCGTTCACCAGCTGGACCTTTACGCGGCGGTAGCCGGCGCGCCGTCCCGGTACAGGTACGCGCGCTCGGCCGCGGTCCAGGCCGTGCTGGTCACCACGTACAGCGCGGCGGCGAGCGGTACGACGGCGACCGTGACGAGCGTGCCGAAGGAGAGCAGCGGCAGGAAGCGCGCCCCGGGCACCGGCACCTCCGCCAGACCGCCCCTCGTCTGCCGGTACGAGTACGTGGCGAGCGCGGTCACGACCAGGAACAGCCCCGCGTACACCAGCTCCTGGGGGCCGAGCGCCCCGCCGGCCGCCAGGGCGTCGCCGAGACGGCCGTCGAGCGGCGCGGCGAGAAGGGAGTGACCGGCCATGCGCCCGCTGGAGAACAGGTGGTACATCAGGACGAACGCGGGCAGCTGCAACAGACTCGGCAGGCAGCCGGCCAGCGGGGAGACCTTCTCCCTGGCGTGCAGCTCCAGCACCGCCCGCTGGAGCCGCTCGGGGTCCTCGCCGTGCTTGTCGCGCAGCTCGGCGACGCGCGGGGCGAGCCGGGCGCGGGCCCGCTGGCCGCGCGCGGCGGCCCGGGAGAGCGGGTGGAGGGCGAGCCGGACGAGCATGGTGAACAGGACGATGGCGGCGGCGGTGGCCGAGGTGGGGAACAGCGGCTGGAGAAGGCCGGCGAGCTGCTCGACCAATGCGGCGAAAAAGGACATGGGGAACCCTCCGAGGGGTCTCGTCGTGCCGGGAGATGTGCGCATCGGCATGACGGAACCGCGTGGGTGTCCCTGCGGAGAGCTTGCTGCGGGCTTGCTGTCGGGTTCCCTACGCGGCCGTCGGTACGGGGCGGCCGGGGGCCCGGGGCCGGCTGCGCCCCGCCGCGTCGGGGTCGCGCTGCGGCAGGAAGGCGGTGCGGCGTTCACGGTCCCGGATGGCGGTGCGCACCCGGGTCGGCGGTACGGAGGGAACACGGCGGGCGCTGAGGACGGCGCACGCGACGAGGGCGGCGCCGGCGGCCGCGGTCAGGGCGAGGGTCGCCGAGAGGGCGCCGCCGTCGGTCAGCACGAGATGGGCGAGCAGGACAAGGGGTAGCAGCAGCCCGGCCGCGCGTGCCTGCGGACGCGTCATGACTCCCCTCCCCTGTCCCTCGCACCGGGTCCAACGCGGGCACGTCCTCCTGGGTTCCCCCGCCGGGTGGAACCCTCACCGGGAGCCGTACCGGGAGACGGACGAGTGCGTGCGGGCGGGGCCACCACCTGGGCGGGCGCCCCGCCACCGATCGGCCACGTCACCCCCGGCACGGGCACGCGCCCCACGGGCCCACCCGGCACGGGCACGCACGGCCACTCCTACCGCACGGCCACTGGCACCCGCTCGCGCGCCCGGGCACCATAGGGGCTCGACCCGCAAGTGACCAGCCCCCCGTCCCCGCACAGCAGTACGGTATCCACCATGCGCCCCGACACGCCTGCTGACCACATCACCGAAGCCGAGCGCCTGCTGCGCACCGCGGCGCAGTATCCCGAAGACAACGAACCGCTGCTCCTCCGGGCCGCCGCCCACCTCGAACTGGCCGGCGAGCGGGCCCGTGCGACCACCCTGTACGACAAGCTGCTGTCCGGCGACGCGGAACCGGACAACCCGCACCTGATCAAGGCCCTGAAGGCCGCGAACCTGTGGGAGTACGGCCACGAGGCCGAGGCCCGCGTGATCATCGACGGGCTGCGCGCCTCGGTCCCGGCGGACGCCGCCGCCTGGGCGATCGTCGCGGAGACCCTGGAGACCCACGACGAGCTGGAGGCCTCGGAGGCCACCTTCTCCACCGCCGTGACCACCCTGCTCCCCTCGCCCGACGACGAGGTGCCCTACCCGGCGCAGTCGCTCCTGACGGGGCGCCACCGGGTCCGCCGCCTGCTGGGCATGCGGCACGACGACTGGGACGTCCTGGCCGACCGCCTCCACACCGGCACCGTCCCCCTCGACGAACTCCACGACCCCAAGCGCCTCTGGTCCCTCGGCTCGTCGGACCCCGCCGAGCTCCAGGCGGAGATCGCCCGCCTGCGCAGTGAGCTGGGCTCGTACCGCACGGCCCTGTCCCGTCCCTTCCCGGTCGCGGTCCTGCTCTGGCCGGCCGGTGAACTGGACGAGCTCCTGGCGGCCTATCCCGAGTTGGAGTCGGAGTACCCGACCCACGAGGCACACCTCACCGACATCGAGGCGTCCCTGCGCGAGCTGGCCGCGGCGGGTACCCCGAACCTGGGCATCGTCCAGGGCACGGTCCCCTCCTACGAGGCCTTCGCCGCCTCCGAGGCCACACCCCCGTCCAACGCGGCGCTGCTCCCCCAGTACGCCACCACCCTCGCCGCCCGCGGCCGGGCCACCCCCTGGCCCCCGCCCCGCACGGCGCCCTGCTGGTGCGGTTCGGGAACGGCGTACGGGGATTGCCACGGCGGAAAGCAGCCGTAGCCCGGTACGGCGGGTGCGGGATGCCGACGGGGCGGCCGGCCCGAGGGGTGCGTGCGGGCCGCCGCCCGCGGGCACCCCGTTTCCCGGAAAACCGCACATGTGCCTTCCGGTTGCAGTAGTTTCACGCTTAACCACTGCGGCCCGCCTGGCTCCATCCCCCCACACAGGCACTGCCGGCTGCCACTGTCCCGAGGGGGGATCATGACCAACCCGTACCACCCGCACACCCCGGCCCCCGCCCCGCCGGCCCCGCGACCGCGCCCGCTGCACCGCATGAAGCGGGTGTGGGCCGGAGGTCTGCTCCTGCTGCTGATCGGTACCGGCTGCGGCGCCCTGACCGGCGAGGAGAACACCAGGACGGCCGCCGAGCCGGGCCCCGCCCCCACCGTGACCGCCACGGCCACCGCCACCGCCACGGTCACCGCGCCCCCCTCAGCCGCCCCGGCACCGCCCGCGCCGACGGTCACAGCGACGGCCACCGTCACGGCGACCGCGACCGTCACGGTCACGCGCCGGGCGGACACCGGGACATCCGCCGACGACGACTCGGGCAACGGCACGGACGGCGGGGGCGGCACCGTCCACTACCGCAACTGCGACGCCGCCCGCGCGGCCGGCGCCGCCCCCGTCACCCGAGGTGAACCCGGCTACGGCCCCCATCTGGACCGGGACGACGACGGGGTCGGCTGCGACAACGGCTGACCGGCGCCTACTTCGCCAACCCCCACTCGACGGCGAGTCGTGACCCTCCCCAGCCGCCGGAACGCTCCCAGACAGACGTGATATCGAGTGTTTCCAGGTAGTCGGCGTAGTCACCTATGTCAGCCGTGAAGAGCGCGATCAGGTGTGGGGCGTGCTTCTTCCGCTTCTCGTAGTAGAAGTGCCGATACTCGTAAAGCTGGCCAACGGCTTCGCGAACGGCGAGGTACTCCTTCTCGGCCTTCACGGTCTTGCCTTCAACCAGCCAGTCCTGTCCGGGAACGTCACGGTGGCGCAGAACCACGTCTCGCGGGTGCATCCCCTGTGTGAGGGGGGTGTACCCGCACGCGACGGCATGGTGCGCGAACCTGAGAAGCAGCGCCTCATGCTCCTTCGTCCTTTCCTGCCTACCACCCTGGATGTCGACGTAGTAGCTGTCGCTGCTTTTCGCTCGAAACCCACTCAAGGGGTCGAAGGGGTCGTCCCCGTGGCGCGCTTCCACGGGAAGGTACTCGATGACAGGTTCATCGTCCTTCGGCGTCTTGAGCCAAAAACGATCCACCGCGGCGGCGTCTCGAAGGAGCTGCACCGCTTCATCCAGGTCTGCGGTGAGGCCCTCGTCGGACGGCAGGCGGTCGATCTCATAGCGGCGTGCCGCCACGTTGGCCTTCTCGTACGAGCGGGGGCGCCAGTGCTTGGGCTCAACGTGCAGCGTCAAGGCGTCCTGCCATCGCTCCGCCAACTTCGGCCGCAAGGCACCTCGCAACGTCTGCGACTGAGCGGTCAGGTAGCGATGGAGCCTGGCACCCTTCCCATAGGTGTCACTCAGGCTCGTGATGCCTTGTTGCAGAGTTAGCGTGACGGCGGTGCGAGCCGAGTTGAAGATGTAGGCGAGGTACAGACCGTCGTGTGGGTTTTCGTTGATGGTCCGGTCGAACACGCCGATCCAGGGCGTGAGGGTGGCCATCCCCTGGCCTCCGTAGCCCATGGCGAAGCACCCAGGCGGCCACGGGAGATCCGTTCGGTCCTTGACACCCCAGAGCAGAGCGTGGCCAGGGAGGTCCCTGGAGGCCTTCCCAGCCGACTCATAGGTCTCAGCTATCCGTATCAGCAGTTCGTGTAGCGGCACTGACAGAAGCTAACCCAACTCGATCATTTAGCGACAAGCTTTGGATCGCTTCGAGCCACAGAGTCCTGAAGAATCCATCTATGTGGCCAAGTTGAGGCCACGTTCCAACCCAGCGCCCCGGTCCCCCCGGCTCGAGCTGTCAGTGGTTCTTGGTAGAACACATCCAATGATCACGCGTGCGACGGGAGCGAGCCATGCCTCAGATCGGTAGCGATGCGGCACCCCTGTCCACGGGGCTGTACGAGCAGCTCATCACCGTGCGGCTTGAGCGGCAGCTAGCCGAGCTCTCTGATGACGGTTGGCATCAGATCAGCGACATCGTGGGTCCGGAGGCTGTTCCCCACCTCCTGGCCAGGCACATCGCCGAAACGGTACGTCGTGTCCTTCAGGCGCTACCTGCTGAAGAGCGCGTCCAGGCCGCGAACCGCATCCTGGAGTCCGTCAGCACACTGGAGGGGGCACGAGAATGGGTTGACCTGGTGGCCGACGGCCCGCGCGAACTGCTCGCGCTAGCCCGTCAGGAGGCGCCGGGTGTCTACGCGGTCCGCCCCGCCACTCCGCTCTCGGATACGGCGCTCATCACCAATGCGCCCGAGGACCCGAGCCTTGGCTTTGAGCTTCGGACGGAAATCGCCACGGCAGATCGGGTCGATCTCCTCTGCGCCTTCGTGAAGTGGCATGGATTGCGCGTTATCGAGCGGTCTTTGCGGGTCGCTGCTGAGCGCGGAGTGCCGATTCGAGTCATCACCACCACGTACATCGGCGCCACCGAGCGCCGTGCCCTCGACCGTCTCGTGCGGGACTTCAACGCTGAGGTCAAGGTCAACTACGAGACGCGCTCCACGCGCCTGCATGCCAAGGCGTGGCTGTTCGGGCGCGACACCGGGTACGACACCGCTTACGTCGGCAGCTCCAATCTCTCCAAGGCCGCGTTGCTCGATGGGCTTGAGGAACGTCCGACTGTCGTCCGTCGCCACGCCTGATGTGCTCCGCAAGTTCGAAGGAACCTTCGAGGCCTACTGGAGTGATCCCTCCTTCGAGACGTACGACCCCGAGCGGGACGGAAGCCGCCTCGAAGAGGCCCTCAACATCGCTGGTGGATCGACGTCATCCGCCCCGACCCGCATCACACTGTCGGGCCTAGAGGTACGGCCGTACCCACACCAAAGAGACATGCTTGAGCGCCTGGAGGTCGAGCGCGCCGTCCATGACCGGCACCGCAATCTCCTGGTTGCCGCGACCGGGACCGGTAAGACGGTGATGGCCGCCCTCGACTACAAGCGATTGCGCCAGCGGCATGGGCGGGACTTGCGGTTGCTCTTCGTAGCGCATCGCAGGGAAATCTTGCAGCAGTCGATGCGGACCTACCGGGACGTACTGGTGGACGCGAACTTCGGGGAACCGCTGCACAGCGGCGACATCCCGGAGCGCTGGACGCATGTCTTCGCCAGCGTGCAATCACTCAGCTCACGCACGCTGGATCGGCTGGCGCCTGACCACTTCGACGTCATTGTGATTGACGAGTTCCACCACGGCACGTCACCGACCTATCGAAAAGTCATCGATCACTTCCGCCCGATGGAACTTCTGGGCCTCACCGCGACCCCCGAGCGCATGGACGGCAAGAACGTCCAAGACGAGTTCTTCGACGGGCGGATCGCCGCCGAAATGCGCCTGTGGGAAGCGCTGGAAAACGACTTGCTCAGCCCTTTCCACTACTTCGGCATCAGCGACAACACCGACCTGAGCGCCGTGCGGTGGAAGCGTGGAGGCTATGACACTGCGGACTTGAGCAAGGTACTGACCGGGAACGTTGCTCGTGCGCGGTTGGTCGTAAGGTCGGTCAAGGAGAAGATCGCTGACCCCCACAGCATGCGTGCACTGGGCTTTTGCGTCACTGTCGCCCATGCGCACTTTATGGCGGAGTTCTTTCGCGCCGCTGGACTGAACGCCATTGCACTGTCTGGCGAAACTTCCGCCGAGCAACGCATGCAGGCCCTGGCTGACCTCAAGTCCGGCGCCCTCCAAGTCATCTTCTCGGTCGACCTCTTTAATGAGGGGCTCGATATACCCGACGTGGACACCTTGCTGCTCCTGCGCCCCACGTCCAGTGCCACTGTCTTCCTTCAGCAGCTTGGGCGCGGCCTACGGCGCAGCGAGAGCAAGGCCGTGCTGACTGTTCTGGACTTCATTGGCCAACACCGCAAGGAGTTCCGCTTCGAAAGCCAATTCCGAGCACTGACCAATCTCACCCGCAAACGACTGTTGGCCAACGTCGAGCACGACTTTCCCCAACTACCGTCCGGCTGCCAGATCATCCTAGAGGAGAAGGCAAAGAAAACGATCATTGCAAACATCAGGGACCAGATCGGTGTGAATGTCACCGCTTTGGCTCGCGAGGTAGCGGACTACGCCATTCCAGAGCTCAGCACCTATCTCGCGGAGAGCGGCCGCGAGCTCAAGGAGCTCTACCGAGGCAACGGCAACTCTTGGACGGGGCTCTTGCGCCGCGCCAGACTGCTCAAGGCCGACCCACCGGAGGGGGAAGCCGCGCTACTCAAACGCGTACCGGCTTTCCTGCACGTGGACGATCCGCTGCGCGTATCGGCGTACACCCGCCTCCTCCAAGATGACGCCCCGGCGTACAGCGAGCTTGACGAGCAGGGAAAGGCCTACGCCCGCATGCTGTTCTTCCAGCTGTGGCCACTGGGCGGCGTCACCCGAGAAGGCTTCGCAAGCTACGACGAAGGGTTCGCCACACTTCGCCCCCAGCACGCTTTCCGAGAAGAGCTTCGCCAGGTCCTTGCCTACAATCTGGCCCACACCGAGCACGTCCCGATCCCCCTGCTCGGGGAGCACGCCGGTCTACCCCTCACAGTGCACGCCTCGTACAGCCGTGAAGAGATCCTTCCTGCGCTCGACCAGTCCTTCATCGGTGGCTTCATGCCAGCTCATTTCCGCGAGGGCGTGAGGTGGTGCGCCTCCATTAAGACCGACGCCCTGCTCATCACTCTGGAAAAGGATGAGAAGGACTTCTCGCCTCAGACTCGCTACCACGACTACGCCCTGAACGAAAGCCGCTTCCACTGGGAGTCCCAGAACCAAACGTCCGCCACCTCTTCCACTGGCCTGCGCTACCAACGTCACGCCAGTGAAGGCAGCCACGTCCTGCTCTTCGTCCGCCGCTACAAGAGCAACGACATAGGCGGCGCCCAGCCGTGGATGCTGCTGGGTCCAGCCACCTATGTGGAGCACAAGGGCAGCAAGCCGATGGCCATTACATGGCAGCTCAAACACGAGATTCCGGCCGAGGTGTATACGTACTCGGCGATCGCGACCGGTTGAGACGGAACCAGGCACCCGTCGTCATCTCGATGAACCAGAGCCTCGTCACGGTGTGCGACAGGGGCAGCCACCTGCCGACACATGCCAGCGCGTTAGCCTCGAAGCCGAACAACCGAGCGTCGGAGAGGCAGGGCGGCATGGGCAGGAGGATCCCCGCAGCGGCGGTGGCCGCGGGTGGGCTCGTCGGGGGGTACGCCGTGGCGCGGTGGACCGGGAAGCGGCCACTGGGCGGGGTGGCGTTGGCCGCCGCGGGGGCCGTGGCGGCGCGGGAGTGGCGGGCGCGCAGCGGGGGGAAGGCCGCGGCCGGGCTCAGTGCCGCGTATGTGGCCGCCTTCGCCGGGTCCCACCCGCTCGCCAAGAAGGTGGGCGCCTGGCCGGCCGTGTTCTCGGTGGCCGGGGCCATGGCCGCCGCCTCCTGGGCGGTCGGTCGCCAGCGGGGCTGACCGCGGCGCCCGTGTCGTGGCGGGAGCGCCGCGAGCCGTGCCGCGCCCCGGGGCGTCGAGCGTGGCCGGGTGGCCGCCCGCTGCCCGCCCGGAAATTGGGGCACGAAGGGCTGAACGCCCGGCAGGTGCCGTCCGTACTACAGGGCACCTCCCCACAGTGGCTGGGCGGGCGGCCGTTCGGCAGGGTCCGGTCACCCGCCCAGCGCGTGGGAGACGGTGTAGATCAGCAGGCCGGCCAGCGCGCCCACCACCGTGCCGTTGATGCGGATGAACTGCAGGTCCCGGCCGATGTTGGCCTCGATCTTCCGCGACGTCTGGTCCGCGTCCCAGCCCGCCACGGTGTCGCTGATCAGTGAGGTGATCTCGGCACGGTAGGTCGTCACGACGTACACTGCCGCGTCCTCCACCCAGCCCTCCACCTTCGCCTGGAGCCGGGTGTCGGTGGCCAGCCGGTTGCCCAGGGAGATCAGCGAGGCCCGGGCGCGCAGGCGCAGTTCGCTGCGCTCGTCCTCCGCCGCGGAAATGATCATGCCGCGTACGGAGGCCCAGGCCGACGCGATGATGTCCTGCACCTCCGGGCGGGCCAGCAGGTCCGACTTCAGGCGTTCCACCCGCGCCCGGGTGTCCGTGTCGGCCTGGAGGTCCGCCGCGAAGTCCGCCAGGAACCGGTCGATCGCGCCGCGCGCCGGGTGTCCTGGCATGTCCCGCATCTCCGTGACGAACCGCAGCAGCTCCCGGTAGACCCGCTCCCCCACCTTCCGGTCCACGAACCGTGGCGTCCATCCGGGCGCCCCGCCCTGGACCGCGTCCAGTACGGAGTCGGCGTGCAGCACCAACCAGTCGTGCGCCCGCACGCAGATCAGGTCCACCGCCCGGTGGTGCGCGCCGTCCGCGACGATCCGGTGCAGGGTCTGACCGATCCCGGGCGCGATCTCCGCCGCGTCCGCCCGCCGGGTGATCGCCTCGCCCACCACGGCCTGGACGTCCGCGTCGCGCAGCACGGTCAGCGCGCCGCGCAGCGCCGTCGACAGCTCGGCCGTCACCCGGTCGGCGTGCGCGGGGTCGGCGAGCCAGCCGCCCAGGCGACCGCCGATGGCCAGCGCGTCCAGCCGGGCCCGCACCACCTCCGACGACAGGAAGTTCTCGCCGACGAACGCGCCGAGCGAGGCGCCCAACTGGTCCTTCTTGGTCGGGATGATCGCCGTGTGCGGAATGGGCAGGCCGAGCGGGCGCCGGAAGAGGGCGGTGACCGCGAACCAGTCCGCGAGCGCGCCCACCATGCCCGCCTCGGCCGCCGCCGCGACGTACCCGGGCCAGCCGTGCACGCCGGCGTTCCGCGCCCAGGTGGCCAGGACGTAGATGAGGGCGACCACCAGCAGCAGGCCGGTGGCCGTGAGCTTCATCCGGCGGACCCCGCGCTGCTTCTCCTCGTCCGCCGGCGTGTAGGCGAAGGCCACCAGGCCGCTCACCGGGTGTGGCGCGTCTTCGGTTTTCGTACGGTTCATCCGCTCCACCCGTCCGCGTACGCATGTACGTGTGTACGTTGTCCCTACCTCAGGTACTCCTCGGACGCACTCCGAGTTCCCAGGGGGCGCGTTCCCACGGACGGGCGGCTCACTGCTCCTGGGCACGCTCCGCGTACATCTTGGCGATCACCGCCTCGATGTCCGGCTCCCGCACCGACAGATCCACCAGCGGGTACTCCGCCGCCACCCGCGCCACCAGCGGCGCCGCCGAGCGGGCGGCCGGGAACGCCAGCCACTGCCGCGGGCCCTCGACCCGCACCACCCGCGCCCCTTCCAGGGTGATGGGCGGCAGCTCCCGCTCCAGGTCGACCACCAGGGTCCGCTCGCTCTCGCCCACTTCGTGCAGGCCGCCGAGCGGGCCGTCGTACATCAGGCGTCCGTGGTCGATGACCATCACCCGCTTGCACAACTGTTCGATGTCGGTGAGGTCGTGAGTGGTGAGCAGCACCGTGGTACCGCGTTCGGCGTTCAGGTCCCGCAGGAACTCCCGCACCCGCGCCTTGGAGACGACGTCCAGGCCGATCGTCGGCTCGTCCAGGTACAGCACCTCCGGGTCGTGCAGCAGGGCCGCCGCGATGTCGCCGCGCATCCGCTGGCCGAGGGAGAGCTGCCGGACGGGTACGTTGAGCAGCTCGCCCAGGTCGAGGAGTTCGACGCACCGGTCCAGGTTCTCGCGGAAGCGGGCGTCGGGGACGCGGTACATCCGGTGGACCAGGCGGTAGGAGTCGCGCAGCGGCAGGTCCCACCACAGCGTCGTGCGCTGCCCGAACACCACCCCGATCCGGCGCGCGAGACGCGTGCGCTCGCGCGAGGGGTCGACGCCCGCGACCCTCAGCCGGCCGCCGCTGGGGGTGAGGATGCCGGTCAGCATCTTGATGGTCGTCGACTTGCCCGCCCCGTTGGGCCCGATGTAGCCGACCATCTCACCGCGCGGCACCCGGAAGCTGATCCCGTCGACCGCTCTGACCTGCCGCTTCTCCCGGCGCAGGCGGCCCACTCGACGCCGTACGTCGAAGACCTTCTCCACGCCGTCCAGCTCGATGAAGTCCACGCCGCTCAGCTCCCTGTGCTCCGGTACGAACGAATGCCCACCCGCCAGGCCAGCCCGGCCAGTACGCAGCACACCGCCGCGACCGCCGGGGAGGCGAACGCCGCCCAGCCCGGCAGCCCGGCCGGCGCCTGACGCCCCAGCACGTACAGCGCCGGCACCCAGTTGACGAAGGCCAGCGGTACGACGTAGACCACTCCCCGCACCAGGTCGCCGGCGAAGATGGACGGCGGGTACTGGAGCAGCGTGTTGCCGCCGTAGGTGAAGGAATTGGTCACCTCCGAGCCGTCCTGGGCCCAGAACTGGAAGGCGGCGCCCGCCACCATCACCGAAGAGAAGATCACCCCGCCGGTCATCACCATCACCGGCACCAGGGCCACCTTCAGCGGTGTCCACGTCACGTCGAGGATCACCAGTGACCACACCAGCACCAGCAGTCCCTGTGTCACCCGGCCCAGCCGTCGCAGCGCGAACCGGTCGGCCGCCACCTGGGCCAGTACCGGTACCGGCCGGACCAGCAGGGTGTCGACCGTGCCGTCCCGCACCCGCTTGCCCAGCCGTCCCACCTGGCCCAGTGCCAGGTCGGCGAGGCCGAAGGCGGTGCTGGTCGTCCCGTACAGGAACGCCACCTCCGCGAAGGTGAAGCCGCCCAGGCCGCGGACATGACCGAACATCAGCAGGATGACGACGAAGTCGAAGAGGGTCGCGGTGAAGTTGGACAGCAGCGTCATGGCGAAGGAGAAGCGGTACGTCATGGTGGAGCGCACCCACATCGCGGCGATCAGCCCATAGGCGCGCAGCCCCTCGGCCAGGTGCGCCGCCCGGGCGCGGCGCGGCCCCATGGGGCGCTCGGGCGTGCCGCGCTCGGACACATGGTGCTCGGACACGTCGCGGTCGGACATGGGCCGCGCCCCCATGGGCCCCGGCACCATGTGCCCCGGCACCATGTGCCCCGGCCCCATGTACTCGTCCCGCTCGGCCGCCGGTCGTTCACCCACCCTGCACCACCACCCGCCGTGTCGCTGCCGCCTGCACCGCCCGGCCCGCCACCAGCAGTACCAGCGCCCAGCCGGCCTGGAAGGCGTAGGCCTCCAGCAGCCCCCATCCGGTCCGTTTCTCCAGGAACACGTCCGCCGGGACCTGGAGCATCGAGGCCCACGGCAGCACCCGCGCCACCTCGCCCAGCGCGCCCGGGAAGACCGTCAGCGGCAGCAGCGTCCCCGAGAAGAACAGTCCGGACAGCCACGCCACGTGCACCACCCCCGCACCGTCCATCAGCCAGAACGCGCTCAACGCCACCAGGAACCACACGGCGAAGCTCACCACCACGCCGAGGGCGACCGACAGCAGGAAGGCCGGCCAGGTGACCGGCTGCTCGGGCAGCGCGATGTCGAAGGCGAACGCGCCGATCGCCATCGGCACCACACCCCGCCCCAGCAACTGGAACGCCGCCCGCCCCAGGGTCCCCGAGAGCCACCACAGCTGGAGGTCGGCAGGCCGGTACAGGTCGACCGCGATGTCTCCTGTCTTGATGCGCTCGATGAGCTCGTCCTCGAAACCGCCGCCCATCAGTCCACAGGTCGCCAGCAGGGCCTGCCCGATCCACACATACGCGAGCGCCTCGGCCATGTCGTAGCCACCGAGCCCGGGCTTCTCCGCCCACAGGGCCATATAGGTGTAAGCCAGGATGAAACCGAAGACGGTGTTGGTGAACACCCCGGCGGCGGTCGCCACCCGATACGTCGCGTAGCGCCGGAACCCACCGGCAGCCACGGCCGCGTACAGCCGCACCTCAGCTCCCTCCGTCTCCCCCACGCGCCACCGCACGCGCCAAAGCCGTGGAGCCTAGCCCCGCACGATCGACGGCCGCGACTGCTTTTCGGCCGCCGATGCCGGGCATGCACAGATGTGCGGTGCACTATGAAGGCGCCGCACAAATCACCTCAAACATCACCAACGGGGCGGAGACCATGAGCGACGAGCCACCGCAGCAGGGCTGGCAGCCCCGTGACCCCACCCTCGCCGACGAGGGCCGGGTGGCGGAGAGGAGCCGCCCGGCCCGCCGCCGGCGCACCGGCTGGCGCCGAGCGCTGCCGACCTGGCGCATGGTGCTGGGCACGTTCCTCTTCCTGGCCCTGCTGCTCATCGGCGGGTTCTTCGCCGGCTACCGGCTCGTGGACATCCCGAAGGCCAACGCCGCCGCCACCGCCCAGACCAACGTCTACCTCTACAGCGACGGCGGCCAGATCGCCCGCGACGGCGAGATCAACCGGGAGAACGTGTCACTCGCGCAGGTCCCCCGGGCCGTGCAGCACGCGGTCCTGGCCGCCGAGGACCGGGACTTCTACACCGAGTCCGCGGTCGACCCCGAGGCGATGCTCCGCGCCGCCTGGAACACCGTCACCGGCAAGGGCACCCAGGGCGGTTCCACCATCACCCAGCAGTACGTCAAGAACTACTACCTGGGTCAGGAGCGCACCGTCACCCGCAAGGTGAAGGAGTTCTTCATCGCGATCAAGCTGGACCGCGAGAAGACCAAGGACGACATCTTCGAGGGCTACCTCAACACCAGCTACTACGGCCGCAACGCCTACGGTGTCCAGGCCGCCGCCCGCGCCTATTACGGCAAGGACGTCCAGGACCTCAGCGCCGCCGAGGGCGCGTACCTCGCCTCGCTGCTCAACGCCCCCAGCGTCTACGACGTCGCCACCCACCCGGAGAACGGGGCGCGGGCGGTCGGCCGCTGGAACTACGTCCTGGACGCCATGGTGAAGGAGCTGTGGCTCACCAACGCCGAGCGTGCCGCCCTGACCTTCCCGGTCCCGCACAAGGCCCGGCCCGCCACCGGGCTGGCGGGGCAGCGCGGCTACATCGTGCAGGCGGTCGAGGAGTACCTCACCAGTCACGGCATCCTCGACGAGAAGACCCTGGCCACCGGCGGCTACCGCATCACCACCACGCTGGAGAAGCGGAAGCAGGACGCCTTCGTCCGGGCGGTGGACGACCAGGTCATGGCGAAACTCGACCCGTCCGGCAACCCGACCGACCGCTACGTCCGGGTCGGAGGCGCCTCCATCGAACCGGCGACCGGCAAGGTCGTCGCCATGTACGGGGGCGTCGACTACACCCGGCAGTACGTCAACAACGCCACCCGCCGGGACTACCAGGTGGGCTCCACCTTCAAGCCGTTCGTCTTCGCCTCGGCCGTGGACAACGCCTCCACCACGCAGGACGGCGAGCGCATCACACCCGGCACGGTGTACGACGGCACCAACAAGCGGCCGGTCGAGGGGTGGAGCGGCCCGCCCTACGCCCCGGGCAACGAGGACGACGCGGACTACGGCCCGATCACCGTCCAGTCCGCCACCGACCAGTCGGTCAACGCCGTGTACGCACAGCTGGCCGTGGACGTCGGCCCGGCGAAGGTGGAGCAGATCGCCATCGACCTGGGCCTGCCCGCCACCACACCGGACCTCAACCCCTCCCCCTCCATCGCGCTGGGCCCCGCCACCGCCAGCGTCCTGGACATGGCCGAGGCGTACGCGACGCTCGCCAACCACGGCAGGCACGGCACGTACACGCTGATCCAGGAGGTGCGGAAGAACGGCGTCGAACTGGAACTGCCCGCCGCCCCGACCACCCAGGCGGTCAGCCGGGAGGCCGCCGACACCACCACGTCCATGCTGCGCGGTGTGGTCGAGAGCGGTACCGGGACCGCCGCCCAGGCCGCCGGGCGCCCGGCGGCCGGCAAGACCGGTACGGCCGAGGACGACAAGGCGGCCTGGTTCGCGGGCTACACCCCCGACCTGGCGACAGTGGTCGCGGTGATGGGCCAGGACCCCGCGACGGGCGCGCAGAGGCCGCTGTACGGGGCGATGGGGCTGGACCGGATCAACGGCGGCGGGGCACCGGCGGAGCTGTGGGCCCAGTTCACGCGGGCGGCGCTGGAGGGGACCGAGGCACAGGAGTTCGACCTGGTCCTGGAGGAGGGCGCGGAGTTCGAGGAGGAGCCGCCGCCGGAAGGGACCGGGGAGCCACGGGACAGCGGGGAGCCGCAGGAGACGGGAGGGACCGGGGAGACGGAGGACACGGGAGGCACCGGCGACACCACCGGTGCGGGCGACACGGGCGGCACCGGCGCGTCGGGGGACACCGGGGCCGGGGCCGACGCCACCGGGGCGACCGCCCCGACCGGCGGGACCGACGCGACCGGGGGCACGGACGCGACCGGCGGGGCCGCCCCGACCGTGCCCGGCAACCCGGCCGCGCCCGGCTACCCTGCCGCGCCCGCGCCGCCGCAGCCCTGGAGCCGGAACGCCGCACGGTGACCCCCCGCGCGCCGCGCCACCCCGCGCCCGCGCCCCGCGTGCCCTTCCGCACCCGCCGCCCGGGCTCGCCCGTACCCTTGCGGGCGCGCCCGCAACGCAGTCGTCCGCGCTCGTCGCGGCCTCTCAGTGCCCGGACGTCGCCTTCAGCCCGACCACCGCGACCAGCAGCAGACAGACGAAGAAGATGCGGGCGGCGGTGACCGGCTCGCCCAGAACCACCATGCCGACCACTGCCGCGCCGGCCGCGCCGATACCGACCCACACGCCGTAGGCGGTGCCGATCGGCAGGGTCCTGGCGGCCTGCGACAGCAGCACCATGCTGGCGACGATCCCGGCGACCGTGAACAGGCTCGGCCACAGCCGGGTGAATCCGTCGGTGTACTTCATCCCGATCGACCAGCCCACCTCGAGCAGACCGGCGACGACAAGCAGAACCCACGCCATGGGGACGGCACCTCTCGAAACGCGGAAACGAGTCACGGGGTGCGTCGTCTTTGCCTTCACCCGGTACGGCGCGTCTCGTCGGGGTGTCTCAAAGGTAGCAAAGGGGCATACGAAAAGGCCTGGTGACCTCCGCCACCAGGCCCCTTCGCCAGGGTTCGGCTACAGGTACAGCCCGGTGGAGTCCTCCGACTCCTCGAACCGGTCCGCCGCGACGGCGTGCAGGTCGCGCTCGCGCATCAGCACGTACGCGACGCCCCGCACCTCGACCTCGGCACGGTCCTCGGGGTCGTACAGCACCCGGTCGCCGGGTTCCACGGTCCGTACGTTCTGACCGACCGCGACCACCTCGGCCCAGGCCAGGCGGCGGCCGACGGCGGCGGTCGCCGGAATCAGGATGCCGCCGCCCGATCGCCGCTCCCCCTCGGGGGTGTCGTTGCGGACCAGGACCCGGTCGTGCAGCATCCGGATGGGCAGCTTGTCGTGGGTGTTCTCGCTCACGCCATGAACCTACCTGCCCGGGCGCGCCACGCACCCCGGAGGGTCACCCCGGTCCCACCGGTCCCACCGGTCAGGCCACCCGCTCCGGCTCCCCCGTCAGTCCCGGCGCTTGCGGACGGACACGGCGAGCAGCCCGATCACGCCGACCGCCACCAGCGCCACCGGCACCAGGCGTTCCAGCCTGGGCGAGCCGTCCTCGGCCACGAACCGGGCCCTGACGTCCGAGACGGCGCGGTTGACGGCCACGAAGGCGCGTCCGGCCGTCTCGTCGACCGTCGACGCGACCTTGGCCTTCGCGTCCCCGACGATCGTCCTGGGGTGCATGCGTACGCCGATCTCGTCGAGAGTGACGGCGAGCTGCTCGCGCCGGCGGACGATGTCCGCCTCGATCTGCGCAGGGGTCCTGGCATCCGACACCGCGCTGCCTCCGTGATCTGGTCCGTATGGTCCGTATCGTCGGTCAATCCGTGGTGGACAGTCTGTCAGTTCACCGGCCCACCGGCTGTCCCCGACCCCCATTAGGCTCTGTCACGCGTACGTCCACCCCCTCCCAGGAGAGCCGAGAGCCATGAGCGAGCGACTGCAGCCCGGTGACACCGCCCCCGCCTTCACCCTGCCCGACGCGGACGGCAAAGACGTCTCACTCGCCGACTACCAGGGCCGCAAGGTCATCGTCTACTTCTACCCCGCCGCCCTCACCCCCGGCTGCACCAAGCAGGCCTGCGACTTCACCGACAACCTGGAGCTGCTGGCGGGCGCGGGGTACGACGTGGTCGGCGTCTCGCCGGACAAGCCGGAGAAGCTGGCGAAGTTCCGCGAGAAGGAGGACCTGAGGGTCACGCTGGTGGGCGACCCGTCGAAGGAGACCCTGACCGCGTACGGCGCCTTCGGCGAGAAGAAGCTGTACGGGAAGACGGTGACGGGCGTGATCCGCTCCACGGTCGTGGTGGACGAGGAGGGCAAGGTCGAGCGCGCGCTGTACAACGTGAAGGCGACCGGCCACGTCGCGAAGATCATCAAGGATCTCGGTATCTGAGTTGTGCTCTTCCTGTGACTGAGGTCCCACTCCTGTGGGACTTCGGTTTGCAGCCGCCACGGCCGAGCAGGTGTTGCCCTTGAATCACGGCAGCCCAGGAAAGGAACCAGGTCATGGCGGCCACCGGCCAGGATCAGCACGACGATCCCGCGGCGGTCAGACGCCACCCCATCCTCTTCCGGGCCGTCAAGCGGCGGAAGAACCCGAGGCTCCGCCGGTCCGATGTCACGGTCACCGATCGGGCGGAGGTCAGGAGGGCGGTGAAGGCGGCCTCCCTGGGCAACGCCATGGAGTGGTTCGACTTCGGCATCTACAGCTATCTGGCAGTCACTCTCGGCCATGTCTTCTTCCCGTCCGGGAACGAGACGGCCCAGCTCCTGTCCTCCTTCGCCACCTTCGCGGTCGCCTTCCTGGTACGGCCGCTGGGCGGGATGGTCTTCGGCCCGATGGGCGACCGGATCGGCCGCAAGAAGGTCCTCGCCCTCACCATGATCATGATGGCGGCCGGCACCTTCGCGATCGGGCTGATCCCGTCCTACGACTCCATCGGCTTCTGGGCCCCGGCGCTGCTGATCCTGTTCCGCCTGGTCCAGGGCTTCTCCACGGGCGGCGAGTACGGTGGCGCCTCCACCTTCATAGCCGAGTACGCACCCGACAAGCGGCGCGGTTTCTACGGCAGTTTCCTGGAGTCGGGCACGCTGGCCGGGTACATCGGCGCGGCCGGCCTGGTCACCGCCCTGACCGCCTGGCTCGGCAGCTCCACCATGGAGGACTGGGGCTGGCGCCTGCCCTTCCTGGTGGCCGGGCCGCTGGGGCTGGTCGGCCTCTACCTGCGGCTCCGGCTGGACGAGACCCCCGCCTTCCAGAAGCTGGCGGCACAGGGTGCCTCGGCCGGCGCGTCGCCGGCGGGCGCCGCGGACAGCGCGGTGAAGGGCGGCCTCGGCACCATCTTCCGCCGGCACTGGCCCGCGCTGATCCTGTGCGTCGCGCTGGTGGCCGCGTACAACATCACCGACTACATGGTGCTGTCGTACCTGCCGACGTACCTCTCCGACGAGCTCGGCTACAGCGCCACTCACGGCCTGCTGATCCTGCTCGGTGTGATGGTCCTGCTGTTGCTGATCGTCAACAAGGTGGGTGACCTCAGTGACCGCTTCGGCCGCAAGCCCCTGCTGATGACGGGCATGCTGGGCTTCCTGCTCCTGTCCGCGCCCGCGTTCTGGCTGATCGGCCGGGACGGGGTGCTCGCCGTCACGGCCGGCATGCTGATGCTGGGCCTGTCCCTGGTGTGCCTGCTGGGCACCATGTCGGCGGCGCTTCCCGCGCTCTTCCCGACCCAGGTCCGCTACGGCTCCCTGTCGGTCGGCTACAACGTCTCGACCTCGCTGTTCGGCGGCACCACGCCCCTGGTCATCACCGCGCTGATCAGTGTCACCGGCAGCACTATGATGCCGGCGTACTACGCGATGGCGGCGGCGCTGGTGGGTGTGATCGCGGTCGCCTGCATGAAGGAGACCGCCCGCCGGCCGCTCGCCGGCTCGCCGCCGTCGGTCTGCACCGAGGAGGAGGCGGCCGAACTGGTACTGGCCCGGGCCCCGGAGCCGAAGTTCTGACCGGGCCGGACCGAGGGCCGTGGCCGCCCACTACGATGGGGGCGCGCGCGGCCGTGGTGGAACTGGCAGTCACGCTGGGTTTAGGTCCCAGTGGGGTAACACCCGTGAGGGTTCGAGTCCCTCCGGCCGCACAACGGTGAAGGGCCGCCCCCGCGGGCGGCCCTTCGGTCTGCTCGTGGCCCCGGATCCGGCTCAGTCGCCGAGCAGTTCGCGGATGACCGGGACCAGGGCGCGGAAGGCCTGGCCGCGGTGGCTGATGGCGTTCTTCTCCTGGGGGGTCAGTTCGGCGCAGGTGCGCGATTCGCCGTCCGGCTGGAGGACCGGGTCGTAGCCGAAGCCGTTGGTGCCGGACGGGGCGTGGCGCAGGGTGCCGCGCAGGCGGCCCTCCACCACGCGTTCGGTGCCGTCGGGCAGGGCCAGGGCCGCCGCGCAGGCGAAGTGGGCGGCGCGGTGTTCCGGGGCGATGTCGGCGAGTTGGGCCAGGAGCAGGTCAAGGTTGGCCCGGTCGTCGCCGTGGCGTCCGGCCCAGCGCGCGGAGAAGATGCCGGGGGCGCCGCCGAGGACGTCCACGCACAGGCCTGAGTCGTCGGCGATCGCGGGCAGGCCGGTGGCCCGGGCGAGGGCGTGCGCCTTGAGGAGGGCGTTCTCGGCGAAGGTGACGCCGGTTTCCTTGACGTCGGGCACGCCGGGGTAGGCGTCGGCGCCGACGAGTTCGTGGGGCAGGCCGGCGTCGGCCAGGATCGCGTGGAGTTCGGTGATCTTCCCGGCGTTGCGGGTGGCGAGGATCAGGCGGGTCATGCACCCAGTATCTACGGGGTGCAGACCTTGCCGATCTCGGCGGCGGCGCCGGTGACCGGGGTGATGTCGGGGGTGTTGTCGCCGTTCCTGACGGAGGTGCGGACGGTGTCGACGCCCTTGGTGAGGTCGTCGACGGCCTTGGACAGGTCGGCGTCGCCGGTCTTGTCCTTGAGGTCGGCCAGTTCCCGGTCGATGGCGTCGAGGGACTCGTTGAGCTGGGTGGGGTCGTCCGTCGCGGTGGACACGGCCCGGGTGAGCCGGTCCGCGCTGGTGGCGATGGCGTCCGCGGCCCGCGCGCAGTCCGTGAGCTTCTCCACGGCGCCGCAGCCGGCGACCGCGGTGAGGGTGAGCACCGCGGCGGCGGTGGCGAGTGCGGTGGCGCGGCGACGGTGGCTGCGGGTGCGGCTGCGGCCCATGGACGTGTCCTCTCGTGATGCGGACGGGCGTACGGTTTCGGGCCGTACGCCCGTGTCCGGAAGGACGCCGGACACGGCGTCCACGGTTGCCCGCCGGCGCGGGCCCTGCCTAGAGGGTGCCGTCGAGCGCCTCGCGCTGGAGGGCGGCGAGGTCGGCGCAGCCCCCGGTGGCGAGGTCGAGGAGGGCGTTGAGCTCCTTGCGGTCGAAGGGCTCGGCCTCGGCGGTGCCCTGGACCTCCACGAAGCGGCCGTCGCCGGTGCAGACGACGTTCATGTCGGTCTCGGCGCGGACGTCCTCCTCGTAGCAGAGGTCGAGCAGCGGGGTGCCGTCGACGATGCCGACGGAGACGGCGGAGACGGTGCCGGTGAGCGGCTTGCGGCCGGCCTTGACGAGCTTCTTGGCCTGGGCCCAGGCGACGGCGTCGGCGAGGGCGACGTAGGCGCCGGTGATGGCGGCGGTGCGGGTGCCGCCGTCGGCCTGGAGGACGTCGCAGTCCAGGACGATGGTGTTCTCGCCGAGCGCCTTGTAGTCGATGACCGCGCGCAGGGAGCGGCCGATGAGGCGGGAGATCTCGTGGGTGCGGCCGCCGATCTTGCCGCGCACGGACTCGCGGTCGCCGCGGGTGTTGGTGGCGCGGGGCAGCATCGAGTACTCGCCGGTGACCCAGCCTTCGCCGCTGCCCTTGCGCCAGCGCGGGACGCCCTCGGTGACGGAGGCGGTGCAGAAGACCTTGGTGTCGCCGAAGGAGATGAGGACGGAGCCCTCGGCGTGCTTGCTCCATCCGCGTTCGATGGTGACCGGGCGGAGCTGTTCGGGAGTGCGGCCGTCGATTCGAGACATGGCACGAGCCTAGTCGTCCCGACGGGAGGGGCCCGTTCCGGTACCGGAACGGGCCCCTGACGAGTGAGCGGGAGGTCAGCTCACATCATGTCCTCGATCTCGGCGGCGATCGGGTCGGCGTCGGTGCCGATGACGACCTGGATCGCGCTGCCCATCTTCACGACGCCGTGGGCGCCGGCGGCCTTGAGGGCGGCCTCGTCGACCAGGGCGGGGTCGGCGACCTCGGTGCGCAGCCGGGTGATGCAGCCTTCGACCTCTTCGATGTTGTCGATACCGCCGAGCCCGGCGACGATCTTCTCAGCCTTGCTGGCCATGTGTTTCTCCTTTGGTCCTCTGGTCCTCGAAGAGGGAAGTCGGGGCGCACCCTGGGTCCGCGTTGTCACGGTAACTCACGGTTGGCCCATCTACGCGGGCGAGGTCGGACGGGGTATCGAATGATGACGGTCACCGGCGTCTCGCCCGCGGCGGGGCTCCGGGAGCCTATCGCAACTGGTCTACACCAGCTTGTCCGGGAGGACGCCGATGAGCACCCAAAGCGCCCCCGCGCCCAGGAAGTCGAGGTGGAGCGGGCTCTTCCAGGGACTGCAGAAGGTGGGGCGGAGCCTCCAGCTCCCGGTGGCGGTACTGCCGGCGGCCGGTCTGCTGGTGAGTCTGGGGAACCTCTTCGCGGCGTACCTGCACGGCGGGTTCTGGGACAAGACCTCCCGGGTGCTGACGCAGGGCGGCACGGCCATCCTGGACGGCTCGTTCGGTCTGCCGCTGCTGTTCTGCATCGGGGTGGCGATCGGCTTCGCCAAGAAGGCGGACGGCTCGACGGCGCTCGCCGCGGTGGTCGGTTTCCTCGTCTACCACAACGTGCTGGCGGCGTTCCCGCGCGAGGGAACGGTGACGGCGGAGGCCCCGGAGGGGGTGCCGCAGAACCCGGGCGTGCTCGGCGGCATCCTGATCGGCCTGCTCACGGCGGTGGTCTGGCAGCGCTACCACCGCACCAGGCTGGTGGACTGGCTGGGGTTCTTCAACGGCCGCCGGCTGGTCCCCATCCTGATGGCGTTCATCTGCGTGGTGCTGGGGGTGCTGTTCGGGCTGCTGTGGGAGCCGGTCGGCGACGCGCTGACGTGGTTCGGCAAGCAGCTGATCGGGCTGGGCGCGTGGGGCGCGGGCATCTTCGGGCTGGCGAACCGGCTGCTGATCCCCATCGGCATGCACCAGTTCCTGAACACCTTCTTCTGGTTCCAGGCCGGCGAGTACACCAAGCCGGACGGCACCGTGGTGCAGGGCGACCTGACGCGGTTCTTCGCCCAGGACCCGACCGCGGGGCAGTTCATGTCGGGCTTCTTCCCGATCATGATGTTCGGGCTCCCGGCGGCGGCGCTGGCCATCGCGCACTGCGCCCGGCCCGAACGCCGCAAGGAGGTGACGGGCCTGATGGTCTCGGTGGCGCTCACCTCGTTCGTCACCGGGGTGACCGAGCCGCTGGAGTTCTCCTTCATGTTCGCCGCGCCCCTGCTCTACGGGCTGCACGCGCTGCTGACCGGCGCGTCGATGGTGATCACCTGGGCGCTGGGGGCGCACGCCGGCTTCAGCTTCTCGGCCGGCCTGATCGACTACGTCGTCAACTGGCACCTGGGCACCAAGCCGTGGCTGATCATCCCGATCGGGCTGGGCTTCGCCGTCGTGTACTACGCGGTGTTCCGCTTCGTGATCACCAGGTTCGACGTCCCCACGCCCGGGCGCGAGCCGCCGGAGGCCGGGGAGGAAGCGGACCGGGAGGCGACCAGGCCGTAACGGCGGCCCGCGTCCGCGCCGGCGAAGGGCCCTGGACCGAGCGGTCCGAGGGCCTTCCGGCCTGCCCGCGCGGCGGGCCCGGGGCCGGTACGGCGCGTAGGGACCGTGTCACTATTTTGCAGGTTCCTTATCCATACCCGACCATGCTAAAACTGGTCTACACCAGTATTGGTGTAGACCACGCGGCGCCGCCGCGGTTCCCGAGACGCCGCCGTCCCCCCTTTCTTCATGCCTGGGCGGCGCCTTGCCCACTGGAGGAAGTTGATGTCCACGGCCAGCGCCGCCCCCGCGGCGGAGAAGAAGAAGGGCGCGGGCGTGATGGCTGTCATGCAGCGCATCGGCCGCAGCCTCATGCTGCCGGTCGCCGTGCTGCCCGCCGCCGCGCTCCTGGTCCGGCTCGGCAACAGCGACATGCTGGGCCGGGAGTCGTTCCCGGCGTTCATCACCAAGATCGCGAGCTTCATGGCCGCGGGCGGCAACGCCATTCTCGACAACATGGCGCTGCTGTTCGCCGTGGGCATCGCCATCGGCTTCGCGAAGAAGTCGGACGGCTCCACCGCGCTGGCGGCCGTCACCGGCTACCTGGTCTTCAAGAACGTGCTCGCCACGTTCACCGACGCAAACCTGCCCAAGGTGGCCAAGGTCGTCGACGGCAAGATAGTCATGGCCGACGCCCCGGTGGACGCCAAGGTCCTCGGCGGCGTGGTCATGGGCATCGTGGTCGCCCTGCTCTACCAGCGCTTCTACCGCACCAAGCTGCCGGACTGGGCTGGCTTCTTCGGCGGGCGGCGCCTCGTCCCGATCCTGTCGGCCTTCGCGGGTCTGGCCATGGGTATCGTCTTCGGCCTGATCTGGCCGGTCCTGGGCACCGGGCTGCACAACTTCGGTGAGTGGCTGGTGGGTTCGGGCGCCGTCGGCGCGGGCATCTTCGGCGTCGCCAACCGGGCGCTCATCCCGGTGGGCATGCACCACCTGCTGAACTCCTTCCCGTGGCTGCAGGCCGGCTCCTACGAGGGCAAGAGCGGCGACATCGCCCGCTTCCTCGCCGGTGACCCGACCGCCGGACAGTTCATGACCGGCTTCTTCCCGATCATGATGTTCGCCCTCCCGGCGGCCTGCCTGGCCATCGTCCACTGCGCCCGCCCCGAGCGCCGCAAGGTCGTCGGCGGCATGATGTTCTCCCTCGCGCTCACCTCGTTCGTCACCGGCGTGACCGAGCCGATCGAGTTCACCTTCATGTTCATCGCCCCGGTGCTGTACGCGGTCCACGCCGTGCTGACCGGTGTCTCGATGGCACTGACCTGGGCGCTGGGCATGAAGGACGGCTTCGGCTTCTCGGCCGGTGCGATCGACTTCGTGCTCAACCTCGGCATCGCCTCCAAGCCGTGGGGCCTGGTCGTGGTCGGTCTGTGCTTCGCGGCGGTCTACTACGTGGTCTTCCGCTTCGCGATCACCAAGTTCAACCTGCCGACGCCGGGCCGCGAGTCCGACGAGGAGCTCGCCGAGCTCCAGAAGGCAGAGGCCAAGTAGCCCACGGGCGCGAGCCGCGGCGAAGGGCCCGGAACCGGTGACGGTTCCGGGCCCTTCGTCCTGCCCCCGGGCCTCTAGAGCTGGTAGACCGCGCCGGGCCGGGCCAGTTCCGCCGGGCCCGGGTAGACCGCG
The DNA here is from genome assembly GCF_040653855.1 of Streptomyces sp. NPDC050856. Classification (NCBI taxonomy): domain Bacteria; kingdom Bacillati; phylum Actinomycetota; class Actinomycetes; order Kitasatosporales; family Streptomycetaceae; genus Streptomyces; species Streptomyces sp. NPDC050856. The sequence goes on along the minus strand of NZ_JBFAGV010000002.1, from coordinate 128,733 downwards.
CGGGCGTCGGCGAGGTTGCGCTCGCCGTCCGTCCACGGCGGGATGTGCGTGAGCACCAGCCGTCCCGCGTCCGCCCGGGCCGCGTGCGCCCCGGCCTCGCGGCCGTTGAGGTGCAGGCCGGGGATGTCCTCCTTGCCGTGGGTGAAGGACGCCTCGCACAGGAAGAGGTCGGTCCCGGCGGCCAGCACGTCGACCGCGTCGCAGACCCCGGTGTCACCGGAGTAGGTGAGCGACTTCCCACCGTGCTCAAGCCGGATGCCGTACGCCTCGACCGGGTGTTCCACCCGCTCCGTGCGGACCTGGAAGGGGCCCAGGGTGAAGGAGCCGGGCTCCAGCGTGTGGAAGTCGAACACCTCGCTCATCGACTTGTCGGACGGGGTGTCCGCGTACGCCGTGGTCAGGCGCTGCTCGGCACCGTCGGGCGCGTACACCGGGATGGCCGGGCAGCGGCCGCCCTCGTGGCGGTAGTAGCGCGCGACGAAGTACCCGCACATGTCGATGCAGTGATCGGCGTGCAGATGGCTGAGGAAGATCGCGTCCAGGTCGTACAGACCGATGTGGCGCTGCAGCTCGCCCAGGGCGCCGTTGCCCATGTCGAGGAGCAGCCGGAAGCCGTCGGCCTCTACGAGGTAGCTCGAACAGGCCGAATCCGCGGACGGGAACGACCCTGAGCAGCCGACGACGGTGAGCTTCATGGAGCGTGAACCTCCGTGGACGGGAGCGGGGCAGGCGCTGACGGGGGAGGTCGTGCGGTGCGTCGAGCGTAAGGCGCGGCGGGGCCGGTCGCTCCTTCGCGGCGGCCCGTTGTGGGGGAACTCACCTGTGCTGTCACCGGTTCGGATGGTGGGCGCGGTGGACACCGTCCTTGTAACGTCCTGGGGTATGGACACGTCCTGGTGGCTGGCGCTCGGCGCCGTCGTGGTGATCGCTCTGGTGGCGGCGGTGACCGACGGCCTCGGCCGGTCCGCGCGGCCCGGTACCCGCCGTCCGGGTGGCCGCCGCCCCGCCGGCCGCACCCGTCCGGCCGGGCGGCCCCCGGCCGAGCGGCGCGAACGGCCCGCCGGGCCGGCCCGGGCGGTGTGGCACCGGCCGGAGCCGGGCGAGATCTGGTGGGCCGACGTGCCCTACGAGGACGGCCCCGGTTCCAAGGACCGGCCGTGCCTGGTGCTGGCGGTACGGGGTGACTGCGTGCTCGTCGCGAAGATCACCAGCAAGAACCACGGCGACCGGCCGGGGGTGATCGTGCTGCGGCCGGGCTCGGTGGGCGACGGCCAGGGCCGGCCCAGCTACCTCGAGACCGATGAACTGCGGGAGGTCCCGGTCGGGGAGTTCCGCCGCCGGGCGGGGACGGTGGACCCCCTGGTGTGGGACCGGGTGCGCCACCTCGCGGACCGCGCCTGACCGGCGCCGGGCCGGTGGTGCCGCCCCGCGCCGGCCGGCGCGGGGCGCGCCGTCAGGCCGTCAGGCCCAGAGCTGGCCCTGGAGGGCTTCGATGGCCTCTTCGGTGGTCGCCGCGGTGTAGACACCGGTCGACAGGTACTTCCAGCCGCCGTCGGCGACGACGAACACGATGTCGGCGGACTCCCCCGCCTTCAGGGCCTTCCTGCCGACACCGATCGCGGCGTGCAGCGCCGCGCCCGTCGAGACGCCCGCGAAGATGCCCTCCTGCTGGAGCAGTTCGCGGGTGCGGGTCACCGCGTCGGCCGAGCCGACCGAGAAGCGGGTGGTGAGGACGGAGGCGTCGTAGAGCTCCGGCACGAAGCCCTCGTCGAGGTTGCGCAGGCCGTACACCAGGTCGTCGTAGCGGGGCTCGGCGGCGACGATTCTGACGTCGGGCTTGTGCTCGCGCAGGTAGCGCCCGACACCCATGAGCGTGCCGGTGGTGCCCAGGCCCGCCACGAAGTGCGTGACGGACGGCAGGTCGGCGAGGATCTCGGGGCCGGTGGTGGCGTAGTGCGCGCCCGCGTTGTCCGGGTTGCCGTACTGGTAGAGCATCACCCAGGAGGGGTTCTCGGCGGAGAGCTCCTTGGCCACCCGTACGGCGGTGTTGGAGCCGCCCGCCGCCGGGGAGGGGATGATCTCGGCGCCCCACATGGCGAGCAGCTCGCGGCGCTCCTGGGAGGTGTTCTCGGGCATCACGCACACGATGCGGTAGCCCTTGAGCCTGGCCGCCATGGCGAGGGAGATGCCCGTGTTGCCGCTGGTCGGTTCCAGGATGGTGCAGCCGGGTGTGAGGCGGCCGTCCTTCTCCGCCTGCTCGATCATGTGCAGGGCCGGCCGGTCCTTGACGGAGCCGGTCGGGTTGCGGTCCTCCAGCTTGGCCCAGATGCGGACGTCCGCCGAGGGGGACAGTCGCGGCAGGCGGACCAGCGGGGTGTTGCCGACGGCGGCGAGGGGGCTGTCGTAACGCATCAGACCATGCCGCCGGCCACGGCCGGGAGGATCGTGACGTTGTCGCCGTCGGACAGCTTGGTGGAGATGCCGTCCAGGAAGCGGACGTCCTCGTCGTTCAGGTACACGTTCACGAAACGGCGCAGCTGGCCGCCGTCGACGATGCGGTCCTGGATGCCCGTGTGCCGGGTCTCGAGGTCGGCGAAGAGGTCGGCGAGGGTGTCCCCGCTGCCCTCCACGGCCTTGGCGCCGTCGGTGTAGGTGCGGAGGATGGTCGGGATGCGGACCTCGATGGCCATGGCGTGGGCTCCTGTCGAAAGGCGGGAGTGCGGGACTGCGTGGCTGCGTACTGCGTGGCTCGTGCTGGGGCAGTGCGGTGGAGCGGACGTGCCGGGCGGTGCGGACGCGCGGGGCGCGTGGCGGTGCTGGGGACGTGCCGGGTGGTGCCGGGGTGGTGCGCGGTGGCCGCTGGTCAGGCGGCGCGGCGCGGGGTACACATGGCGCTCGCGAGGCGGCACAGGTCGACGTGCAGTCGGGCGACGAGCAGCGTGGAGCTCGGCGTCTTTTCGCTCACGTCGGTGGGAACCATGCGGTCATCGTATCGATTCCTGGTACCGGAACCCGAGTGTGATTTCGAATGCCGGACGCTGAGTGCTCATCATGCGGACGCGCTCCACCCCGGCTCCCCGTTCACCAGTCAGTAGGCCTCGACGACCCGGACCTCTTCCTCGGTGATCTCACCGTCCACGATGCGGAACGAGCGGAACTGGAAGGGGCCGGCGTCGTCGGTGTCGGCTGTGGACACCAGGACGTAGTGGGCACCCGGCTCATTGGCGTAGGAGACGTCGGTACGGGAGGGGTAGGCCTCGGTCGCGGTGTGCGAGTGGTAGATGATCACCGGCTCCTCGTCCCGGTCGTCCATCTCCCGGTACAGCTTCAGCAGGTCACCGGAGTCGAACTCGTAGAACGTGGGGGAGCGCGCGGCGTTGAGCATGGGGACGAACCGCTCGGGGCGGCCCGAGCCGGCCGGTCCGGCGACCACGCCGCAGGCCTCGTCCGGGTGGTCCTCGCGTGCGTGCGCGACGATCTGGTCGTACAGAACCCGTGTGATGGTCAGCATGGGCATCAGGATAGACAGACGGGCCCGTCCGTACCGAGGGTCGGTACGGACGGGCCCACATGGTGGACGGAGCCCAGGTGGCGGGCCCTTCCGGGTCAGCGCTTGAAGGCGGCGTTCTCCGGGTTGCGGGACTTCAGCACCAGGTAGGAGACGCCCAGGACCAGGGCCCACAGCGGCGCGCAGTACAGCGAGACGCGGGCGTCCTTGTCGACGCCCATCATCACGATCACCATGCCGATGAACAGCAGGGCGAACCAGCTCGTCCACGGGGCGCCGGGCGCCTTGAACGGCGACTGCGGCAGCTCGCCCCGGTCGGCCCGCGCGCGGTAGCGGATCTGGCTGACCAGGATCATGATCCAGGCCCACATGCCGGAGATCGTGGCGAAGGAGACGACGTAGTTGAAGGCGTCGCCCGGCCACTGGTAGTTGATCCAGACGCCGACCAGCATCAGGGCGGCGGAGAAGGCGGTGCCGGCCAGCGGGATGCCGCTCTTGGTGAGCTTGGTGAAGGCCCGCGGACCCTGCCCGTTGAGCGCCAGGTCGCGCAGCATGCGGCCGGTGGAGTACATGCCCGAGTTGCAGGACGAGAGCGCCGCGGTGAGGACCACGAAGTTCACGATCGCGGCGCCGATGCCCAGGCCCATCTTCTCGAAGGCGGCGACGAACGGCGAGACACCGGGCTGGAAGTGCGTCCACGGCACCACCGAGAGGATCATGATCAGCGCGCCGACGTAGAAGACGGCGATACGCCACGGCACGGTGTTGATGGCCTTGGGGAGGGTCTTCTCCGGGTCCTTGGACTCACCGGCGGTGACGCCGACCAGCTCGACCGCGAGGAAGGCGAACATCACGAGCTGCAGGGTCATCAGCGTGCCGCCGATGCCCTTGGGGAAGAAGCCGCCGTCGGCCCACAGGTGCGTCACGGACGCGGTGTCACCGGCGTCGGAGAACCCGATCGTGAGCACACCGGCGCAGATCAGGATCATGCCGATGATGGCCGTCACCTTGACCATGGAGAACCAGAACTCCAGCTCGCCGAAGAGCTTCACGGAGATCAGGTTCGCGCCGAACAGGATGATGGTGAAGACCAGCGCGGAGATCCACTGCGGGATGTCCCACCAGTACGTCATGTACGTGGCTGCCGCGGTGACCTCGGTGATGCCGGTGACGACCCAGAAGAGCCAGTACGTCCAGCCGGTGACGAACCCCGCGAAGGGGCCGACGAACTCACGCGCGTACTCGGAGAAGGATCCCGAGACCGGGCGGTACATGAGCAGCTCGCCCAGTGCCCGCATGATGAAGAAGATCACGAGCCCGGCGATGGCGTACGCCAGGATGAGGCTGGGCCCGGCCTTGGAGATGCCCTTGCCCGCGCCCAGGAAGAGCCCGGTGCCGATGGCTCCGCCGATCGCGATCATCTGGATCTGACGGGCTCCGAGGCCCCGCTGGTAGCCCTCGCCGGAAGCGGACTCCGCGGCCTCACTGCCGTCGTGTTCTTTGCCGACCTGCACTGAGGTCATGGTTGGTGCGCCTTTCTCCACGCCGACCCGCGTCACTCGCACTGGACTGCGCGCGACCCGGATCAGGTCCTGATCCCCCCGGATATGGATGGAGTGCCACCGGCGGTCCGCCGGCCGAAGCGCACCCGGGTACATGGGTGGCGTCCCCGGGCGATCGTGCAGATTTATCACGTCCGCAACAATGATCGACACGGGGAAGTGTGACGTACCACACATCCGAAAGTGGACAAGCAGGACTCAGCCGGGCATACCGGGGCGTCCTGGTAATCTGATCGTTATACGGATTTGAGTGTCCGTTGAGCGAACACCGTTCACCGCGTCAGCGTGTCGACCAAGGTCTCCTGGAGCACGCCCAGCCACAGGTACGCCATCACCATCGGCTTGCGCGGATCGGAGTCCGGCAGCCGGTAGAGCGCCTCGCTCTCGTCCTCGTCGGTGACCTCCAGCCGGGTGCCGATGGTCAGCCGCAGGTCGTTGAGGGTGCGCAGCCAGTGGCGCGACTCCTCCGCGGCCAGCCGCAGCACGGCGCCGCCCTCCCCGGCCGCCCGGCCCGACAGGGCGTCCAGGGTCCGTACGACGGTGAGGGCGTCCTCGCGCTTGCGGGCGCGCAGGTCGTTCTCGGTGTAGCGGCGGAAGTCGGCCGACGCGGCGCGCAGCTCCTCGTCCTCGTCGCCGTAGGCGTTCGGGAACAGCCGGGCCAGCGCCGGGTCGGCCGGCGGCTCGCTGGGGCCCTCGCGGAACAGCGCGGCCAGCGGGTCCTCGCCCTTGGGCGGCGTCTCGCCGGGCCCGATGAGCTCCAGGAGCTGGACGGCCAGGGAGCGCAGGATGGAGATCTCGACCTCGTCCAGCGGGACGGCCGCGCCGCCGTCGGGCAGCGCCTCGAAGTGGCCGCTCATCAGCCGCGGTCCTGGGAGAGGGTCGCCCACAGCCCGTATTCGTGCATCGCCTGCACGTCCCGCTCCATCTCCTCGCGGGTGCCGCTGGAGACCACGGCCCGGCCCTTGTGGTGCACGTCGAGCATCAGCTTGTGCGCCTTGTCCTTGGAGTAGCCGAAGTACGTCTGGAAGACGTAGGTGACATAGCTCATGAGGTTGACCGGGTCGTTGTGGACGATCGTCACCCAGGGCACGTCGGGCTCGACCACGGCGAAGCTGTCCTCCGCCGGCTGGGTACGTTCGATCTCTGCAGGAGCAACACTCACCTGGCCCATGCTGCCACTGCGCATGGGTAGCCGCACAAACGGCACCCGGCCGGCGGCGGGCGCCGCCCGGCCACGGACCTAGAAATCGTCACTCTGACGAGTATTCGGGGGTAGCATCCTGCTCATGAATGCTGCGGATCTCGGGCTGCCGGTGGACGTGCCGTCCACGGCGCTCTTCACGGACCAGTACGAGCTCACCATGCTCCAGGCCGCGCTGCGCGGCGGGACGGCCGACCGGCGATCGGTCTTCGAGGTGTTCACCCGGCGGCTGCCGGAGGGGCGGCGCTACGGCGTCGTGGCCGGCACCGGCCGGGTCCTGGACGCCGTGGAGAACTTCCGCTTCGACGCGGGCGTCCTGGCCTTCCTGCGCGAGCGGGGCATCGTCGACGAGCCGACCCTGGCGTGGCTGGCGGACTACCGCTTCCGCGGGGACGTCTGGGGGTACCCCGAGGGCGAGGTGTACTTCCCCGGCTCCCCCATCCTGCGCGTCGAGGGCTCCTTCGCCGAGTGCGTGCTGCTGGAGACCGTGATCCTGTCGATCCTCAACCACGACTCGGCGATCGCGGCCGCCGCCTCCCGCATGGCGGTGGCGGCCCGCGGCCGGCGGCTGATCGAGATGGGCGCCCGGCGCACCCACGAGCTGTCGGCGGTCGCCTCGGCCCGCGCCGCGTACGTCGGCGGCTTCGACTCCACCTCCGACCTGGCGGCCGGCTTCCGCTACGGCATCCCCACGGTGGGCACCTCCGCGCACGCCTTCACACTCCTGCACGACACCGAGCGCGACGCCTTCCGGGCGCAGGTGGACTCGCTGGGCAGCGGGACGACGCTGCTGGTCGACACCTACGACGTGACCGAGGCGGTGCGCACCGCCGTGGCGGTGGCCGGAACCGGCCTCGGCGCGGTCCGGATCGACTCCGGCGACCTGCTGCTGGTCGCGCACCGGGTGCGCCAGCAGCTCGACGAGCTCGGGGCGCGGGACACGAAGATCGTGGTCACCTCCGACCTGGACGAGTACGCCATCGCCTCCCTGGCGGCGGCGCCGGTCGACGCGTACGGCGTGGGCACCCAGCTCGTCACCGGCAGCGGTCACCCGACGGGCTCGATGGTCTACAAGCTCGTCGCGCGCGCCGAGTCGGCGGACCCGAAGGCTCCGCTGCACCCGGTGGCGAAGAAGTCGCAGGGCGGCAAGAGCTCGGTCGGCGGCCGGAAGTGGGCCGCGCGCCGCCCGGACACGGACGGCATCGCCGAGGCGGAGGTCGTCGGCACCGGGCCGGTCCCGGCCGAGCTCGCCGGCCGGCAACTGCTGGTGGAGCTGGTCAAGGGCGGTGAGATCGTGGCCCGTGAGCCGCTGGAGGCGGCGCGTGAGCGGCACATCGCGGCGCGTGCGGGCCTGCCGATGTCGGCGACGCAGCTCTCGCGGGGCGAGGCCGTCATTCCGACGGAGTACGTCTGAGGGGACCGGCGCCCCGCTCCCGCCCACGGGCCCCCTCCCGCCGGGCCGGCGGAGTCTCTAGGCTCGATCCCATCCCCTCGACCGGCCCACCGACCACCGACCGCCCCCCACCGAAGGAACCGCCATGCACCGCGCACTGATCGTCGTGGACGTCCAGAATGACTTCTGCGAGGGCGGCAGCCTCGCGGTGGCGGGTGGCGCGGACGTCGCCGCCGCCATCACGGACCTGGTCGGCGAGGCCGCCGGGGCCGTCTACCGGCATGTGGTGGCCACCCGGGACCACCACATCGACCCGGGCGACCACTTCGCCGCGCAGCCGGACTACGTCCGCTCCTGGCCGCCCCACTGCGTGGCGGGCACCGAGGGGGTGGGTTTCCACCCGAACTTCGCGCCAGCCGTCGCGTCGGGCGCGATCGACACGGTGTTCGACAAGGGTGCCTACTCGGCGGCGTACAGCGGCTTCGAGGGCAGCGACGAGAACGATGTGCCGCTGGCCCGGTGGCTGCGGGAGCGCGAGGTGACGGAGGTGGACGTGGTCGGTATCGCGACCGACCACTGTGTGCGCGCCACCGCGCTGGACGCGGTCCGCGAGGGCTTCCGGACCCAGGTGCTGCTGGACCTGACCGCGGGTGTGGCCGAGGAGACGACGCTCGCCGCCCTGGAGGAGCTGCGCGGGGCGGGCGTGGAACTGACGGGCAAGCCGGTCGTCTGACGGCCCCGCCCCCTGCCGGGCGCGCCCTGCGCGGGGCTCGCGCATCGGGGTCCGCGCGGGCCGGGGCGGGGTCCGCGCGCCGGCTCGCGCGGTCGGACGGTGGCGCCGGCGGTGGCGGGGCCGGAGGCGGTACTAGACGTGGTCCTCGTGGGGCCGGCCGTGGGCGGCGGGCCGGGGCTGGGGGCGCAGCAGGGCGCGTATCGGGTGCCAGAGCTCGAAGTCGCGGCCCGGGTGGGTGCGCCAGAGCAGCCCCTCCGGGTGGTGGAGCACGGCCGTGATCTCGTCCGGGGTCGGCGGATGGGTGTTGCCGCGCAGGTAGACGGCGCGCAGGCCCAGGTTCCGCAGCCGGGTCAGGGCGCGGGCGCGGTTGACGGCGTGCACCAGGACACGGACGGTGGCGCCCTCGCCGTACCGGTGGGCCTCGCCGCCCTCGCCGGCCGGGCTGGGCAGGCTCAGCGCGACGACCACGCTGCCGCCGGGCAACTTGCAGAAACCTCCGCCGGGCATGTGGGACCACTCCCCCGTGAGATGGCGTGTCCATAAGGTCGGTCAGGAGGCACTCAAACACGATCGGCCGCCGCCCGCCAGGGGGCGACGGCCGATCATGTTTCGACCTGCGGTGATGCTGTTACTTGGCCGACGGTCCGACCTGGACGGTGATCGTCTGGCCGTTCCTCGGCTGCTTGACGATCGCGATCCTGGTGTTGGTGTCGGTCACCTTGACACCCGCCCGCGGGTTCTCGGCGTACCAGTAGACGCCCTTGCGGTCGTCGAAGACCGGGTTGCCGGCCTGCGACCGGATCCGCAGCGGCTCGCCCGCCTTGTGCAGCGTGAAGCTGTCCGTGGCGTACCGGCTGAAGGGCGAGTCGAAGGCCTGGACGCGGTTGCGCGGCAGGGTGCCGTCGGACCACTTCAGCGGCTTGGCGTGGGCGTCCACCGGAAGGATCAGGCCCTCGCCCGGGTGGACGGCGGTGTTGTTGTCCTTCTGGGAGGTGTCCCACTGCCAGACCAGCAGACCGGTCTGGTACGGGTAGTGCTCCACCCAGCTGTCCATCGGCGCCGGGAAACCGAAGTTGTACGGGCCGACCTTGAGGGTGGCGTCGTACGAGACGTACTGGCGGTTCTCCGCCAGGTAGTACTGCTCGTACTCGTTGGTGAAGGACTCGCCGATGCGCGAGAAGCCCTTGGCGGTCCAGCCGGCGTCGTCGCCCTCGGCGTTGTCGGAGAAGACCGTCGCGCCGTCCGCCGTGAGCGTGATGGCGTCGGCCGCGAAGCCCTTGCCGCCCGCGCCGCCGTCGGTCTGGTAGCGGAAGCGGAGGTCGAACTTCTGGCCGGCGTAGGCGTCGAGCGGGTACACCAGCTTCTGGTACGAGCCGGAGACGTCGGTCAGCGCCGGGGCGCCGCTCGCGTCGGCGGGGATGGCCTTGCCGTTGGCCGTGCCGGCCAGGGCGGTCCACTGCTTGCCGCCGTCCGTGGACACCTCGGCGTAGAGGTAGTCGTAGTCCTTCTCGATGTCCCACCAGCCGTCCAGGGCCAGCTCGGCCTTGGCCTTGCCGGTCAGGTCGACGGAGCGGGTCAGGGTGTTCTTGAGGTCGTCACCCATGTTGCTCCACCACTGCTTGGAGCCCTCGGCCGGCTTGACGACCGAGGTGGTGACCTTCTTCTTCGGCAGCTCGACGACCAGCGCCTGGGGGTTCTTGGTGTTGTACTCCGCGACGCCCAGCGTGTGCTTGGACGTGGTCGCCGCCTTGGCCTTCTCGTAGTTGAGCCAGCCGAGCTGGAGCTTGTCCCAGGCGGTCATGTCACCGGGCATGTCGCCGATGCTGTCCTTGCCCAGGCCGAGCCAGGAGCCCGACGACATCAGCGACCAGAAGCCGGTGGAGTTCTCGGCGCCCGCCTTGCCGGAGGTGTCGTACAGGTCGGGCAGGCCCAGGTCGTGGCCGTACTCGTGGGCGAAGACGCCCAGGCCGCCGTTCTCGGGCTGCATCGTGTAGTCGCCGACCCAGATGCCGGTGGAGCCGATCTGGGTACCGCCCGCCTTGTTGTGCGCGGGGCCGGTCTTGCCGGCGTCGGTGCCGTACGCGTACCAGCGGTGGGCCCACAGGGCGTTGGTGCCCTCGGCACCGCCGCCCGCCGACTCGTCCTCACCGGCGTGGACGATCTGGAAGTGGTCGATGTAGCCGTCGGCCTCGTTGAAGTTGCCGTCGTTGTCGAAGTCGTAGCGGTCCCACTGGTCGTACTGCGCCAGCTGCGCCTTGATCTCGGCGTCCGACGTGCCCTTGGCCTTCTGGTCGGCGGTCCAGGCGGTGACACCGTCGCGGACCGCGTCCCACACGTTGGCGCAGTTGGTGCTGCCGCAGTAGTTGGAGCCGTAGCGGGCCTCGTTGTAGTCGACCTTGACCCAGTCGGAGACCGTGCCGTCGACCGAGTACCGGCCGGAGGAGGTCTTCTCGTAGTAGGTCTTCAGGGAGTGCTTCTGCTTGCCGGTCTTCTTGTCCTTGCCGGTGCCGAAGTACAGGTCCTGGAAGTGCTGCTGGTTGTAGTCCGCCTGCCAGGCCGTCGAGTTGTCCTTCGAACGGTCCGGCTGGGCTATCCGGTTGTGCAGCGGGCCGGGCTTGCCGCCGTACTTGGGGGCCGGGGGCTGGGGTCCTTCGGCGCCGTCCGGGTCGTGCATCGTGGTGCTGTCGACCTTGTCGCCGAACTCCACCAGGATGGTGAAGATCTTGTCGGTCCGCTCCCGGCCCAGCTCGACGTACTTCTTGTCGTCGAGCTTGACGACCTTGGAGGAGCCACGGCGCTCCACCTTGACGTCACCGGACAGCACCTGCTCCAGCGCGGCCTTGCGCTGCTGCTCCTGCTGCTTGCTGTAGGGGCCTTCGAGGTCGTGGTCGACCTCGGCGGCGTGGTCGTGTCCGGGAGCCCCGTGCGCGCCCGGTGCCGGGTCATGGCGCTCGATTCCGGTGGTGGAGCGGTCGTCGGCCTGGGCCGGGCTGAGGGCCGTGGCGGTCGCGGCGGTGGCGGCCAGCGCCACAATCACCGCGGACGCGCTGAACGCCCGTCGTCTGCTGGTCACTTGATCTTGTCCTCCCCGCGCCCGCGTACCGCGGATGGGGGGTTGAAGAGATATCCGCGTGCGGAGTCGCGCCACAAGTGACGACATTCGACCGGAAGTACGCGAGAAAAGACAGATCTTGACTTGAACAAGCCAACGCTCTATGTGAACATCCCGCCCCGCATTGCGGACGGCCCCCCGGACCGCGACGGGGCTGGTCAGTCGCCCGGCGCCACATCCCGGCCGCCGGGACCCCGCGGAGCCCGACCGGCCGGGGTGGTACGGGCGCGGGGCCGCCCGGTCCGCATCCTGCCGTACCGGACCTCCCCCGGCCCCGTCCACGCGTCAACCAGCGTGGGGTTCCGGCCACTTGGCACGGACCGTGATTCCGTGCGCCCCCGGTGCACCGGTACCGTGGGTGAGGTGGTGCTTACTGCTGGTTCCTCTCGGGCATCCACCGTCGTAGGGTCGTTCGACAGTGCGACCGATCCACGAGGCCCCCTACCGATGCTCCGAGGACGGATACCGTCATGCCGCGTCCGAATGTCGCACAGCTCGCCTACGGTTCGGCCACCGTCGTCCTGTCGACCGTCGCCATGCTCCTGCTGTCCCGTGCCACCGGCGGCCTCGGCATCGCGCTGATCGGACTCGCCGCGCTCCTCCTCGGCCTGCTGGTGGCCCTCTCCGTACCCGCGTCCGGCCGCCGGGCCCAGCCGGCACGGGCGGCCCTCCGGAGCCCGACGGACCGCGCGGAAACCGGCCCGTCCGTACGGGTGCCGCGTCCCCGGGCGCGCACCGGGGAGCACTCACTGCGCCGCTGACACCACGACCGTTTTCGCCGCCTTGTCGTGCAGGCCCTGCTTGTACGGCTTGTCGACCAGGATCAGGATCAGCAGCAACAGCGGCCACAGACAGGCGCAGCAGATCAGCGCGGGAAGCCACAGCACCATCGCCCGGGTCAGCGCGGCGCTGGTGGACGGGACACTGCCGTCGTTGAGCATCGCCACCCGCATGCCCATCAGCCGCTTGCCGAGGGTCTGCCCGTTCTTCTTCGTCATCAGGGTGTCGTAGCCGACGTACGCCACGATCGTCAGGAGCTGGAAGGCCCACTGCCCGCCGGAGTTCCCCTCGCCCCACATGTCCGCGATGTCGGAGTCGTCGGTCATCCGGGTGTAGATGTCGAACGGGATGCCGAGGAGGGCCAGCGGTACGGCGATGATGAACCAGTCGATCAGCCGCGCCAGGACGCGTCGGCCGGAGTCGGCGAGCGGCGGCATCCCGGCGAGCGGATCGGTACCGCCGTAGCCGGCCCCACCGGAGCCGTACGGGCCACCGGCACCGCCGGGACCGCCGCCGTACGGGCCACCGGCACCGCCGGGGCCTCCGCCGTACGGGCCACCGCCGCCGTACGGGCCGCCGCCGCCCGGCGGAGGGGGCGGCGGCGTACCGCCCCCGTCCTGCGGCTTCTTGCGGAACGGGTCGTCCTCGGGGGGCTGTCCGGGCGGCGGCGGTTCATTGCTCATGGAGGAAGTCCAACCCGCCCGGCGGGCCCCCGCAACGGCTCACCCGCCGTTCGGGGGACGGCTCAGCCGGCCACGAAGGTGTGCGCCGCCTTGTCGTGCCAGCACTGCCGCCACGGGCGGTCGAACAGGCACCACACCACATTGACCACACCGATCACCAGCACGCCCAGCACCGAGTAGACCAGCCAGCGGCGCAGCGCGGCACCGAAGCCCGGCGGCTCGTGCGCCTCGATGTCCCGCACCTGGAGGCCGCACAGCTTCTTGCCGAGCGTACGGCCCCACTTGGCGGTGGGCAGCGCCTCGTACAGCACCCCGAGCACCAGCAGCGCGGCGAGCGCGATGCCGAAGTACATGGACGTGGTGCCGTCCAGCAGCCACACGGTGACCGTCTCACCCGACTGCTTGGCCTGCTGGATCTTGCCGTCGATGTGGTCGAGCGCCTTGCGGACGAACGGTACGGCGACGGCGCCGGCGGCCGCGCCCAGGACCACGGTGTCGATCAGCCGGGCCACCAGCCGCTTGCCCAGCGCGGCCGGACGGGCGGCCGCCTGGGCCCGGGCGGCCCGCAGGAACGGATCGTCGACCGGGGGCTTCCAGGGCACGACCGGCTGCGGGCCCTCGGGCTGGGCGGCGGGCCCCGGGGTGGCGGGACCGGCGGCCCGCGGCTGGGCGAGCTGCTGCACCTGCTGCGCCCAGGAGGCCGCACCGCCACCGGGGCCGTGGGTGACGGGAGCGGCCGGGGCGGCAGCCGGGGTCGACGCGGGGGCGGAGTCGGGGCCGGGCGCGGACGCGGGCGGCGCCACCGGATCGGGCCGGCCCGGCTGCGCGGACGGGAGCGGCCGCGCGGACGGGAAGGGCTGCGCGGACGGGAGCGGCTGCGCGGGAACGGCCGGAGAGGCGGGCGGCGCGTGGGTCGGGGTGGCCCTGATGGTCACCGTCCCCTCGGCCGGCGGTCTCGGCCCGCCCGGTCCGGGCTCCACGTTCCGTACCCCCGGCAGCGCGCCGCCCGTCGGGTCGGCCGCCGGGGCGCGGGGCGCGGCGAGACGCGGGTCCACCGGCTGGGGCGGCTCCGGGCCCTCGGTGCCCCAGGAGATCCGGCGGTCGCGGTCGCCGCCGAAGCCGGTCTGCCGCGCGGTGTCGGCCTGCCAGACGGACGCGGGCTCGGGCTCCGGACGCTCCGGGGCGGAGGGGACATGGGTCTCGGAGACCGGCCCCTCCTCGTCGAAGAAGACGGGTCCGGTCTCCTCGACGGCGGGTGCGGACGCCGGGGCCGGCGCGCCGGCCGGGGCCGGAGGCTGGGGCATCGCCTCGCCGTCCCTGGGCGCCGGGCGGCTGGTCCCCGGCACCCAGGCGGCACCGTTCCAGTACCGGATGTATCCGGGGATGGACGGATCGGGGTAGTAACCAGGCGTGGGGCTGCCGTCGCCGGTTGCCGGGGTTGGGGCGCTCATCACCGTGGTCCCGTATCTCCTCGAGGGCCTCAATTCAAGGCACCACATCTATCAGACCGCCGACCGCCCCCGGGTCCGTCCGACCGCAACAGCCACCATCGGGTCACGGTCGTGCCACGGAAAGTAACAGGGATTCGACGGGAAAAGTCGCGTCATGACGGGGGGAATTCCCGCTCTCCATCGGTACGGGCCCGCTTCGGGGTCCGTACCGGGCGGAAGAAGGAGCGGTCCCATGCAGTACACCGTGGTGGAACGCGAGCTGGAACTCAGGATGGTGCTGTCGTCCGAGCGCAGTGTGCCGGTGCCGGCGCGGCTGACGTATCGCACGGATGATCCGTACGCCGTGCACATCGCCTTCCACATCGGCTCCGAGCAGCCGGTGTACTGGACGTTCGCCCGGGAGCTGCTGGTCGAGGGGGTCTTCCGGCCGTGCGGCCACGGCGATGTGCGGGTGTGGCCGTCCACCCGGGACGGGCGGGGTGTGGTGCTGATGGCGCTGTCCTCACCGGACGGCGACGCGCTGCTGGAGGCTCCGGCCGAACAGGTGTCGGCGTGGCTGGAGCGGACGCTGCGGGCGGTGGCGCCGGGTGCGGAGGGCGAGCAGCTCGGCATCGACGACGGGCTGGCCGAGCTGCTCGCGTAGGGGGCGGTCCGTGCCGTCGGACCGTGGCGTCAGTCGGTCACATACGTGTGCGTGAGGAATTCGATCGAGTGGCCGTCGGGGTCGTCGATGTACACCCCGCGGCCCTTGTGGAGGTGGTTGATCTCCTGCGGCTGGTGGTGGTGCGGGTCGGCCCAGTACGGCAGTCCGCGCTCCTCGATCCGGCCGAGGATCTGGTCGAACTCCTCCTCGGACACGAGGAAGGCCAGGTGCTGGGAGGCGATCTCGGGCGACGGGTCGTCGATGTAGTCGAGGGTGACCCCGCCTTCGAGGGGCACACTGGCGAACGGGCCGAAGGGCTTCGGTTCGGGCGCCGCCATCAGCTCGGTGAGGAAGCGGGCGCCGGCGAAGCGGTCCCGGCTGCGGACGATGGTGTGGTCAAGACGTGCGGGCACGGCTCTCCTCCTTGCGTCGGTGCCCTCACGCTATGTGGACGCGTGCGTCCGGACCATCGGCAATCCGCCCTAGGGCTGGGGACTCAGAAGAGCTTGCCGGGGTTGAGGATGCCCAGCGGGTCGAAGGTCCGCTTGATACCGCGCTGCAACTCCACTCCCACCGGTCCCAGTTCGCGGGCCAGCCACTCCTTCTTCAGGACGCCGACGCCGTGTTCCCCGGTGATGGTGCCGCCCAGTTCCAGGCCGAGCGCCATGATGTCGTCGAACGACTCGCGGGCGCGCCGGGACTCGTCGGGGTCGGTGTGGTCGAAGCAGACGACCGGGTGGGTGTTGCCGTCGCCGGCGTGGGCGCAGACACCGATGGTCAGGCCGTACCGGGCGGCGACGGCGGCCGTGCCGTCGAGCATCGCGGCCAGCCGGGAACGGGGTACGCACACATCGTCGATCATCGTCGCGGTGGAGACGGTCTCCAGGGCGGTGAGCGCCAGCCGCCGCGCCTTGAGCAGCAGTTCGGACTCGGCGGCGTCGTCGGCGGGGACGACCTGGGTGGCGCCGGCGGCCGTGCACAGCTCGCCGACCGCCGCCAGGTCGGCGGCCGGGTCGGGGGTGTCGAAGGCGGCGAGCAGCAGGGCCTCGGTGGAGTCGGGCAGCCCCATCCGCGCCAGCCGGTTGACGGCCCGGACCGTCGTACGGTCCATCAGCTCCAGCAGCGAGGGCGTGTGGCCGCGCTCCATCACGGCGCACACGGCGTCGCAGGCGGCGGCCACCGACGGGAACTCGGCCGCCAGCACCAGCTGCCGGGGCGGGCGCGGCTTGAGCGCCAGCACGGCTCGTACGACGATGCCGAGGCTGCCCTCGGAGCCGACGAAGAGCCGCGTCAGGTCGTACCCGGCGACGCCCTTGGCGGTGCGGCGGCCGGTGGACAGCAGCCGGCCGTCGGCGAGGACGACGTCCAGGCCGAGCACGTACTCGGCGGTCACGCCGTACTTGACGCAGCACAGGCCGCCCGAAGCGGTGCCGATGTTGCCGCCGATGGTGCACATCTCCCAGCTGGAGGGGTCCGGCGGGTAGTACAGGCCGTGTTCGGCGACGGCACGGGCGAGGTCGGCGTTGACGACGCCCGGCTCCACGACGGCGATCCGGTCGACCGGGCTGATCTCCAGGATCCGGTCCATTCTGGTCAGTGAGAGCACGACGCAGCCGTCGGACGCGTTGGCGGCGCCGGACAGACCGGTGCGCGCGCCCTGCGGGACGACCGGGACGCGCAGCTCGGTCGCGGTGCGCATCACGTGCTGGACCTGCTCGACGGTGCGTGGCAGGGCCACCACGGCGGGCGTGCCCGCCTCGCAGAAGCTCGCCATGTCATGGGCGTAGGAGGCGGTGATGTCCGGGTCGGTGAGCAGGGCTTCGGCCGGGAGACCCGCGCGGAGCCGTGCCAGGAGGTCGTCGGGAGCGTCCATGATCCCAGCCTGGCACCCGGGGCCATCGGTGTGAACCCGTCGGGTGTTCGACTCCGGGACGCCGAGCGCGCTCGGCCCGCTGACGCACAGTGAGCGGCATGAAGAGGCAACGGCTCACACAGACGGTCCTGGTCACGGGGGCGGCCGCGGTGCTGGCCGGCGCGGCCCTGCTGTTCGTCCCCGGTGGGCCGGGCGCCCTGGGCGGTCTCGGCGGGCCGGGCGGCCCGGGCGGGGACGGCCCGCCGCCGGCGCCGGGCTCGGCCGCGCGGGCCGTGTCGGCGGTGAACACGGGCGCCCAGGTGTCCCTGCCGGACCTGACCGCCCTCATCGCGGACCGGGAGAAGTGGGTGCGCGCGCACCCCCGGGACGACGCCTCGTGGGCCCTGCTGGGCACCGCGTACGTGGAGCGGGCGGCCCGGGTGGGCGAGACGGCGCACTACGCGCGGGCCGAGCAGGCGCTGAAGCGTTCGCTGGCCGCGCTGCCCGCCGCCCGGGGCAACGTCGACGCGCTGCTGGGACTGGGGGCGCTGGCCAACGCCCGGGGCGACTTCGGCGCGGCCCGGCGGTGGGGCGAGACGGCACGCGACCAGCGGCCGCGGCGCTGGCAGTCGTACGCCGTGCTCATCGACGCGTACAGCGGGCTGGGCGACATCACATCGGCGGGCCGGGCACTGGACCGGCTGCTGGCGTTGCACCGGGGCGCGTCGGCGTCCGCCCGCGCCGCCCAGCTCAACCGGGACCGGGGCTGGCGGGAGGACGCGGCGGCCCGGGCGGCGGAGGCGGTGGCGCTGGCGGCCACGCCGGTCGAGAAGACGGCCGGTCTGGCGCGGCTGGGCGACCTGGCGTGGGAGCGGGGTGAGCCGGCGGAGGCGATCAGGGCCTACGACGCCGCCCTGGGGCTGGTCCGGGACCACGCGCCGTCCCTTGCGGGCCGGGCGCGGGCGCTGGCGGCCCTGGGCCGCACGGACGAGGCGGTCCGGGACTACGGGGCGGCGATCACGGCGCTGCCGCTGCCGGAGTACGCGCTGGAGGCGGGTGAGCTGTACGAGTCGCTGGAGCTGGACGGGGACGCCCGTACCCAGTACGAGGCCGTGCGGACGCGGGTGGCGGAGGCGCGGACGCACGGTGTCGACGGGACGCTGGTGCTGGCGCGCCTGGAGACCGACCACGGTGATCCGGCCGCCGCGGTCACCGGGCTGACCGAGCGCTGGGCCCGCAAGCACCGCTCGGCGCCCATGGCGGACGCGCTCGGGTGGGCGCTGTACCGGGCGGGCAGGCCGCAGGAGGCGCTGCGGTACGCCGAGCGGGCGACCGACCAGGGCCCGCGCAGCGCTCTGTTCATGTACCACCGCGGGGAGATCGAGCGCGGGCTGGGGCGGTACGGGGCGGCTCGCCGCCACATCGAGGAGGCGCTGCGGATCAACCCGCACTTCTCGCCGCTGCTGGCCCCGAAGGCACGCCAGGCGCTGGCCACGCTGGGCGAGCCGCCGGCGGGCGGCCCGGCGGACGTGTACGGGGACAAGCGGGGCCGGTCGCAGCGCACCGGCGAGGACGGCGGGACGGGCGCGGGGTCGGGATCCGGCCCGGGGTCGGAGTCCGGGTCCGGCTCGGGGTCCGGGTCCGGCTCAGGGTCCGGTTCGGGGTCCGGGTCCGGCTCGGGTTCCGGGGGGTGAGCCATCGGCACGCCCCACCGGTCCGTCACCGGCCGCGGTCACCGGCCGCCCCGGCCTCCCGGGGCCCTGGCGTACCGCGCCGGCACCGCGACCCGGCCGGAAAGGGCCGGGACAGGAAGCGGCCGGAACAGGACCGGGCCGGGGCGGGACCCCGGCTCCGGCCCCGGCCGCGCGGTCAGAGGTTGCCGCGCTTGGCCTGCTCGCGCTCGATCGCCTCGAACAGCGCCTTGAAGTTGCCCTTGCCGAAGCCCATCGACCCGTGCCGCTCGATCAGCTCGAAGAAGACGGTCGGGCGGTCCTGCACCGGCTTGGTGAAGATCTGCAGCAGGTAGCCGTCCTCGTCCCGGTCGACCAGGATCTTCAGCTCGCGCAGCGTCTCCACGGGAACCCGGGTCTCACCGGCCCACTCGCCGAGCGTGTCGTAGTACGAGTCGGGCGTGTCGAGGAACTGCACACCGGCCGCGCGCATGGTGCGGACGGTGGCGACGATGTCGTTGGTGGCCAGCGCGATGTGCTGGACGCCCGCGCCGCCGTAGAACTCCAGGTACTCGTCGATCTGCGACTTCTTCTTCGCGATCGCCGGCTCGTTGATCGGGAACTTGACCTTCAGCGTGCCGTCGGCGACGACCTTCGACATCAGGGCGGAGTACTCGGTGGCGATGTCGTCGCCGACGAACTCCTTCATGTTGGTGAAGCCCATGACCTTGTTGTAGAAGGCCACCCACTCGTTCATCCTGCCGAGCTCGACATTGCCGACGCAGTGGTCGATGGCCTGGAAGGTGCGCTTGGCCGGCGGTTCCACGATCGGGGCGGCGGCGACGAAGCCGGGCAGGTAGGGGCCGCTGTAGCCGGAGCGCTCGACCAGGGTGTGGCGGGTCTTGCCGTACGTGGCGATGGCGGCCAGCACGACCGTGCCGTTCTCGTCCTTCAGCTCGTACGGCTCGGTGATGCCGGTGGCACCGTGCTCGACGGCGTACGCGTACGCCTTGCGGGCGTCCGGCACCTCGATCGCGAGGTCGACGACGCCGTCGCCGTGCTCGGCGACATGCTCGGCGAGGAAGCGGCCCCGGTCGGTGGACGCCTTGATCACGGAGGTGAGCACGAAAC
Source organism: Streptomyces sp. NPDC050856 (assembly GCF_040653855.1). NCBI lineage: Bacteria > Bacillati > Actinomycetota > Actinomycetes > Kitasatosporales > Streptomycetaceae > Streptomyces > Streptomyces sp. NPDC050856. The sequence goes on along the minus strand of NZ_JBFAGV010000002.1, from coordinate 109,014 downwards.
GGGCGGAGCCGTTCGTCAGGACGTAACTGGCGGTCTCGCGACTGCCGTTCTCGGGTCCGGAGTAGGCGACGAGCTTCATGCCGAAGGCCGTGGAGTAGTAGTGCGCGGCCTGCTTGGCGTTGCCGACGGCGAACACGACCGCGTCCATTCCCTTCACCGGGAAGGGGTCGGCCTGCCGGGCGGTGTCGGGCGTGTGGGAGATGGTCTCAGTCATGGCCGCAGACTCTCTCCGTTCCACAAGCTGCGCAATAGTTCGCGCATCCTCTGGGCAAACTGCACAGCGACCGGCCAGTATGAGCGGGCGATCTGTACAGGATGACCATCGGGAGACCGTCATGGCGATCGATCATCTGGACGGCCGGCTCATCGTGCTGCTGGCACGTGAACCGCGTATCGGGGTGCTGGAGGCGTCACGCCGTCTGGGCGTCGCCCGGGGCACCGTCCAGGCGCGTCTGGACCGGCTCCAGTCGAACGGGGTCATCCGCGGCTTCGGTCCGGACGTCGACCCGGTGGCGCTGGGCTATCCGGTCACGGCGTTCGCGACACTGGAGATCCAGCAGGGCCAGGGAGCCGATGTACGGGCGCACCTGGCGGGCGTGCCGGAGGTGCTGGAACTGCACACCACCACCGGCCACGGTGACATGCTGTGCCGGCTGGTGGCCCGGTCCAACGCCGATCTCCAGCGGGTGATCGACCGGGTGGTCGGGTTCGGCGGCATCGTGCGGGCCTCCACGGCGATCGTCATGGAGAACCCGGTGCCCCTGCGGATCATCCCGCTGGTGGAGCAGGCCGCGACGGACGGCTGAGAGCGGCCCCGGCCGGCCGGGTACGCCCGGATCGGAGCCCGGACGCGCGCCGCGCCCTCGCCGTCAGCAACTCGGGACGGCGCTCCCGCGGTTGAGGGCCCGCAGCGCGGAGACGGCGTCCTTCAGGGTGGTGACCGGGACCAGCCGCAGCCCGGCGGGGAGCTCGGCCCGCGCCCCGGAGCACTCCGCCTTCGGTACGAGGAAGACGGTGGCGCCGTCGCGGCGGGCCGCCTGGGTCTTGAGGGACACCCCGCCCACGGCACCGACCTCGCCGTCGGGGGAGATCGTGCCCGTACCGGCGATGATCCGCCCGCCGGTGAGGTCGCCGCCCGCGCCGTCGCCGTCGAGCTTGTCGACGATGCCGAGCGCGAAGAACAGCCCGGCGCTGGGCCCGCCGACGCGGGCGAGGCTGAGGTCGACCTTCACGTCCCCGGGCTTCTTGCCCAGGTACCCGAGGGCGGCCCGCACGGCGGTGTGCTGCGACTGCGCCATCTGGGCGAGGTTGTGCTTGGTGACCTCGGCGTCGGACTTGCCGGGCGGGTAGACCGAGTCGTGCGGCAGCACGGCCCGGTCGGTACGGAACCAGGCGTCCACGACGTCACCGGCGCCGATGTCGGTACCGGGCCCGGTCGCCACGATGGTCGTCATCAGCAGCTTGCCCTTGGTCGCGCGGACGGGCGCGCCGGAGACGCTGATCACCTGCCGCCCCTTGTCGGCGCCGAGCACGTCCGCGGTCGACCCGGGCTGCGCGATGGTGAACGGCAGCGGCGCGAACCCGGCGACGCCGAGCAGCGCGAGGACGGGCAGGGCGCACAGGGCGAGAGCACGGGGACGCGTGAGGCTGGTGAACACCACGCCAATGTATCGGCCCGGCAGGGCACGCCCACGACCTGCCCGCCTCGCCCGCACCGGTGCGCGGGGCTCGCCTCGCCCGCGCCGGTGTTCTCGGGGCTCGCCTCGTCCGCCCCGGTTTCTCGGAGCCCACACCGCCGCTCCGGGCCGGCCGCCCACCGCCGGCACCGCGGTCAGCGCAGGGCGTCCGCCACCTCGCGGGCCGCGTCCAGCACGCGGGGGCCCACCCGGTCGGGAATGACGTCGGCCAGCAGTACCACGCCCACGCTGCCCTCGATGCCGGTCACGCCGAGCAGCGGGGCGGCCGCTCCGCTCGCGCCCGCCTCCAGTTCGCCGTGGGTCAGGGTGTACCCGGGGTCGGGCAGGGCGCCCTGGCGGGCGGCGAGGATGGCGCGGCCCGCGGCGCCCCGGTCGAGCGGGTGGCGGAAACCGGCGCGGTAGGCCACGTGGTAGTCCGTCCAGGTCGGTTCCACGACCGCGACGGCCAGTGCCTCGGCCCCGTCGACCAGGGTGAGGTGCGCGGTCGCCCCGATGTCCTCGGCCAGCGCGCGCAGGGCGGGCATCGCGGCCTCGCGGACCAGCGGGTGGACCTGACGGCCCAGCCGCAGCACGCCGAGTCCGACCCGGGCGCGACCGCCCAGGTCCCGGCGGACGAGGGCGTGCTGTTCGAGGGTGGCCAGCAGTCGGTAGACGACCGTGCGGTTGACGCCGAGCTTGTTGGACAACTCGGTGACGGTCAGCCCGTGGTCGGTGTCGGCGAGCAGCTTGAGGACGCGCAGTCCCCGGTCGAGCGTCTGGGAGGTCTCCGCGGTCACGACGCCCTCTCCTTCGGAGTGAGTGACGGCGGACACTCTCGACAGCGGTGCGGCACCGGTCCCGTGGGCGACGCACGTCAGAGGCCGCCGGCAGGCCATGGCACACCGGCTGCGCTCCGCGGCGGCGCTGCCACGGGGCGTTTGCATGTGCCCGGGACAGTAGCGACGGACTCCGCTCAGCGGAAGACCTCGTCCACAATCCGGGCGTACCGCGGCCTGCGACGACGCACCGCCCGAGCGCCCGGCGGGCGCGCTCGGCGCGCGGCGGTCACGGCGTGCGCCGGGCGGTCGTCGCGGGCCCGGGGCAGCCGTGGCGAGCGCCGGGTGGAGAGCCCGGGGCGGGCCCAGGACGGCCGGGGCGGGGCGGGCGGGGCCAACCCCCCGCAGGCGCGGCCGGGCGCCGGGCGCGCGTCGCCGGGCCGTTGCCGGGTGCGCGTCAGCGCATCCGCGTGGCCCACTCCTGGACCTTCTTGATCCGCTCCCGGATCTGCCCGGCCGTCGCCTCCGCGCTCGGCGGCCCGCCGCACACCCGCCGCAGCTCGGTGTGGATGACCCCGTGCGGCTTGCCGCTCTGGTGGACGTACGCGCTGACCATGGTGTTGAGCTGTTTCCTGAGCTCCAGCAGCTCCTTGTGCGAGACGACCGGACGCCGCTCGGCGGGCAGCTCCAGCAGGTCGGCGTCCTCGGCCGGCCTTTGCCTGCTGTGGGCGATCTGCCGGGCCTGCCGCTTGCGCAGCAGCAGCTGCACCTGGTCCGGCTCCAGCAGGCCGGGGATGCCGAGGTAGTCCTGCTCCTCCTCGCTGCCCGGGTGCGCCTGCATGCCGAACTCGGCACCGTCGTACAGCACCCGGTCGAAGACCGCGTCGGACTCCAGCGCCTCGAAGGGCAGCGCCTCCTGCTCGCCGGTGTCCTCGTCCTGCTCCTTGTTCGCCTCGTCCATCTCCTTCTCGGACTCGGCGTAGGGGTCCTCCTCCCCCTCCTTCTTGGGCTTGTCGAGGGCGTGGTCGCGCTCGACCTCCATCTCGTTGGCGAAGGTGAGGAGGTTGGGGATGGTCGGCAGGAACACGGAAGCGGTCTCGCCGCGCCTGCGGGACCGTACGAAACGGCCCACGGCCTGCGCGAAGAACAGCGGTGTGGAGATGGTGGTGGCGTAGACGCCGACCGCCAGGCGCGGTACGTCGACGCCCTCGGACACCATGCGGACCGCCACCATCCAGCGGTCGTCGCCCTCGCTGAACTCGTCGATCCGCTTGGAGGCGCCGGCGTCGTCGGAGAGCACCACGGTCGCCCTCGTGCCGGTGATCTCGCGGATCAGCTTGGCGTAGGCGCGGGCCGAGTCCTGGTCGGAGGCGATGACGAGGCCGCCGGCGTCGGGGATGCTCTTGCGGACCTCGGTGAGCCGCTGGTCGGCGGCACGCAGCACATTGGGCATCCAGTCGCCGCGCGGGTCGAGCGCGGTGCGCCAGGCCTGCGAGACGGCGTCCTTGGTCATCGGCTCACCGAGCCGCGCGGCGACCTCGTCACCGGCCTTGGTGCGCCAGCGCATGTTGCCGCTGTAGCTGAGGAAGATCACCGGCCGGACGACCCCGTCGGTCAGGGCGTTGCCGTAGCCGTACGTGTAGTCCGCGGACGACCGCCGGATGCCGTCGTTGCCCTCCTCGTAGGTGACGAAGGGGATGGGGTTGGTGTCCGACCGGAACGGCGTACCGGTCAGCGCGAGCCTGCGGGTGGCGGGCTCGAACGCCTCCAGGCACGCCTCGCCCCAGGACTTGGAGTCACCGGCGTGGTGGATCTCGTCGAGGATGACCAGCGTCTTGCGCTGCTCGCTGCGGTTGCGGTGCAGCATGGGGCGGACGCCGACACCGGCGTAGGTGACCGCGACCCCGTGGTACTCCTTGCTGAGCGGTCCCGCGCTGTAGTCCGGGTCCAGCTTGATGCCTATCCGCGCGGCGGCGGCGGCCCACTGCTTCTTCAGGTGCTCGGTGGGCGCGACCACGGTGACCTGCTGGACGACATGGTGGTGCAGCAGCCAGGACGCGAGGGTCAGCGCGAAGGTGGTCTTACCGGCACCGGGGGTCGCCACCGCGAGGAAGTCGCGGGGCTGCTCCTGGATGTACTTCTCCATGGCGCCCTGCTGCCAGGCGCGCAGCTTGTTGGCGGTGCCCCAGGGGGCGCGGCCGGGAAAGGCGGGTGAGAGGTGGTGGGAGGCGGTAGTGGTCACGGTCTCCGATCCAGGCCCTCGGTCACGTTACGTACGACAACCGGGCCACCCTACCGGTGGCGCGCACGGCCCCCGGCCGGACCGGGCCGTGGTGGGTGGAGTGCGACATGGTTCACATCCGGCCGTCGGACCGGCGTCGGCGGGGGGCGGGGCGGCAGCGGCCCGGTCCCCCCGTGGTGGGCCGGCCGGACCGGGGCGGGGAGTGGCGGGGGCGCGCCGCGCACCTGGGTCCGTGCGGGCGCGGCACGGACCCCGGGCCGGCACCGGCCCGCCGCGAGCGGGACGCGGTGCGCCACGGGCGCGGCACGGACGCGGGTCCCGCGAGCGGGGTCGAGCGGGGTGGAGCGGGACACGGATGCGGGTGCCGCGTTCCCGCCCGGCCGGGCGGTGGCCGGCCGGGCGCCGGTCAGGCGGGCGCGCGGTCCACGTGTGCGGCCGGGGCCTTCACCCGGGTCCGGGTGGCCACCCAGGCACCCGCCAGCGCCACCACCGCCATCGGCAGGAACACCGCCGCGAACGCCGCCGAGTGCGAGGAGCCGCCGGTGCCGCCCGCCGAGGCGTGGCCCGCGACGGCTCCGGCGGCGCCGCCGCCCAGGGCCGCGAAGGCCGCGCCGCCCCGGCGAGGAGCACGACATTCGCCAGGGCGTCCGAGATCTGCAGCGAGGCCGAGTTGGCACCCGCCTCACCGGGCGCCGACAGCTTCAGCAGTTGCACGCTGGTCGCCGCGATGACCATGCCCATGCCGAGGCAGCCGAAGCCCCAGGCCACGGCCACCGTCCACACCGGGACGGACGGGATCAGCACGCTCGGCGCGGCCGCGATGGCCGCCGCGACCAGCACCATGCCCAGCACCATCAGCCGCTCGCGGTACGGTTCCACGCGCGGCCGGGCCTGGACGTACGAGCCGAGCGCCCAGGTCGCGCCGCCCACCGCCAGCGACAGCCCGGCCAGCGTCGGGCTCAGTCCCCGCTGGGTGACCAGCATCAGCGGCACGAAGGAGTCGGCCGCGATGAACGACCCCGCGGCGAGGCCCCGCAGCAGGACCACCGACGGCAGGCCGCGCGCCGCCCGGTAGGTACCGCGCGGCAGCAGGCCCAGCACGGCGGGCACCAGCAGCGCCGCGCCGGCCAGTGCGGGGAGCACGGACAGCGCCCGCAGGTCCTGCCCCGCGTACTGGAGCAGTCCGGCACCCAGCGAGATCCCGAGCGCGAGCCGGACCCGTCGCCGGTCGAACCCGGCCCCGGCCGCCCGCGGGTCGGCGGGCCCGGCGGCCCGGCTCCGTATCGCGGGCAGGGCGAGCGCCAGCGGCAGCACGACCAGTACGGGGATGCCGATGAACACCCAGCGCCAGCCGAGCCGTTCGGTGACCGTCCCGGAGACCAGGGGCCCGACCACCGAGGGGATGACCCAGCTCGCCGCGAAGGCGGCCATGATCGCGGGCCGCAGCCGTTCCTCGTACGCGCGGCTGACCACCACGTACAGCGCGACGATCACCAGCCCGCCGCCGAGCCCCTGCACCGCGCGGCCGACGATGAACAGCCACATGGCGCTCGCCGTGCCGGACAGCAGCAGCCCGGCCGCGAAGGCGGACATACCGGTGGTGAGCGGCGCGAGCGGCCCGGAGCGGTCGGACCACTGTCCGGAGAGGACCATGGCGAAGAGGCTGGTGGTGAAGTAGGCGGAGAACGCGTACGCGTACAGCGGCACGCCGTGCAACTCCCGTGCGGCCACCGGCATCGCCGTACCGACCGCGGTCGCCTCGAAGGCGATGAGCAGGACGACGGAGACGATCCCCACACTGAGCGCCCGGTGGTCCCGGTCCAGGACCCCACCGGGCTCCGGCGGGTGGGCGGCGGCGGTCTCGTCGGGGTGCTCCACAGCGGTCATGCGCCCCACAGTAAGGGTCGTTCCTGCGGTTGGCCCCTGTCCTGTGACCGGCTCGGCCTGGTCCCTTCGTCGTACGACCATGAACGGCGCGTGGCAGTCGTGTTGCGGCCCGGCCGCCACCGTTCCGCGGCCCCCGCCTCTGGCCTACGGTCGTACCGAAGCACCGCACGGCCGTGTGCCCGAGTGGCTGAGGGGCTCGCCTGCAAAGCGAGTTACGCGGGTTCGATTCCCGCCACGGCCTCCACATCCGACCGTCCGGCCACCGCCGCCGCGACTCCCCTGGCCCACCGCGCCCACCGCCGGCCGCGGTTGAGCCGGCAGGGCCCGTGGCCGGCACCGGGATGACGTCCACGGCCGCCCACAGGGCGACGACCGGGCCGACACCGATCACGGTCCCGCGCCGCCCGCCTCCTGGCACAGCCTGGCCGCGCCGCCCGTCAGTCCCTCGCGGGACCGTTCACCACCGGACGCCGTACCGGCACGAGGACCGCCGGGCCCACACCGGGGCGCACTCGGGCGTACCGGCCACAGCGGGCCCCTGCCCTGACACCCACCCCGACAACCGGGCGCCCTGGTCCATGACCGGAGCGGGCAACCGGGTCTTCCCGGTGAGCCGTGGCGAGCTGACGGCCGTGCCGGTGTTCTGACCCGGCGGGCCCTGTCGCCCCCGGCCGCCGACATCCGTGACGGCCGCCCGGCTGTCCGGTCGCCCGGCTGATGTCGGCGCACCGGCGGGGCCGCCGCCACGGTGGCGCTACCGGCGGCGTGCCCGAAGGACCGGGACGGCGACGGCCGCACCGAGAACGGCCGCTGCCGCCACGCCCAGTCCGATCCAGAGGCCGGTACCGGGGCCCCCGGCGTCCGCCACGGGAGCCGCGGCGACCGGCTTCCCCTCTTCCCCGGCCGCGCCTCCGCCGGCGGCCTTGGACGCCGCGGGCGACGGCCGCCCGGCCGCCGCGGCCGCCAGGTCCGGAAGCGGGTACTCGTGCGCCGGACCCGGGTCGCCGGGGCTCTTCAGCGCGAGACGGGGACGGATGGTGCCGTAGCCGATGTAGTCGGTGCGGGTGGCACCGTTCTTCGGCTTGCCGGCCGTGTTGAGCATGACCCGGAGCACCTGGTTGTTGGTCCACTCCGGGTGCTTGGACCAGAGAAGGGCCGCGAAGGCGGAGGTCAGTGCGGTGGCACCACTCGTACCGCTCCCCTCACACAGCTGTGTGCCACCGGAGCAGGCGTTGGTGATGTCGACAGCGGGCGCAGCGAGATCCACTTGGGGTCCCGTCTCGGACTTGGCCCACCACGCTGCTTTTCGATCCACTCCGCCGACGCCGACGACGCCAGGGGTAGCAGCCGGATACTGTGCTTCATTTCCGGCATCAGCGTTGTTCCCGACGGCGGCGAAGATCAGCTTGTTCTTGCCCAAGGCATACTTGACGGCCTCGGCAAGCTCAGGTCCGCTCTTGGAGTGCCCGCCGGAGACATTGATGATTTTGGCGTCTGAATCAGCCGCGAAACGAATGGCCTTGGCGACGCTCTGCGCGTAAGTCTCCTTGACTCTGTTCTTCTGCTGCCATCGCTCCTGGTTGTACGGAATCCGTACAGGGAGGATCTTGGCGCCAGGAGCCAACCCGTAAGAGCCCTGCGCCGGCCCCCGCGCGCCCGTAGCCGCGATCAAGGCGGCCATGCCCGTGCCGTGGTTGTCGATGTCGTTGTTCTCGTCACCTGACAGCAGCGAGAAGTCGGCGCCCTTGACGACCTGACCTCGCAGGTCGGCCACGGTGTCATCGACCCCCGAGTCAAGCACCGCCACGGTCACGCCGCGCCCGGTGCTGATTTTCCAGGCTTCGTCCGCCTTCATGGCGTCGAGGTGCCATTGCTGGTCCCTGACGCTCTCGGCGTGTGCCGGAGTCGCTGCGACGCCCAGCAGGGCCAAGCCCAAAGCTGCTGCCAAGGCGGACGAGTTGACGGCTCGGGCCCTGCTGGTGCGCATCTGTTCTTTCCTTCTGCCAGTCGTCTTCGTACGGGGTCAGTCGATGACCGGCGGGACCACCCGGCGGCTTCCCTGCTGCCAGGTCTCTTCGTCCTCTGACAGGTAGTCCGGGCGCTCCCCGTTCCGCTGGTCTCGACCAGCGCCCGCGTTGCGTGCGGTCGGGACGTGAGGCGCACCGGTACGACCCTGGATGCCGACCGGCCCACTCCCCGTGTTCCCGCCCCGGACCAGGCCGGATCCGCCAGGAGTGAAGGGGCGGGCACCTGTCTGGCCCTGCACGTAGGGGCGTCCGCCCACGACGCCGCCCGTCTCCGTCGCCAGTCGACGTCCACCCGCGAAACCGCTCTGTCCTGCCCCACCGGTTCCATGGGCACTCGCCGAACCTCCGGGCATCGCCCCTCTGCCGTAGGGGCCCTCGGCACCGGCGACGGTGCCGCGAGGGATCCCGCCGGCGGGTCGTCCCGCACTCGGCGGCACGGGCCGACCACCGACAATCCCGTTCTCACGCGGGAGGCGGGAGGCGGGAGCGACTGATCCCGTGCCGGGAGGAACCGAACCACGGGAGGCGGCAGTGTAGCCCTTACCTCCCCCGGTGATGGACTGTGCGGGGTTGCCGCCGGTCAGCGTGGGCGGAACCATTGCCAGGCCCGGGAACGCGGTTCCGTCCGGCTTGCCGGGCGGGACGGTGCCGGTACTCGGAAACCCCCCGGAGGGCGTGGTGGGAGGCGTCGGCAGAGTGGCCAATCCGTCGATCTCCATGGCCACCGGTCGCTCGGTGACAGCCCTTTCCGAGCCTCCGGGGTAAACGGCCTGCGAGGAGACAGTCCCACCTTCGAACCCGGCTCCTCCGCCGGCAACCCCACCGCCGCCGTTCGGCGCGTGAGCAATACTGCCCCCACTGGCTGAGGACCTACCGCTGGCGTGGCTCTCAGGCGGCACGGCCTTGTAACCCTGGGGTGCGGACCATGAATCACCCAAGTGACCCGCCGGCGGCGGGAACTTCGGGCGCTCCAGCCTGTTCATCTGGTCGCCCGACTGGGTGTAGGTCTGGCCGAGCTTGCGCAGCTTCATCATGGCGGCGACGCGCGTCGCCTCACGCATGGCCGCTGCCGTGGCCACGTCCGCCGCGGCGGTCGCGGCGGCCTTCCCGTCCTTGCCGGAGCCGGAGTCGCTCCTCGCCTCTTCGAGCGAGCCCTGCGCGGCGGCGTGGTCCTTCTTCGCCGCCGTGCTCGCCTTGGCGATCTCGTCGAGGCCGCTGTGCGCCTCGGCGATCGCCTGGGCGACCTCCGACATCCACTTGCCGGCTTCCTTGGCGTACGCGCCCAGTCGCAGCGTGGCGTTCCCGGTGGCCCCGGTCCAGTCCCGGAACGCCTCGGCGCCCTCGCCGTCCCAGTGCAGCAGACCGGCACGCAACTTGAGGTCGTCCCCGATACCGGTGATCACCTCGGCCGCGGAGGTGAGCTTCTGCGCCAGGTGCTCCGCCGTGGCCTTGTTGGCGGGCTGGAGCATCGCGAGGAGCTCCTCGTTCGACATGGACTCGACGGGGGTCTTGCCCGCCTGCGGCTTCTTCCCGGTCTCACTCATCGTCGAAGCCTCCCTGGCCACCCGCGCCGGCTTCGGAGGGCTGCTGCGCCTTCGGCCCGGCGTTGCTCTTGTCGTCCTCGTTCTGCATCGCGACAATCTGGGCGTTCAGTGCCTTCATGCGGTCACGGACGTCGTCGTCGATGTTCTGGTAGCCCTTCTCGGACGCGTGGATGGCGAGCTTCATGCTCTCCATCTGCAGGCCGAGCACCTTGGAGAAGTTCTCGAGTTCCTCCCGCACGATGTTGTACGAGGCGTACAGGTACTCGGCCTCCTTGAAGCCGGCGCCCCCCAGGCTCGCCTGCTGAAGCCATCCGTCGCTGATTTTGGTCGGTGCGGCCTGGGACTCGTTGAAGTCCCGCAGCAGCTCGTCCACCCGGCTCTTCAGGTTGCCGATCTCACCCAGGTCGTAGGCGAGCTTCTTGACCCTCGCTGCCGCCGCACTCACGGCACCGGCGAGCGGGAGGCCGCTGAACGCGGCCAATCCACCCAACCCGTTGTCCTCCGCCATCAACGCCTCCCCGTTCAACACAAAGTCCGGGGCTCACTGTAGTCAGCGGCGCTGACAGTCGCATCTTCCGATTGCCGAAGCAACGGGGATCACACCATTACGAATTGGGCGTCACCACGGCCGCCTGGGGGCGGATCGGAAGGCGGTTGACGGGGCGTCCGGTGGCGGCGCGGACCGCGGAGGCCACCGCGGCGGGGGCGGTGACCACCGGGACGGCGCTGGCGGCCTTCGCGCCGAAGGGGGCCACCACGTCGCGTTCCTCGACGAGCTTCACGATGCGGATGTCCGGGGCGTCCAGCGCGGTGGGGAGGGCGTAGCCCGTCAGGTCGGGGTGGCGGACCAGGCCGCGGGGGGTGCGGAGGTTCTCGGTGAGGGCGGCGCCGACGCCCTGGGTGACCCCGGCTTCGATGCGGGTGGCCAGTTGGGCGGGGTTCAGGACGCGGCCCACGTCCTGGGCGACCGCCATCTCGACCACGCGGATCGCGCCGAGTTCGATGTCGACGTCCACGACCGCGCGGATGGCGCAGAAGGCCAGGCCGACGAAGGCGTCGCCCTGGCCGGCGTCGTCCAGGGGTTCGGTGGGGTGGGGGCGGCACTGGGCGGTGGCCCACAGTTCCTTGCCGTCCAGGGCCTCGGTCACGGTGGTGGACAGGACGCCGTCGTACGACGTGATCCTGCCGTCCGTGATCTGGAGCAGTTCGGTGGACATGCCGAACTTGTGGGCCAGCGGCTGGAGCAGCTGGGTCCTGACCATCTTGGCGGCGCGCTCCACGGCTCCGCCCGACACCCAGGTGTGGCGGCCGTGCGTCGCCGGGCCGGCCGGGGGCTGGTCGGTGTCGACGGAGGCGACGTGGACCTGCTCGATGCCCAGCGTCTCCTGCACGATCTGGCGGGCCAGGGTGGTGAAGCCCTGGCCGGTCTCGACGGCGGCGCAGATGACCGTGGCGACCCCGTCGTGGACCTTCACCGTGGCGGTGGACACCTCGTCGGTGCCCTCGGCGCCCAGCATGTGCACCATGCCCAGCCCGTAGCCGACGCCGCGGCGTACCGCGCCCGGCTCGCCCGCGCCCTCCGGGCCGCCGGGCAGCAGCCAGCCGTCCTCCGGGGAGTCCATGGGCAGGGCGGGCAGCGGGAAGTCCCGTACCGCCTGGAGGAGTTCCGCGACGGGCGCGGGGCAGGTGACCGTCTGGCTGGTGGGCAGGATGTCGCCGGTGGCCAGGGCGTTGCGCAGGCGCAGTTCGGCGGGGTCCATGCCCAGCCGGGCGGCGAGCTTGTCCATCTGGGCCTCGTAGGCGGCGCACACCTGCATGGCGCCCTCACCCCGGACGTGGCCCGAGGGCGGGTTGTTGGTGCGGACCGCCCAGCCCTCCACGAAGGCGTGCGGTACGACGTACGGGCCGCAGGCGAAGGCGACCGCGGCGGCCAGGGACTCGGACGAGGCGTCGGCGTAGGCGCCCGCGTCGAGGAGGATCTGCGCCTCCACCTTCACCAGCCGGCCCTCGGTGTCCGCGTGGTGGCGGTAGCGCAGCAGGGTGGGGTGGCGGTGGGCGTGGCCGAGGAAGGACTCCTCGCGGGTGGCGGCCAGTTTGACGGGGCAGCCGGTGCGCAGGGCGAGCAGGCCGAGCGGGATCTGGAATCCGGGGTCCTCGCGATCCCCCATGGCGCCCGGGACGCCGGTGACGACCACCTTGACCTGGTCCCGTGACAGCCCGAAGCAGGCGGCGGCCAGGTCGCGGTCGGTGTGCGGGTCGGTGGAGGCGGTGTAGATCTCCACCCCGCCGTCCGGGCGCGGTACGGCGAGTCCGGCTTCGGCGCCGATCGGTGCCGGGTCCTGGCGGCCGATGCGGTACAGGCCCTCGACCACGATCTCCCCGGCCGCCTCCGGGTTGCCGTAGCGCAGCGGGATGTGGCGGATGAGGTTGCCGTCGGGGTGGAGGGGCGGGGCCTCGAACGCCTTCTCCGGGTCGGTGACCGGTTCGAGGACCTCGTACTCGACGGCGATGGCGGCGGCGGCCAGTCGTGCGGTGTCCGGGTGGTCGGCGGCGACCGCGGCGATGGCCTCGCCGTGGTGGCGCACGACGTCGGAGGCGAAGACCGGGCGGTCGGCGACCTTCCGCCCGTAGGCGGGGTCGCCGGGCACGTCGGCGTGGGTCACCACGGCCCGTACGCCCGGCATCGCCGCGGCGGCCGAGGTGTCGATGGAGACGATCCGCGCGTGCGGGTGCGGGGAGCGCAGGAGCGCCGCCCACAGCAGGCCCTCGGCCCAGAGGTCGGCGGCGTACGGGAAGGTGCCCTCGGTCTTGGCCCGGGTGCCGGTGGGCGGCAGCGAGGCGCCGATGCCGCGCGTGGGCGTCTCCTGCGGGGAGCCTTCGAGGGGACCGTCGACCGCCGGGATGGCGGTGGCCGCGTCGTTGCTCACGCCGTGCCTCCGTCGTGCGGGTGGGGAACCTGGTGCCGGATGCGGACCTCTCCGACGGCTTCCGCCGCGGTCGCCGCGGTGGCGGCCGCGGAAGCCGCGGCGGCCGCCGCGTCGCGTTCGGCGACCACTTCCCGTACGGCGTCGAGGACGCCGCGGTAGCCGGTGCAGCGGCAGAGGTTGCCGCAGAGCGCCTGGCGGGTCTCCAGTTCGCTGGGGGCGTGGTTGCCCTCCAGGAGGTCGTGCACGGTCATGGCCATGCCCGGGATGCAGAAGCCGCACTGGACGGCTCCGCACTTGGCGAGGGCGCGCTGCACGTCGGAGGGTTCGCCGTCCACGGCGAGTCCTTCGACGGTACGGACCTCGCTGCCGGCCGCGGTGGCGGCGGGTACCAGGCAGGAGGCGACCAGCCGGCCGTCGACCTGGACGTTGCAGGCGCCGCACTCGCCCTGGGAGCAGCCGTCCTTGGCGCCGGCCAGACCGAGCCGCTCGCGCAGCACGTACAGCAGCGACTCGCCGATCCAGGCGTCGGTGACGGGCCGGTCGGTGCCGTTGACGCGCAGCACGTACGAGACGTGGGGGTGCTCGTCGCCGTCCGCGGCGGCCTGCGGCGCGTGCGCCCCGGCGGCGGGGTCCTGGGCAGCAGGCCCTTCGGCACCCTGCTCCCGTGGCTCCGGGCCCTCGGTGGCCGGCTCGCGGGTGTCCGGGCCCTCGGCGGCCGGCCCCTCGCCATCCGGCTGGCCGGACCCCGGGGGGGCCGGGAGGGGCTGTTCCGGGTGCGCCGGTGGCTCCCGGTGGTCCGGCTCCCGGTGGGCCTGATCCTCGTGGGCCTGATCCTGGTGGGCGGGCTCCTGGTGGGCGGGCTCCTGGTGGGCGGATTCGGCGAAGACCCGGTCCTGAACGGCCGGTTCGTCGTAGGGCGCCTCCCCGTGGGGCGCCTCGCCGTAGGCCGGTGCCTCCGCGGCCAGCCCGCCGGGAACGGGCTCCGCGGGAACGTCCGCCCGGTCGTGGTCCGGGACCGGCTCCGGCTCCGGCTCCGGGGCGGGGGGTGTCGCCCAGGGCGCCGCCGCGCCGCCCGGCAGGGTCGCCGGCGGGTTGCCGCCGGTCCACTGGGCGGCGAGCGCGGAGTGGTGGTACTCGCCGGACTCCTCCGGGAGGTCCCCCTCCGCCACCGGCACCGTCCACTGGCCGGTCAGGTCGGACGCGGCCTGCGCGACCGCCGCCTCCTGGTAGTCCCAGGGGGCGGTGGGGTGCGCGTCCGCTGCCGGGTCGTGCGGGTGCGGCCACGCCTCCTGCGGTACGTAACCGTGGCCCGGCGCGGCCAGCGGCACGGCGTCCAGCGACATGTCCGGCGGGAGCTGGACGAAGGCGGTGGCGTCGCCGTCGTACTCGCCCTGGGGCGTCGGCTGCCAGCCGCCCGGCCCCCGCGGGCTCTCGTGCTCGTCGGTGCTCACGACAGCGCCCTCCCCAGAGCTCGTCGGGCCAGCGCGGCGACCGTGCGCCGCAGGTGCAGTACGGCGGGCGGCAGCGGCCGGCCGTCCGGCTGGTCCGGGACACAGGCCGCCGCCACGTACTCGCCGAACGCCGTCAGCGCCTCGGGGGCCAGGCCGCGGTCGCCGTCCCAGTCGATCAGCGACGCGATCCACTGCTCGGCCTCCATCGGGCGCAGCGGCATCGGCGCGATGGCCCCGATGGCGCAGCGCACACCGCGCCGCGCCGGGTCCAGGACGACCGCGACGGAGGCGGTGGCCCGGCCGGGTCCGGTGCGGTTGGTGGCCTTCAGGAAGACCTGCGGGGCGTGCAGCAGCGGGACCCGGACGAATCCGACCAGCTCGCCCGGCGCCAGCAGTTCCCGGCCGGCCAGCAGGTGCGAGACCGGGATCTCCCGGGTGCCGCCGGGTCCGGCGACGACGAGGTCCGCCTCCAGGGCGGCCAGCACGGGCAGGGAGTCGCCGGTGGGCGCGGCGGTGACGATGTTGCCGCCGAGGGTGCCGGCGTTGCGGATCTGCGGCGGTCCGGCCGCGCGGGCGGCCGCCGCGAGCGCGGGGATGAGCGCCGCGAAGTCGGGGCGGCCCATCCGGGCGTGGGTGAGGCCGGCGCCGAGCAGGGCGTGTCCGTCCTGGTACTGCCAGCCGCGGATCTCGTTGACCCGGCCGAGGCCGACGAGGCCGGCGGGGCGCAGCCGGCCCTGGTTGACCGCGGCCATCAGATCGGTGCCGCCCGCCACGGGCACGGCGGCGGGCATGGCGGTGAGCGCCGCCACGGCCGCGTCGAGCGTGGCCGGCAGCGTCACGGACTGCGCCGCCTGCGGTGCGTGCGTGGTCAACCCAGCTGCCCCTTCCCGGTGTCCCCGGCCGTACCGGATGTCCCGCCTGTGTTGCCGTACCGTACGTGCTCCCAGTCCCGACGTGGCAACTCTGGCACATCTTCCGGGGCGGTCGGCGCGAGGGTCCGCGAAGGGCACATCCGCCCCGGACGTCCCATGACCTGCGGCATGGTCCGGTTTGCCACATCATGGGCGGCGCGGGGGGATTGACACTTCCCGGGGACCTTGTACGACTTATACCGGGCGGGGCTCCACGGTGGCAGGCGGCGGACGGCGGCGGGCGCCTTCCGGCCGGGGTCACACGTTCGGGGGCGGCCCGTCGATCGGGCGTCCGAGCACGCCGGGCCGCAGGTGCCGGGGCAACGGGCCGGTGGGTGGCCGGTAGTCGACGCCGAGCGCGTCAAGACGCCGGTAGTGGGCGGCCATTCGGCGTTCGAATCCCGCGAAGTCCCGTTCGGCGGGGGCGGGCAGTTCGGACCAGGCGACCTCGGCGAAGGCGGCCAGGCGCGGGAAGACCTGGTAGTCGACGCGGGAGCGGCTGTCCATGGCCTCGGTCCAGACGTTGGCCTGGGTGCCGAGGACGCGGGCGGCGGCCCCGGGGGTGAGCCCGGGCGGCACGGGGTCGAACCGGTAGACGTCCTCCAGGGTGCGCACGTAGCCGATGGGCACCGGTTCGCTCCCGTCGCCGGCCTGCCGGTGGTCCAGGTAGACGTGCTGTTCCGGACACATGACGACGTCGTGGCCGGCCTCGGCGGCGGCGATGCCGCCGGCGTACCCGCGCCAGGAGGAGACGGCGGCCCCCGGCGGCAGGTCCGGTCCCGCCGGGCCGCCTTCCAGGATCTCGTCCCAGCCGATCAGGCGGCGGCCCCGGTCGGCGAGCCAGTGCCCGAAGTGGCGGACGAACCAGCCCCGGAGCTGGTGCTCGCCGGCCAGTCCCAGCTCCCTGACGCGGGCCCGGGCGCGGGGGGACGCCCGCCACTGGTCGGTGGGGCACTCGTCGCCGCCGAGGTGGACGAAGGTGCCGGGGAAGAGGTCGAGCACCTCTTCGAGGACGCCCTCGTAGAAGCGGAGGGTGGCGTCGGTGGGCGCGAGTACGTTCGGGTTGACACCCCAGGTGTCCCAGACGGTGAGGGCCGTCGTGTCGACGACGTCGGTGTTGCCGAGTTCCGGGTACGCGGCGATGGCCGCCTGCGAGTGTCCGGGGATGTCGATCTCGGGCACGACGGTGATGTGCCGTTCGGCCGCGTAGGCGACGATCTCGCGGATGTCGTCCCGCGTGTAGTAGCCGCCGTGCGGTGCCTCGGTCCACAGCGGTGAGGCCCGGTGGCCGTGTTTGGTGCGGGAGCGCCAGGCGCCGGTCGCGGTGAGCCGGGGGTGCCGCTCGACCTCCAGACGCCAGCCCTGGTCGTCGGTGAGGTGCAGGTGCAGGACGTTGAGCTTGTGGGCGGCGAGCAGGTCGAGGTAGCGCAGGACGTCGTCCTTGGGCAGGAAGTGGCGTGCCACGTCCAGCAGCAGGCCCCGCCAGCCGAAGCGGGGCCGGTCCGTCACGGTCCGGGCGGGCACGGCCGGTGCGGCCCGGCGGACGGGGGCCCTGCGGTGGGCGTCGGGGCCCAGCAGCTGGCGCAGGGTCTGCGCGCCCCAGAACACGCCGGCCGCGTCGCCGCCCGTGATCCGCACGCCGCCCTCGGCCGGCACGGTGAGCCGGTACGCCTCGGGGGGCAGGGTGCCGTCCACCCGCAGGACGACCGTGCCGCCCGGTCCGTCCGCCGGCCCGGGGCGCAGCGGCACGCCGAACGCCGCACCGAGCGTGGCGCGAAGCCACCGTTCGGCGGTCCCCGTGCCCGGGCCCGCGTCCATGGTGGTACCGGCGTCCAGGACGAAACCGCCCTCGTGGGGGCCCTCGACGGCGGCCGGGGCGGGGATGAGGTCCATGGCGTCAGTCCTTCACCGCGCCGCCGAGCCCGGAGACCAGGCGGCGCTGTACGAGTACGAAGAAGACCAGCACCGGCACGGTCATCACGGTCGAGGCGGCCATGATGCCGCCCCAGTCGTTCTCGTCCGGCTTGAAGAAGACCAGCAGGGCCATCGGCAGGGTGGACTGCGAGGTGTCGCTGATGAGGAACGACTTGGCGAACAGGAAGTCGTTCCAGGTGGAGATGAAGGAGAACACGCTGGTCGCCACCAGCCCGGGGAAGACCAGCGGGAAGAGGATCTGCCACAGGAAGCGGGCGCGGCTCGCGCCGTCGAGGTACGCGGCCTCCTCCAGGGCCTCGGGGACCGCCCTGACGAAACCGCGCAGCATCCAGATCGCGAAGGGCAGCGAGAAGGCGATGTGCGGCAGGATCAGCGAGCCGAGGGTGTTGAGCTGGCCGAAGTCCCGCATCAGGAAGAACAGCGGGATGGTCAGCGCCTCGATCGGCACCATCTGCGCGACGAGGAACATCACCAGCAGCGTGGTGCGCAGCCGGAACCGGAAGCGGGTGACCGCCGTCGCCGCCAGGAAGGCGATCAGGGCGGAGGCGACGACCACGGCGGTGGCGACCAGCAGGCTGTTGAGGAAGTAACGGGCGAAGTCCTGCTGTGCGAAGACGCGGTGGAAGGAGTCGAGGGACGGCGCCAGGGTCCAGGGGCGGGGGTTCGCGGACTGGATCTCGCCCGCGGGTTTCAGGGCGGACAGGACCATCCAGTACAGGGGGAAGGCGACGACGGCGGCGACGAGGAGGGCGGCGGCCTCGGCGGCGGCGCGCCAGGGGCGGTTGACGCGGAAGGGGTTCACAGCTCTTCTCCCTGGCGTCGCAGGAGGCGGAGGTGGACCAGCGTGACCGTGAGCAGGATCAGCAGCATGACGACGCCGATCGCCGAGCCGAGGCTGTACTGGGAGGACGCGAAGGCCTTCTGGTAGGCGTACACGTTCAGGACGAGGTTCTGGCCCGCGATGCCGCCGCCGTTCGTCATCACGTAGATCTGGGTGAAGACCTTGAAGTCCCAGATCACCGACTGGATGGTGACGACCACCAGGATGGGTCGCAGCAGCGGGGCGGTGACGGAACGCCAGATCCGCCACTGCGAGGCGCCGTCGAGCGCGGCGGCCTCCAGGACCTCGGACGGGATCGCCCTGATGCCCGCGTAGACGGTGACCATCACGAACGGGAACGAGCACCACACGACCTCGAAGAGGACCAGCGCGAAGGCGCTGTAGCGCCCGTAGGTCCAGGAGAAGTCACCCAGGCCCAGGACCTTGTTGACGGGGCCGAAGTCCGGGTCGAAGAGGAAGACCCAGACGGTCGATCCGGTGATCGCGGGGGTCGCCCAGGCGCCCAGCGCGGCCAGCATGAGGGCGAGCCGGGGCAGGGCGCGGACGCGGGTCAGCAGGACGGCGAGGGCGCAGCCCACCGTGAGGGTGGCGGTGACGCAGGCGGCGGCGAACAGGACGGTGGCGAGGAGGACCTGCCAGAACTGGCTGTCGCCGAAGAGGGCGGTGTAGTTGCCGAAGCCCCGGAAGGAGGTCGGCTCGCCACCGCTGACCTGGGCCTGGGTGTACTCCAGGAAGGAGATCAGGCCGAGTTGGTAGATGGGGTAGACGAGGAGCGCGCCCAGCACGACCAGCGCGGGCGCGAGGTAGAGCCACGGGGTCCAGCCCCCGTGGCCGCCGGGGCCGGTGCGCCCGGCCCGTCCGGGTCTCCGCTCCCCGGGCGTCCCCTTCGCCCCCGGCGCGGCGCGGCGGGGGCCGCCCGCGCCGCCGCCGGGGCGGGGCGCGGGCACACCGGCCCGGGACGGCGGCGCGGAGCCGTTCTGACCAGTGCCGTGGGCCATGGGCCGGTCGGTGCGGTGGGTCATGGGCGTCAGCCCGCCGACGCGAACGCCGCGTCCATCTTCTTCGCCGCGTCGTCCGAGGCCGTGGCCACGTCCTTACGGCCGCTGACGATCTCCTGGAACATGGTCGGCAGCACCTGTGACGCGTCGATCGCGCCCCAGCCCGCCGAGGCCGGCACGGACTTGGTGCCCGCGCCCAGTGTGTCGATGAAGGGCTTCACGAACGGCTGCTCGCGTGCGGCCCGCGCCCGTACGTCCCGGTACGTGGGCAGGAAGCCCATCGCGTCGAACAGCCTGCCCTGGGTCTCCTTCCCGGCCAGCGACTTCATCAGTTCCACCGCGAGCGTGCGGTGCGACGTGCTCTTCAGGACGCCGATGTTGTTGCCGCCGGCGAAGGCGGGGGCCACCGATCCCGGGGTGACACCCGGCAGCGGCACCACCGCGTAGGCGCCCTTCACCCGGCCCGCCTCGACCGCCGCGTGGCTGAAGTCGCCGCCGATGGCCATCGCCGCCTTGCCCGAGGCGAACGCCGTGACGGTCGCGTTGCCGCCCATGGCGGCGCACTTGGCGGCCGGGCAGTTGTCGTCGCCGAAGAGCGAGGTGTACGCCCTGATGCCGGCGCGCGCCGCCTCGCTGTTGACGGCCGCCCGATGGGCAGCGCCCTCCCGGGTCGCCAGTTCACCGCCGTGCGCCCAGATGAAGGGCAGCGCGCCGTACGTGTACGCGCCGCCGACGGCGATCCCGTACAGATCCGGCCTGGCCCCGCGGATCTTCTTCGCGGTAGTGATCAGTTCGGCCTGGGTCCTGGGCACGGCCAGCCCCAGGTCCTCGAAGACGTCCGTGCGGTAGTAGAGCGCGCGTACGCCGACGAAGAGCGGCACGCCGTACACCTTGCCGTCCACCGTGACGGAGGCCCGGGCGGTGGCGTCGAGGTCCTTGGTCTCCGGCCACGCCGCGAACTCCGCGCCGATGTCGGCGAGTCCGCCGTCCTTGACGTATCCGGCGGTGTCGGTGTTTCCGTACTCGATGAGGTCCGGCGCGCTCCCGGGGTCGTTGAAGGCGGCCTTGACGCGCTGGGCCCGGGTGTCGACGGGGATGTACTCGACCTCCACCTCGGCGTCCTGGTGCCGCTTGCGGAAGGCGGCGACGGCCGCGTCGACCACCCGCTCCTTCGGCTTGTTGTTGACCTCCTGGAAGAGCCAGACGCGCAGGGTGCCGCTCCGGTCGTCGCGGGTGGCGCCGTTGCCGGAGGTGCCGGGCGCGCAGGCGGTGGCGGTCAGGCCGGCGGCCAGTACCAGGGCCGCGGCGCGGGCGGCGGTGCGGGCAGAAAGCTTCATACGGGGCTCCCACCAGTAGCGTTGCAGCACGCGCAACGGTCGTTTCGTGCTGCACAACAGGCAGGAGGTTAGAGCGGCCCCCGGAGCCGCCACAAGAGGTCTCGACCACTCCGTGATCAACCGGCGCACCCCGCGCAACGCGAAGGCCCCCGGAGCGCGTCGCGGGAACGCGCTCCGGGGGCCTTCGGGCCGTCCGGCGGGGCCGGGCCGGTTACTTCTTGTCCTTGCCGCCCTTGTCCTTGTCGCCACCGGCGCCCATGGACTCGTAGATCTCCTTGCACATCGGGCAGACCGGGTACTTCTTGGGGTCACGACCCGGCACCCAGACCTTGCCGCACAGCGCCACCACGGGAGTGCCGTCGAGGGCGCTCGCCATGATCTTGTCCTTCTGGACGTAGTGGGCGTAGCGCTCGTGGTCGCCGTCGCCGTGCGACACCTGTGGCGTCGGCTCTACGAGGGTCCCCGTACCTGCCCCGCGCTCGGGCTCAAGAGTGCTCATGAGCTCCAAGGGTACCCCCGGCGGGCCGGGTGGCCCCGGTGGGCCGCACGTGTCAGTTGAGCGACGGATCGTCCGGGTACGTCGCGATCATCGCCAGCTCGCTGCGCTGCCGGCGCAACACATCCCGCCACAGGCTCTCCGGCCGCGGCGAGGACACGTCACCGGGCTCGGACTCGACGACGAACCAGGCGCCCTCGGCCAGCTCGTCCTCCAGCTGGCCCGGCCCCCACCCCGCGTACCCCGCGAAGATCCGAAGCGAACCGAGCGCGGCGGCGAGCAGTTCCGGCGGGGTCTCCAGGTCGACCAGGCCGATCGCGCCGTACACGCGCCGCCAGCCCAGCGGCCCCTCGTCGCCCGGGATCACGGCGATGCCGAGCGCCGCGTCGAGGGAGACCGGACCGCCCTGGAAGACGACTCCGGGCTCACCCGCCAGCGGGGCCCAGGGCTCCAGGATGTCGCCGACGCCGACCGGCGTGGGGCGGTTGAGGACCACGCCGAGCGAGCCCTCGTCGTCGTGATCGAGCAGCAGGACCACCGCGCGGTCGAAATTGGGATCCGCCAGCGCGGGTGTGGCCACGAGCAGCCGTCCGGTGAGCGAGGACACCTCGGTCATGCCAGACATGATCCCGCATCTTGCGCCTCCGCGGGGAACGGAGGGCCGGACGGGTCCTCGGCCGCGCGTCCGCGAGCCATCTGGCCGGAACCGGACGGTAACCGTCCGCAAGGTGCGGCGAACGGAGGGTGTTGTGCCCAATTCATTACCTCCGCATGCCCCCCTCGCCCTTACGGGACACGGGTGCGGGCCCCTTACCCTTTTCTCTGGCCACCTGCCCGACATCCTCCCGGCTCCGCCGGGGGGACCCCCTCCGGAACGCGAGATTCATGACCGGCACAGACGATGTACTGCTTGTCCACGGCGGAACCCCGCTGGAGGGCGAGATCCGCGTCCGCGGCGCGAAGAACCTCGTGCCCAAGGCGATGGTCGCCGCCCTGCTCGGCAGCGAGCCGAGCCGGCTGCGCAATGTGCCCGACATCCGTGATGTCCGGGTCGTACGAGGACTGCTCCAGCTGCACGGCGTGACCGTCCGCCCGGGCGAGGAACCGGGCGAGCTGGTCCTGGACCCCACGCACGTGGAGTCGGCCAACGTCGCCGACATCGACGCCCACGCGGGGTCGTCGCGCATTCCGATCCTCTTCTGCGGCCCGCTGCTGCACCGTCTGGGCCACGCCTTCATCCCCGGCCTGGGCGGCTGCGACATCGGCGGCCGGCCGATCGACTTCCACTTCGACGTGCTGCGCCAGTTCGGCGCGACGATCGAGAAGCGGGCGGACGGCCAGTACCTGGAGGCCCCGCAGCGGCTGCGCGGCACCAAGATCCGCCTGCCGTACCCCTCGGTGGGCTCCACCGAGCAGGTGCTGCTGACGGCGGTGCTGGCGGAGGGCGTCACGGAGCTCTCCAACGCGGCGGTGGAGCCGGAGATCGAGGACCTCATCTGCGTGCTGCAGAAGATGGGCGCGATCATCTCCATGGACACCGACCGCACCATCCGGATCACCGGTGTCGACAAGCTCGGCGGCTACACCCACCGGGCGCTCCCGGACCGCCTGGAGGCGGCCTCCTGGGCTTCGGCGGCGCTGGCGACCGAGGGCAACATCTACGTGCACGGCGCGCAGCAGCGCTCGATGATGACGTTCCTCAACACCTACCGGAAGGTGGGTGGCGCCTTCCAGATCGACGACGAGGGCATCCGCTTCTGGCACCCGGGCGGCTCGCTCAACGCGATCGCGCTGGAGACGGACGTGCACCCCGGCTTCCAGACGGACTGGCAGCAGCCGCTCGTGGTGGCGCTGACGCAGGCCTCGGGCCTGTCGATCGTCCACGAGACGGTCTACGAGTCCCGGCTGGGCTTCACCTCGGCGCTGAACCAGATGGGCGCGCACATCCAGCTCTACCGGGAGTGCCTTGGCGGCTCGGACTGCCGCTTCGGCCAGCGCAACTTCCTGCACTCGGCGGTCGTGTCGGGCCCGACGAAGCTCCAGGGCGCGGACCTGGTCATCCCGGACCTGCGCGGCGGTTTCTCGTACCTGATCGCGGCCCTGGCCGCGCAGGGCACGTCGCGGGTCCACGGCATCGACCTGATCAACCGCGGCTACGAGAACTTCATGGAGAAGCTGGTGAGCCTGGGCGCGAAGGTCGAACTCCCGGCCCGCGCCGCCGTCTGACGGCCCGCCGGACCCTCGCCGACGGCCCCCGCGGTGCGCGGGGGCCGTCGGCGTTTGCAACGGCAGACACGCCCGCCCCGCCCCGTCCACCGGCCGCGGGCGGACAGGCGGACCGTGGGCGGGCGAACGGAAGGGCGGCCACCCCCTGACGGGGTGGCCGCCCTTCTGTGGTTCCCAGGGGGCTTACTTGCCCTTGGCGGCTTCCTTGAGCTTGGAGCCCGCGGAGACCTTCACGCTGTAGCCGGCCGGGATGTTGATCGGGTCGCCGGTCTGCGGGTTACGAGCGGTGCGAGCGGCACGGTGGGTGCGCTCGAAGGTCAGGAAGCCGGGGATGGTGACCTTCTCGTCGCCCTTGGCGACGACCTCACCGACGGTCTCGGCGAGCGCGGCCAGCACGGCGTCGGCGTCCTTGCGGGTCACCTCGGCGCGGTCGGCCAGGGCGGCCACCAGCTCACTGCGGTTCATGTTGTTACTCCCGTGTTCTTCTTGCCTGTGAGGCGTGAGATCGAAGCCGATGCTGCCAGGGCCCTTGGACAGTCCCCGGACCCGGGTCTGCTGTCAGACCCTCGCGCCCGAATACGCATCCTGCCCCCACCAGCGGCGGGAAAGCCAATCCGGCACCCTTCGGAGTCACACGAAAAGCGCCACGGCACCGTCGTGGTGACGTTCGGTCGACTCGTCCGCGACTCTCCGAGACCCTCGGGGGCCCACCGGGACGTCCCGGAGCCGAACCGCCACCCTAAAGGCGGGTTTACGGCCCCGGCTCCCGCGACGCGCCGGAGGTCAGACGGACGTGGGCGCCGTCACAGTGGCGCCCGCCGCCCTGGCGGCCTCGCGGACGGCCCCGGCCACCGCCCCGGCCACCTTGTCGTTGAAGACCGAGGGGACGATGTAGTTCGCGTTGAGCTCGTCGTCGGTGAC
Organism: Streptomyces sp. NPDC050856; assembly: GCF_040653855.1. Lineage (NCBI taxonomy): Bacteria > Bacillati > Actinomycetota > Actinomycetes > Kitasatosporales > Streptomycetaceae > Streptomyces > Streptomyces sp. NPDC050856. The sequence continues at coordinate 84,819 of NZ_JBFAGV010000002.1, read as the reverse complement.
CACCTCGGCGAGGGCGCTCGCCGCCGCGAGCATCATCTCGGTGTTGACCGTCCGCGACTGGGCGTCCAGCAGGCCGCGGAAGACGCCCGGGAAGACCAGCACGTTGTTGATCTGGTTGGGGAAGTCGGAGCGGCCGGTGGCCACAACCGCCGCCGTCTGACGGGCGATTGCCGGGTCCACCTCGGGGTCGGGGTTCGCGAGCGCGAACACGATCGCGTCGTCCGCCATACCCGCCACGTCGTCGCCGTTCAGCACGTTGGGCGCGGAGACGCCGATGAAGACGTCGGCGCCGTGGACGGCTTCCTTGAGGGTGCCGGTGACGCCCTCGGGGTTGGTGTTGTCGGCGATCCAGCGCAGTGCCGACTCGGGGGCGGCGTCCACCAGGTCCGCACGGCCCGCGTGCACGACGCCGTGGATGTCGGCGACCACGGCGTGCTTGACGCCCGCCGCGATGAGCAGCTTGAGGATCGCGGTACCGGCCGCGCCGGCGCCCGACATGACCACCCGTACGTCCCCGACGGCCTTGCCCACCACGCGCAGCGCGTTGGTGAGGGCGGCGAGCACGACGATCGCGGTGCCGTGCTGGTCGTCGTGGAAGACCGGGATGTCCAGGGCCTCGCGCAGCCGGGCCTCGATCTCGAAGCAGCGGGGCGCGGAGATGTCCTCCAGGTTGATGCCGGCGAAGCCGGGGGCGATGGCCTTGACGATCTCCACGATGGCGTCGGTGTCCTGGGTGTCCAGGCAGATCGGCCAGGCGTCGATGCCGGCGAACCGCTTGAACAGGGCCGCCTTGCCCTCCATGACCGGAAGCGCGGCCATGGGGCCGATGTTGCCGAGGCCGAGCACGGCGGAGCCGTCCGTCACGACTGCGACGGAGTTGCGCTTGATGGTGAGGCGGCGGGCGTCCTCGGGGTTCTCGGCGATCGCCATGCACACCCGGGCCACGCCCGGGGTGTAGACCATGGACAGGTCGTCACGGTTGCGGATGGGGTGCTTGGACGCCATCTCGATCTTGCCGCCGAGGTGCATCAGGAAGGTGCGGTCGGAGACCTTGCCCAGGACGACACCCTCGATGCCGCGCAGCTTCTCGACGATCTCGTCGGCGTGCGCGGTGGACGTGGCGGCGATCGTGACGTCGATCCGCAGCTTCTCGTGGCCGGAAGCGGTCACATCGAGGCCGGTGACCGAGCCACCGGAGGATTCCACAGCCGTGGTGAGCTGGGAGACCGCTGTTCCGCTCGCGGGCACCTCCAGCCGGACCGTCATCGAGTACGAGACGCTGGGCGCCGTTGCCATGGCCGAGTTCCTCTGCTTTCCCTAGCTTCATTGCTACCGCCACGCCGGTGGGTGAACCGGGTGGGGCCCTCCGATGGTCGCACCTACCAGCGAGTAGCAGGTAATGCGGTCTTTTTGTTTTCGGAAAGCATTTTCCACCATACGAGAGATGGCGGCCGGAGGGGAAGCCGGGGCCACGGACGCCAGCAGGTCCGTGCCATCGGACAACGGCACGGACCTGCTGGACTACCCGTATGTACGTCTGCGGACGTGTATGAGCTGTATGAGATGGCACCGGCCCGCCATGCTCGCCTCGCGGCAAGTGGTCGCTCTCGGCGACGAAGGTTGGGCCCGGGGGCTTGGATCGAGCCGGTGCCACCACCCAGGCTAACAAACCGTCCGGGAAAGCGGTCCCTCTTCGGCCGCTCAGTCCCTGAGCAGGTCCGGCACCCCGTTCCCGTCCGGCTCGTCGCGCCGCCCCGACACCACGGTGAGCTGCTGGGTCGCCCGGGTCAGCGCCACGTAGAGCACCCGCAGGCCCGCCGGGGACTCGTCGGCGATCTCGGCCGGCGAGACGACCACCGTCGCGTCGTACTCCAGGCCCTTCGCCTCCAGGCTGCCCAGGGCCACCACCCGGTCGCCCAGGTCGGCCAGCCAGCCCGCCGCCTGCTCCCGCCGGTTCATCGCCACGACGACACCCACCGTGCCGTCCACGTGCTCCAGCAGCCGCCGCGCCTCCTCCCGCACCGTTCCGGCCAGGTCGCCGTCGCCCACCGCCCGGAAGCGGGGTTCGACGCCGGTGGAGCGCACCGCGCGCGGAGCCCGCATGCCCGGCATGGCCAGCGCCAGCACCTTGGCGGCGAGCTCGGCGATCTCGGCCGGGTTGCGGTAGTTCACGGTCAGCTCGAAGCGGCGGCGCGGCCTGCTGCCCAGCGCCTCGTCGCGCGCCGCGGCCGCCTCCTCCGGCACCGACCAGGACGACTGGGCCGGGTCGCCCACCACCGTCCAGGTGGCGTGCCGTCCCCGGCGCCCGACCATCCGCCACTGCATGGGCGTGAGGTCCTGCGCCTCGTCCACGATGACGTGGGCGTACTCGGTGCGCTCCCGGGCGAGCCGCTCGGCGCGCTCGCGCTGCGACTCCTCCCGTACCGGCATCAGCTCCTCCAGGCCGGTCAGCTGGTCCAGCGGGTCCAGCTCCCGCTTCCTGCGGGGGCGGGCCGGGGTGCCGAGGAGCGTGTGGAGCTCGTCGAGCAGCGCCACATCGTGGACGGACAGCTCCTCGCGGCGCAGCGAGCGGGCCAGCCGGCGCACCTCCCCCGGGTTGAGCTCCCGGCGCGCCCAGCGGCCCAGCCGCTTCTCGTCGGCCATGGCCTCCAGCACCCCGCGCGGGGTGAGCTCGGGCCACCAGGCGTCGAGGAAGGCGAGGAAGCTGTCCTCGGTGGACACGTCCTCGTCGAAGGAGGAGCGAAGCTCGGCGGCGAGCTCGGGGTCCGTGTGGCGCCGGCCGGCGCCGGACTTGGCGTACAGGGCGTCCAGCAGCAGCTTGCGCGCCCGCGGGCGCAGCAGGTTGACCGGGGCGGTGCCGCTCAGGGCGTTGTGGCGGATCCGGGTCAGCTCGTCCGTCTCCAGCTCGACGCGCCGGCCGAAGGCGACCACCCGCAGCCGGTCGGGGGCGCCGCCCCGCTCCAGGGCGCCCCGGGCGGCCTTGCGCAGCACCTTCAGCATCCGCGAGGAGCCCTTGACGCGGGCCACGGCCGGATCGTCGTACGCCGTGGCCTCCACGCCGTCCACCAGGCTGCCGACCGCGCGGATGGCCACCTGGCCCTCCTCGCCCAGGGAGGGCAGGACGCCCTCGGTGTAGGCCACCAGCAGCGGGGTGGGGGAGACGATCAGGATGCCGCCCGCGTACCGGCGCCGGTCCTGGTAGAGCAGGTAGGCGGCGCGGTGCAGCGCCACGGCGGTCTTGCCGGTGCCGGGGCCGCCCTCGACGTACGTCACGGAGGCGGCGGGCGCCCTGATGACCAGGTCCTGCTCGGCCTGGATGGAGGAGACGATGTCGCGCATCGAGTGGGTCCGGGCCTGGCCGAGCGCGGCCATCAGCGCGCCGTCGCCGATCACCGGGAGCTCGGCGCCGTCCAGCGTGGCGGTCACCTCCGGGCGCATCAGGTCGTCCTCGACGCCGAGGACCCTGCGGCCCTTGGAACGGATGACCCGGCGGCGCACCACCCGGCCCGGCTCCACCGGGGTGGACCGGTAGAAGGGCGCGGCGGCCGGCGCGCGCCAGTCGATGACCAGCGGCGCGTAGTCGGAGTCGAGGACGCCCATGCGGCCGATGTGCAGGGTCTCGGCGATCTCGGCCGTGCTGTCCGGGCCCACCGCGTCCTCGGCCGGTTCGACCGAGGTGTACGCGCCGTCGGGGCCCTTCTTGCCGTCCTTGCCGCGCAGCAGGTCGATGCGGCCGAAGAGGAAGTCCTCGTACTCGTTGTTGAGGCGGTTGAGGTGGATACCGGCCCGGAACACCTGGGCGTCCCGCTCCGCCAGGGCGCCGGGCGTGCCGACCTGGCCGCGCTGGGCGGCGTCGTTCATGAGGAACTCCGCCTCGTGGATCTTCTCCTCGAGGCGGCGGTACACCTGGTCCAGATGGTCCTGCTCGACAGCGATCTCTCGGTCCCGGATCGTATCGACCACACCGACGGCTTCCTGCGCGGCCACCGAGGCCCCCTTCTGACGTGCTTGGGCAGCCGTCGAGCGTACGCCACGGGGAGCCGTTGTGTCAGGCCTTGACCTCCACCAGACGCTCCCCGTCGAAGGTGCGCACCTCGAAGTGGTCGATGTCGTCGCGGTCCATCGCGGCGCCGCCGTGCACGTACAGCGGGTTCCTGGCGGTCTCATTCGGGCTGTCGGGGATGCCGTACCCCCACTTGGGGACGGCCCAGGAGGTGACGACCTCCTTCTGCCCGGTCTTGGAGACGGCGATCAGATTGCACTTGAGCGGGCCCTTGACGTTCTTCAGCTCCAGCACCGCGTGGGTGCCCCACGCCTTCGGTTCCACGCCGACGGTCGCCCGGACCCGGGTGGACGCGTCGGTCGCCGACGTCTTCTCCTTCATGTGGTTGAAGAAGGCGTCCTCGGCGGGGCTGGTGGGGTGCGGCTCGATCGCCTGGTTGCTCCGGCCGTCGCCGCCGGAGGTGGCCACGACCGCGACGGCCGGGCCGCCGATGATCAGCGCGGCGGCGGCCGCGACCAGGAAGCGGGTACGGCGGCGGCGCTGGGCGCGCTTGGCGGCGACCTCGTCCACCAGCCGGTCCAGCATCGGGGCGGGATCGCCGGCGCCGCCACCGGGACGGCGGGGCGGGGTCCGCTCGGGCATGGGCAGGACGACCGGCCGCTGGGCCGGGCCCGGCGCCTCGGCCAGCATGGCCAGCATCGGCTCCATCCCGGAGAACTCCTCCAGGTGCGCGGCGCACAGGTGGCAGCCGGCCAGGTGCGCCTCGAAGGCGGTGGCCTCGGCGTCGTCCAGGATGCCGAGCACATACGCGCCGACGGCGTCGTGCACCGACTCGCTGCCGTGCGATGCGGATGACGTCATGCCGAGATCCCCCTCTCCTCCAGAGCGAGCTTCATCGAACGCAGTGCGTAGAACACCCGGGACCGGACGGTCCCGCTGGGTATGCCGAGTGTCTCGGCAGCCTCGTTGACCGTACGCCCCTTGAAATAGGTCTCGACCAAGACTTCCCGATGGGCCGGGGTCAAATCGTCGAGCGCATCTGAGAGCGTCATCAGCCACAACGCCTTGTCGATCTCGTCCTCCGCGGGCATGACCTCGAGCGGCGACGGATCGACCTCCTGCGGCCGGGCCTGCCGGCTGCGGTGGCCGTCGATGACGATGCGCCGGGCGACCGTCACCAGCCAGGGTCTGACAGAGCCGGTCGCCCGATTGAGCTGACCGGCGTTCTTCCAGGCACGGATGAGCGTCTCCTGTACGACGTCCTCGGCGCGCTGGCGGTCGCCGGCGACGAGGCGGAGTACGTAGGCGAGCAGGGGACCGGCGTGTTCCCGGTAGAGGGCCCGCATCAACTCCTCGTCCGGGACGACGGTGTTGCCGCGGGACGGCTCAGCGCGATGCCGGGCCCGACGCACCCCCCGACGGTCATCGGCCACGGCGGCATCCTTGCGCACCTGAACCTCCCGGTCGAGAGCCTGCTTTGACTCGCTGTCCCCCATCACTACGGGGAGGGCCGGGAGATCGACTCAACACCCGCGGGATTTTCTCGGAATCTTTTTCCCGGGGTCCTCGGAGAACTCCTCGTTCCTGGGCCCGCGCTGGGAAAACCGGGCCCGGTGGCGGGCCACGCGTTCCCGGTTGCCGCACCTCTCGCTGGAGCACCAGCGGCGGCGCCGGCCCCGCGATGTGTCGAGGAACACACGGTCGCAGGCGTCGCCCTGGCACTCGCGCAGCCGGGTCCGGGCGGCCGGGTCGGTCAGCAGCTCCACGGTGTCGCGGGCGACGGCGGCCAGCAGGGCGGCGCAGTCGGGCGGGTGGCACAGGGACCGTACGAGACGTCCCTCGGCCCCGGGCACGGCGCGGGGCGCGGGGGGCGCGGCGGCGGCGAGCGCGTTGAGCCGGGCGAGCGCGGCCGGGTCGTACCGGCCACGGCCGTCCAGTTCGCCCCGCACCAACGCGCCGATGTCGTCGGCGAGTCCGGTGAACCGTTTCGCCCAGTGGGCGTCCGGCGGGGCGCCGAGCCGCGCGCCGGGCGGGACGAGCCCGGCCGCCGGGAGCCACTGGGCCAGCCACCGGGTGTCGACGGGACGGTGCGCCATCAGGTCCAGGCACGGACGTCCGGAGTCGAACCCGCACCGCCACTCGTACGAGTCCTCGCCCCTGCCGGCCGCCGCCATGGGTCCAGAGTGCCCGTACCGCCCCGTCCCGGGAACCCCGCCCGTCCCGGCCCGGCGGGAACCGCTCCGGGACCCCGGCGCACGAGCGGCGCCGGCGCACCGGGCGCCGCGGGGCCGCCGCCCGGGCCGCCGCCCGGGCCGCCGGGGCCTACCCGTCGGCGTACTTGGCGTCGGCCGCCGGGTCCAGGGCGAGGCGGTAACCGCGTTTGACCACCGTCTGGATCAGCTTGGGCGCGCCCAGGGCCGAGCGCAGGCGGGCCATCGCGGTCTCCACCGCGTGCTCGTCACGGCCCGCGCCCGGCAGGGCGCGCAGCAGGTCGGCGCGGGAGACGACCCAGCCGGGGCGGCGGGCCAGGGCGTGCAGCAGCGACATGCCGGCCGGCGGGACGGGGCGCAGCTCGCCGTCGACCAGGACCGCGTGGCCCCGGATCTCCACCCGGCGTCCGGCCACCGGCAGGGTCCGCGACCGGCCGGGCAGCTCCTGGCAGAGCAGTTGCACCAGGGGCCCCAGCCGGAACCGGGCGGGCTGGACGGTGTCGATGCCGTGCGCCTGGAGCGGCAGCGCGGTGACCGGCCCGACGCAGGCGGCGAGTACGTCGTGGCGCAGCGCGCCGAGCAGTTCGGGCAGCAGCCCCCGGTCCTCGGCGCGGGCGAGCAGCGAGGCGGCGGCGGGCGCGCTGGTGAAGGTGACGGCGTCCAGGGAGCGGGCGAGCGCCGCGTCCAGGAGCCGGTCCAGCGGCGCCAGGTCCTCGGGCGGCATCCACCGGTAGACCGGTACGCCGACGACGTCGGCGCCGCCCTCGCGCAGCGCCTCGATGAAGCCGGGCAGCGGCTCGCCGTGGAGCTGGAGGGCGATACGGCGTCCGGTGACGCCCTGCTCCAGGAGCCGGTCCAGTACCTCGGCCATGGAGTCCATGGCGGGCGACCACTCCTCGGTCAGCCCGGCGGCCCGTACCGCGCCCTTGACCTTGGGGCCCCGGGCGAGGACCTGGGTGCCGCGCAGGCAGGTGAGCAGGTCCTCCCCGTACCCCCAGCCGTCGGCCGCCTCCAGCCAGCCCCGGAAGCCGATCGCCGTGGTGGCGACGACGATGTCCGGGGCGTGGCCGATCAGGTCCTTGGTGGCGGCGAGGAGTTCCGCGTCGTCGGCGAGCGGCACGATGCGCAGGGCCGGGGCGTGCAACACCGCCGCGCCACGGCGCTGCAGCAGCGCGCCCAGCTCGTCGGCGCGGCGGGCCGCGGTGACGCCGACCGTGAAGCCCGCGAGGGGGCCGTGCTGTTGCTGGTGCATGACATCAGAGACTGACAAGGATCCGTGACGGTACGGGTTCGCCGGTATTTCCCCCCCGTTACGTACCACGCCCGGTCACACCTCGGAGTAGCTGAGCTGCCGCGTCGCGGGCACCCCGGCCGGCCGGCGAAGGTATACCGCCCGGGTCACGGTCAGGCACACCGCGTAGTAGACGAGGAAGGCGACGAAGGCGGCGGTGCCGGTGCCGGCCGTCTGGAAGGACTGGCGGAAGGCCAGGTTGATGCCCAGGCCGCCGACCGCGCCGACCGCGCCGATCAGCCCCATCGCGGCGCCCGAGAGCCGCCGTCCGTACGCCTCGGCCGCCTCGCCCTCCAGACCGGAGGCGTACGCCTTGCTGCGGAAGATGGCCGGGATCATCTTGTAGGTGGAGCCGTTGCCCAGCCCGCTCAGGACGAACAGGGAGGTGAAGCCGACGAGGAAGACGGCGAGCGACTCGGTGACCGAGGCGTAGACGACGACGCTCGTCGCCGCGGCCATGGCGGCGAAGTTCCACAGGGTGATCCGGGCCCCGCCGTACCGGTCGGCGAGCGATCCGCCGACGGGCCGGATCAGGGAGCCGAGCAACGGTCCGATGAAGGTGAGCGAGGCGGCCTGGAGCGGGGTGCGGCCGAACTGGGTCTGCAGGACGAGGCCGAAGGCGAAGCTGTAGCCGATGAACGAACCGAAGGTCCCGATGTAGAGGCAGGCCATGATCCAGGTGTGCGCGTCCCGCACGGCCTCCTTGGCGGCGCCGGTGTCGTTCCTGACCGGCGCCAGGTTGTCCATGAACAGCGCCGCGCAGACGGCGGCGAGGACGATCAGCGGGATGTACACGCCGAGCACGATCCTGGGGTGGGCGGCACCGGCGGTACCGATGACCAGCAGCCCGACGAGCTGCACCACGGGCACGCCGATGTTGCCGCCGCCCGCGTTGAGGCCGAGCGCCCAGCCCTTCTTGTGGAGCGGGAAGAAGGCGTTGATGTTGGTCATGGACGAGGCGAAGTTGCCGCCGCCGACGCCGGTGAGCGCGGCGACCAGCAGGAAGGTCGAGTACGACGTGCCCGGCTCCATCACCGCGTACGCCGCACCGGTCGGCACCAGCAGCGCCATCGCGCTCAGGACGGTCCAGTTGCGGCCGCCGAACCGGGCGACGGCGAAGGTGTACGGCACCCGGATCACCGCGCCGACCAGCGTGGCGACGGCGATCAGGGCGAATTTCCCGGCCGGGTCGATGCCGTACTCGGGCCCCATGAACAGAACCATCACCGACCACAGGGTCCAGATGGAGAACCCGATGTGCTCGGAGAGCACCGAGAAGAGCAGGTTGCGCCGGGCGATCCGCTCCCCCGTCTCCCGCCAGAAGGTCTCGTTCTCCGGGTCCCACCGCTCGATCCACCGGCCGCGCATGGCGTACCTCCGCTGCTGTCAGGGTCCGTCAACCTCGTCGGCCCCCACGCTAGGAAGGTCGCGTTTCAGCCCGGTCATGTGAGGTGACCGGGCTGAAACCTTGCTCTCACACCCGGGTGGACCAGCGGGTGAGGGGAGCGGCCGGGCGGTGGGCACGGCCGCCGCTCAGGACAGCCGCTGTCCCGCCTGCCGGGCGAGGACCTCCTCGACCCGGGACCGCACGGCCTGCAGCACCTCCCAGGTGTCGACGCCGTTGATCCTGGCGCGCCACCGGTTCCTGGGCGTCGCGGTGATCCGGACGGTGAAGTCCCGTTCCCGCATGGTGAAGTCGGCCTCGACCAGGACGACCACGTCCGCCCGGCCGAGGCAGCTGTAGGTGTGCGGGCCGCCGGCGAGCTTCGCCCGTTCCCTCAGGCCGGCGGTGAACCGGTCGGCGAGATCCCCGGGGGTCAGACCGTACGGGTTGGTCCCGGTCTCCTCGAAGGACTGCCGGCCGTCGGCCATGCCGGGCTCCATGGGCCGGCCCGCCCGGCGGGCGGCGAGCCGGGCGGACACCAGCCGGGCCGTGGCCAGCGGCACCGGGATCAGCACGAGCGCGCTGCCGGCGATGAGCCCGAAGGCGCCGAGGGCGTCCCCCGCGCCGGTGTCCGGGTCGGCCGCCAGGGCGGCCGCGAGGACCGCGCCGCCCGGAACTCCGACGGCCACCGCCAGGACCAGGGCGGCGCGCAGCCCGCCCAGCCATACCGCCAGGGCGGTACCGCGCTTCGTCACGGCGAACACCTCTCTCTCGGGAACGTGAGGTCCCCGGGCGGGACCGTCGAAGGCCCCGCCCGGGGACGGGATGCCGGCCCGCCGCTCGTGCGACGGGCCGGCCCGGCACTATCTCAGTGCCTTGGCGAACTTGTCCCATGCCTTGATGGAGGCCCGGTCCCCGTAACCCCGGAAGACCTTTCCGCCGATCTTCAGCAGGGCCTTGGTGACGCCCGACCCGAAGGCCGACAGTCCCGCACCGACGAGGGCCGCCTTGACGGCTCCGCGAGCGGTGAAGCACCGGTCCCAGCACTGGTAGGCGTACCGGGCGAGGCCGCCGATGGCACCGACCACGGCGCCGCAGATGAAGGCGCCGACGCCGGAGAGCGCGGCACAGGCCACGGCCGCGAGGCCCTGCACGCCGTTCACCAGCACGCTGCACCAGAAGCCGCAGGACCTCGGCTTCTTCTTCTTCTTGTGACCGTCGAGGTCGTACGCGTTCACCGGGTCGGCCGGGTAGGTGTACGCGTTGTCGTTGCCACCGTAGACCGGGTCGGTGCTCAGGAAGCGCCCAGTGGCGGTGTTGTACAGACGGGCACCCATCAGGGTCAGCCCGGTCACCGTCTCCGAGGAGCGCAGCTTGGCGCCGAGCCAGTCGTAGCGCTCGGCCGAGCGGCCGGCCCGGGCGTTGCCGTACTCGTCGCTGTCGAGCACCTGCGGGGCCTCGGCCTGGTCCAGCGGGAGCCGGAGGGCCACGTCACCGTGGATGTTGGTGAGCTGCAGGGCCGTCTCACCGGTCTTGCCGGTGGTGGCGCCCAGGTCGCCGCCGACACCGACCACGTTGCGGGTCAGCGCGCCGGTGGTGGTGTCCTCCACGATCCAGCGGGGGCTGTCGCCGTCGCCGTCGTAGTGGTTGAGCTTGGACCCGGTCTGCGTCCAGGTGCCTCCGTTGTTGGTCTCCGTCTTCCACGAGCGGAAGCGCATGGCCGAGTCGAGCTGCCAGGTCTGGCGCTCGGCGCCGGAGGTGAGCTGGTGGGCGCGGTCGTTGGCGTAGTAGCCGACCGTGCTGCCCGGCAGGGCCGTGGTGCGGCCGAAGGCGTCGTAGGTGTACCCGGCGTCGACCAGGCGGTCGGCGCTGTCGTACGTGTGGGTCGTGGTGGTGCCCCCACTGGTCGGGCAGTCACCGCTCGCCGAGCCCGTCGCGGTGGTCAGCGACGTGCGGTTGGAGCGCTTGTCGAACCCGTACGCGCGGCGCGTGCACACGTTCTCACTGCTGTCGTTCACGGTGACCAGGCGGCCGGCGCGGTCGTACTGGTAGGTCTGGTCGGACCAGCCCGAGTGCTTCACGACCTGGTCGTGGACCGACTTCGACACCGTGTCGGACATGACGCTGGTGCCGTCGCTGTCGCGCTTGTAGACCCGGCCCACCACGGCGCCCGCGGTGTCCACGTCCTGGGTGAGGGTGTAGCCACCGGGGAGCTTCTCGGTCCGTACGCCGCCGTCGGCGTCGTAGGTGACCGAGAAGGTGCCGGCCACCGAGTCGGTGGTGGCGACCGGCAGGCCACGGGGCTCGGCCGCGCTGTCGTAGGTGTAGGTGACGGAGGACGGCACGGAGTCGGAGACCTTGGCGGAACGGTCCAGGAGGTCGTACTCGCGCTTGGTCACACCTCCGTCGGCGTCGGTGTAGGAGATGAGGCGGCCGAGCCTGTCGTACGCCTTGGTGATCGTGCCGCCCGTCGTCGAGCTGTTCTTCGCGACCAGGCCGGTGGCCGGGTCGTACTCGACGGTGGACTCGGGCACGGCCTGGCCGGGACCGGTCACGGTGCTCTTGACCACGCGTCCGGCGTTGTCGTACGTGGTGGTCGTGGTGCGGGTGGCGCCGTTGGCGGTCTCGGTCCGCTTGGTCGGCTGACCGTGGAAGCCGTACTCGTGGATGGTGTCGGGCAGCTTCACCGGCTGCGAGCCGCCACCGGTGATGTCACCGGCCGGGCCGGTCCAGCAGACCGCGTCCGCCCACTCGGGACGGCCCTCGCACCAGCCGGTGCCGGTCGCCGACCAGTAGACGGTGACCCGCGTGGCGGCGTCGTTGCCGGTGCTGCCGGGGAGGTTCTGGTCGGTGACCCGGCCCTGGGCGTCGTAGGCGGTGCCCGTGGTCAGGTTCAGGCCGCCGGAGTCCTGGATGGCCAGCTTGGGCAGGCCCTTGGCCCAGTCGTACTGGGTCTCGTTGACGCGCTTCTCGCCCATGACCGAGTCGTAGCCGCGCACCCGGACGCCGGTGACCGCGATGGTCACCTGGTCCTTGACGACCGCGGTGCCGTCGGTCGGACGGCCCTCGTCGTACTCGGTGACGGTCCACTCGCGGCCCGGGACGGAGGAACCGGCGGCGACCAGGACGGTGGTGCCGTCCTTGAAGTCCTCGGTGAGCTCCACGCGGTGCAGCGGGCCGAAGCCCTCCACCTCGCGCGCGCCGTCGGCGCTGAAGAAGGAGACGGTGGACAGCTCCTCGGCGCGCTCGGCGGTCGAGAGGGACTCGATGCCCAGGTCACGCAGGGTCTGCACGGCGTCCGGCGCGGTGCCCAGGGCGACCTCGCGGTTGCCGGCGGTCAGCGTGCGGACGGTGTTGCCGAAGCGGTCGAACTCCTGGGTGGTGATGTGCCCGCCCGGCTCGGCCGCGTTGACCTCGCGACCGGAGACGCCCAGGTAGTGGACGTCGGCGCGCTTGTAGTCGGCGGCGCCGAGCGCGGATCCGGAGTGGGAGGGGGGCACGGCGTCACCGGGGAAGACCGCGGTGGCGTCGGTGGGGGCGTCCGTCTGGCCCCACGCCTTCACGTCCGCGGCACCCATGCGGTACGGGGCGGCGGTACCGGTGAGCGGCACGTCGTAGACGACGCCGGTGGTGTTGCTGCCGGCGACGACGTCGGCCGTGCCCTGCTGCAGGGCCGAGCGGGAGACCTTGAGCAGCATGCCCTCACCGGCGGTGTCGGCGTTGCCGGCCTTGCCGTAGGTGAAGGTCCACGGGAGCTGGCCGGGCGGGGTGAGCTGGGTGACCCGGCCGGTGCTGTCGTAGGCGTACTCGGTCTTCAGCGCCGGGGCGATCTGCGGGTTCCACGCCTGGCGCAGACGGCCGGTGCCGTCGTAGGCGTAGGTCTGCACGGCCCTGGCGGTCGCGGCGGTGGCACCGGGCTCGGTGGACCACAGGCGGACCTCCTTCACCTGGCCGCTGAAGTCACCGAGGGCGGTGGCGGTGGCGGTGGTGGCGGTCGCGTAGACGAACTCCAGGGAGCGGCAGCCGCGCGTGGCGGGTGTGGCGGCGCACGTCGCGGCGGTCGCCGCGGAGGTGGGCGCCACGATCCGCTTGGGACGGGCCACGACCTTGCCGCCCACGGTCACCGTCTCGGAGACGACGTCGGTGGTGCTGGAGGTCAGGCCGTTGAGCTTGGACTGGTCGACGACCCAGGTGGTCGCGGCCGGGTCGGGCTTGGCGAAGAGGGTCTCGGTGCCCTCGGTGTCGGTGAGGGTGAAGGTGCCCGCGAAGGAGCCCTTCAGCGTCAGCTCCTCGGCGCCCGGCTCCGGGATCCAGCCGGTCCTGGCCGCGTTGGCGGTGAAGGCGACCGTCTTGCGGTCCTCCTGCACGACCGACAGCGCGGTGTCGGAGACCTTCAGGATCTGGACGTAGTCCGAGCCCGTGGTCTCGGCGACGGTGCCGCTGGTCCACTCCTTGCCGAAGATCGGGGCCTGGCCCTCCTCCTGGGCGTTGGGCGTACGGGAGGACGCGGTACGGCTGACGGACATCCCGAAGTAGGAGGCGTCGGCCGAGGAGAGCCCGTAGTCACCGGTGAGCAGGTTGACCGAGCCGGGGCCGATCTCCTGCGTGGCGGCGCCGGACCCGTTGCGGTCGACGACGACGGTGAGCGGCTGCGTGCTGCCGGCGGCGCTGCTGGGGCCTGTGAAGTCGGCCTTGAGCTGCACCGTGCCGTCGGGGTTGACGGTGTTGGTGGTGTTCCACACCAGCGGCGCGTTCCTGCCGTTGGTCAGGGGCACCGGCCAGGCCGCCAGCGCGGTGCCGCCGCTGGTGACATCGGCGGCGGGGATCCGCACCCACGGGTCGGCCTCGGAGCGGCGCCAGGAGAACGACACCGCGTTGTACTTGGCGGCGTCCACGTCGACGGCGAGCGGCAGGCGGCGCGCGGTGCGCTCGCCCTGGGCCGGCTGGAGGAAGCCGCCGGGCCCGGCGTGGAAGGTGTGGCTCAGCGCCTCGGACCTGTTGTCGGCCCTGTCGACCGAGCGCACCTGGAGGGTGTGGGTGCCGTCCTTCGGCGGGGTGACCGAGATGGCCTTGTCGCCGGCCGCGCCACCGGTGTGGACCTTGGTCCAGGAGACACCGTCCAGGGACCACTCCAGCCAGTTGTGGTCGGCGGCGGGCGGGGTGACGGTGAAGGTGCCGGCCTGGCCGGCGCCCTTGACCCAGGCGCCCGACGGGTAGTCGGTGGAGGCGATCTTCGCCGGGGCGGAGGGGGCGGTGGCGTCGACCGTGAAGGTCTTCCACGCCGACCAGCCGAGGTTGTAGTGGGTGCCGTCGTAGGGAGACGTGCGGAACTTGTACGTCTTGCCGTTGGTCAGCAGACCGGCCGGGACCGTCACGGCGGCGGGCTGGCCCGACGGTACGCGCTTGGACACCAGGACGTCGCCGAGCTGGGTGTTGGTGGCGTTGTCGTAGAGCTGGAAGGTGCCGACGACCTGGTCGCCGTCACCGTCGACGAAGGTGTCGCGCAGCGTGGGCGTGGCCGAGTTGACCACGTACGTGCCGCCGTAGGAGAAGTACGGCTGCCCGGCCTCCTGCTTGGTGCCGGTACGCGGACGGAAGTTGTAGTTCACCACCAGCTTGGGCGGGTTGGCCGCCGCGTTGGCGGAGTTGACCCTCTTCCACTGGGCGGTGACCGCCTCGTCGGTGGCGCGCAGGCCCATGTGGCCGCGGGCCGTCTTCGCCGAGGCCCACTCCTGGGCCAGGGCGGTGACGTCGGCGTTGATCCAGCCGTCCGGGGCCTCGGCGCAGCCCGGGTTGCCCTTGGTCTCGGTGGAGGTGGCCTTCTTCGCCGTCCAGGCCGGCTGCGAGGTCCAGCGCGAGGAGGTCGAGGCGGCCCCCGTGGACCACACCTCCCACGGGTGGGCCTTGCAGTCGGTGTTGCCGGAGTGGAAGTCGTACAGGCTCAGCTTGGCGCTGGAGATCAGCGCGTCCTGGATCGGCGTGGTGTCCCAGGAGATGAACGAGCGCGCCGTGCGGGCCGTGCCGTCCGCGTTCTTGGTACCGGGGTTGCCCAGGTCCAGCTCGGTGTCGGCCGACCAGTCGACGCTCTCGCCCTGCTGGACGTAGGTGTCGAAGACATTGGACAGCGCCGAGGTGGAGGGGTCCACCGTGACCGGGTACGTGGTGGCGGGGTCGGCCAGGAACTTCGCGTCCGGGGTGATGACGAGGTCCACACCGTCCTTGGTCGGGACGGCCTTCAGCCCGACCCCGGCGCGGCGGGTGTGCTCGCCGGACACCTTGTCGACGGAGGCGTCCCACATCACCGGAGCGGGCATGACGGCCCGCTTCTTGCTCTTCTTGTCGGTGAAGAGCAGGCTGCCGTCCGCCAGCCGGCTGACCTTCAGGCCCTTGGTCCGCAGCGGGAGGGTGTACGAGTAGCCCCCGGTGGCCGGGCGCTTCTTGATCTCGACGAACTGCTCGAAGCCGGTACGCGTGGCCTCGACCACCACATCGGCCCCGGGCACCGCCTCGGGGTACACCGCGCGGGTGCCGTCCAGCCGGGGAGCCGGCAGGCCACCCTTCCACTGGAGGGTGATCTGCTCGTCGCCGGAGCCGAGCGTCACCAGGTCGGTGGCCGGGGACTGCTGCGCGCTGCGCAGCGACGCGGCCCGCTTGCCGGTGCCGCCCGCCAGCCGCAGCCCCCGCGGGTGGGCCTTGGGCCGGACCGAACCGTCGGCGTCCGCCTGGAGGTTGACGTCGACCGGGACCCATGTCCCGCCCCGCTTGAAGCGGACCGGCCCGGCGGCCAGCTCGGTGGTCAGGCTGCCGTCCTTGTTGGCCCAGGTCGTCGAGGTCTCGGTGCGCTCGGAGAGCGCCTCGACCCGCTTGCCCGAGAGCCGCGCGGCGACCCGGGCGGACGCGATGTCCGCCGCGGTGGTCGCGGGTGCGGCGGCCGGCTTGCCGGCCGCCGGCTTCACGGACGGTGTGGCGGCGAGCGCCGACTCCGTGCCGTAGAGCACCGACATCGCGAGGACGACGGCGAGGCCGCCGGATATCTCGCGCATACCGGCCCTGCCGGCCGGCCGGACACGCCCTGCCCTCCCGGGCCGGGACGCATGTCTGAATTTCTTCACTTTACCCCTCGAAAGTCCGCACTTCATGCGGGTTCTGTGATGCGCCTCACGCATCTTGATCGAAAACTAACCAGGGGCAAAAGACGGGGCAACGGGACAAACTTCCGACGCTTGAGGCTTACTTGAGCTGAGGAATGTGAGAACCGCCACGGTTGCCCATGAGAAGGCAAAGAAAGATCAAATTTCCCCTGAGGTGAGGGTGGGGCAATTGTGGACACCCTGTGATGCTGCGGTGGCAACCGCGATCATTCGGCGATCAACGGCATCTGTCGACACATCGATTGATGGTCCGCCTCGGGCAGCCAGCTCCCCGGCGGGACCGCCAGCCACGCCCCTCCGTCCGCCGCGCTCAGCCGCCCCGCCGCGTCCCGCAGCGCCGCCACACCCGGGTGCCGCAGCCCCCGCCGCCACACCATCGACACGGGTGACAGGGGGACCGGCCCGGTCAGTGGCCGGACGACCATGCCCGGGACCGCGATGAACTCCGTGCTCGCCAGCACCGACCAGCCCTGCTTCCGCACCACCCGGACGAACTCGTCCACACCCGCGATCTCGGGGAACGGGGCGGCCATGGCGATGCCCCGGCCGGCGAAGAGCCGGGCCGCCAGGTCGGTCCATTCCGCGGTGGCCGCGTTGCCCGCGCCGGCGTACAGGGTCTCCCCCCGCAGGGCGCCCAGCGGGATCTCGGACAGCGCGGCGAGCGGGTGGTCGTCGCGGAGCAGGACCGCCATCCGTTCGTGGCGCACCGGCTGGTGGGCCAGTCCGGCGCGGACGGCGGGGGCGAGTCCGGCGACCCGGCCGAAGGAGACGTCCAGCCGGCCCGCCAGGATGTCGGCAGCGGCGCCTGTCAGGCCGCTGACGTAGCGGGCGACGAACTCCAGCTCCGGGGCCGCCCGGCGGGTCTCCTCCAGCACCAGGTGCCCGGTGCCGACCGGCGCGCCGACGTCCACCAGCAGAGGCCGCCCCCCGGCCGCGAAGGCCGCTCTCAGCTCGTCGTGCGCGGCCAGTACCCGCCGCGCGTACGGCAGCAGGCGCTCCCCGTCCGCCGTCAGGGCGACCTGCCGGGTGGTGCGCACGAACAGCTCCGCGCCCAACTCCCGCTCCAGGCGGCGGATGTCCCGGCTCAGCGCCTGCTGGGCGAGGTAGAGCCGGGCGGCGGCCCGGGTGAAGTGCAGTTCCTCGGCGACGGCCACGAAGGCGCGCAGCAACCGGGGGTCGGAGTCACGAAGCATCCGACGAACTTACAACGGGAGTGCGTCAATCGGCTTCCGGCAGGTGTTGGACGGCCGCCGCGTCCCGCCGGGAGGGTGGGGGCATGCCGCACCCGACGAAGGCCCCCCTGCTGGGGCTGACCCCCGACACCCTGGTCCTGGTCCCACGCCACCCGGAGCCCGGCCCGCCCCACCGGTCCGGCCCGCCGCGCCGGTCACGTCCGCCGCACCGCGACCCGTACCTCCGGCTGTTCGAGGCGCCCGGCGCCCGTGCCTTCACCGCCGGCAATCTGATCGCCCGGCTCCCCATGGGGATGTTCAGCGTGAGCGCGGTCATCATGATCGCCGGTGCGTACGGCTCCTACGCCCTCGCCGGCGCCGTCACCGCCACCGGGCTCGCCGCCACCGCCCTGGTCGCCCCCTTCACCGCGCGGCTGGTCGACCGGTACGGCCAGGCCAGGGTCGCCGTGCCCGCCACCGCGGTGGCCGTGCTCGGCTCCCTCGCCCTGCTGCTGTGCGTGCGGCACCAGGCGCCCGCCTGGACGCTGTTCGCCGCCTACGCGGCCACCGCGACCACGCCCAACACCGGCGGCATGTCCCGGGCCCGCTGGGCCCATCTGTACCGCGACGACCCCGCCGCCGTGCACACGGCCAACGCCTTCGAGCAGGCCGCCGACGAGTTGTGCTTCATGCTGGGGCCGGTGCTCGCCGCGTTCCTGTGCGCGGCGCTGTTCCCGCAGGCGGGGACCCTGGTGGGCGCGGCCTTGCTGCTGACCGGCGTCCTGCTCTTCGCGGCGCAGCGCGCCACCGAGCCGCCCGTCCGGCCCCGCGCCGGCCGGGGGGCGCGCGCCCCCCTGCGCTCCCCCGGCATGCCCGCCCTGCTGGCGGTCTTCCTGGCCACCGGAGCGGTCTTCGGGTCGATGGAGGTCGTCACGCTCGCGTTCGTGGACGGCCCGGCGGCCGGCGCGGTGCTGGCCCTCCAGGCCGCGGGCTCGTGCGTGGCCGGCCTGGTGTACGGGCGGACCGGGCGCACCGCGCGGCTGCGGACCTGCCTGGCCGCGATGACCGCCCTGATGGCCCTGCCGCTGCTCGCCGCGACCGGCACCGGCTCGCCGCTCCCGCTGGCCGGCGCCCTGCTAGTGGCCGGCATGGCGACGGCGCCGACCATGGTGACGGGCATGACGCTGGTGCAGCGCCTGACGCCGGACGGCCGGCTGAACGAGGGCATGACGCTCGCGGTCACCGCCCTGCTGGGCGGCATCGCGGCGGGGGCGGCGAGCGGCGGCTGGACGGTGGAGCACCTGAGCGCCGGCGCGGGTTACGCCGTACCGGTCACCGCCGCCGCGGTGGCCCTCTGCCTGGCGGCGGTCACGACGGCCGGGCGTACGGCCGGGGACACGACGAAGGCCCGGCTGTCGTGATCGACAACCGGGCCTCCGCCTCACATGGGATGACGGGTCTGGGGGACGGGCCCCCAGGAACTCCGCTGGTGGAGATGGCGGGAATCGAACCCGCGTCCAACGGTGCGGAAACAGGGCTTCTCCGTGTGCAGTCCGCTGCGATTTT
This sequence comes from Streptomyces sp. NPDC050856, assembly GCF_040653855.1. Lineage (NCBI taxonomy): Bacteria > Bacillati > Actinomycetota > Actinomycetes > Kitasatosporales > Streptomycetaceae > Streptomyces > Streptomyces sp. NPDC050856. The sequence continues at coordinate 66,042 of NZ_JBFAGV010000002.1, read as the reverse complement.
CTCGGCCCCGGAGATCACGCGGACAAGTCTCCGACGGGCTCAGTCACTGTTTGATTTCCCTCTCGACCCCGTGACCGGGCCTAGAGGTTTAGTTCCCTAGCTGATGCCAGGATCCGGGTCGGGAACAGCCCCGGGCTGACACTTCGCAAGCTCGCTACTTAGGCAGCGAGGGCGAAGGAATCGCGCTTGGTGTTGGCGATTATTTTTTGCGACATATGGTTTACGAGATCATTGCCGCTTCCTCGACACGCTTCCCCTGCTTCGACATCCGCTGTCGAAACCGATCATCCCCATGTTGATTTTTCAAAGCCGCCCCTCGCGGGGCGCGCCCCCGCCGTGGGGGGCAGGTGCCATCGTACGTGACCGACGCCCGACGAGGCCAGCGCATTCCGCCGCCGACGGCGCGTCCTACGCCCGCTCGCGGCGCTTGACCGCCGAGACCACCCGCTCCGCCTCGCGGCGGTCCTGCTTCTCCCGCAGCGTCTGCCGCTTGTCGTACTCCTTCTTGCCCTTCGCCAGCGCGATCTCGACCTTGGCCCGGCCGTCCTTGAAGTACAGCGACAGGGGCACGATCGTGTGACCGGTCTCCTGGGACTTGGCCTCCAGCTTGTCGATCTCGACCCGGTGCATCAGCAGCTTCCGCTTGCGCCGGGCGCTGTGGTTGGTCCAGGTCCCCTGGGCGTACTCCGGTACGTGCACGTTGTGCAGCCACGCCTCGTGGCCGTCGATCTGCACGAACCCGTCCACCAGCGAGGCCCGCCCCTGACGCAGCGACTTCACCTCGGTGCCGGTCAGCACCAGACCGCACTCGTACGTGTCGATGATGGCGTAGTCGTGCCGCGCCTTCTTGTTCTGCGCGATCAGCTTGCGCCCGGTGTTCTTTTCCTTAGCCATAGTGCGGCCATTTTCGCACTACGAACCGTCCCCGAGGCCACTCAATACCGTCCGGGCCCGCTTCTCGGCCTCCTCGCCCGCGGCCAGGTCCGGGGTGATGCCGCGCCCGTCCACGGTGTGCCCGGCCGGGGTGCGGTAGTGGCCGACGGTCAGCTCGGCGACCGAGCCGCCGGGCAGCCGGCTCGGCATCTGCACCGAACCCTTGCCGAAGGTGCGCGCGCCCACCGTCACGGCCCGGCCGCGGTCCTTCAGCGCCCCGGCGAGCAGCTCGGCGGCGCTCATGGTGCCCCCGTCCAGGAGCGCGACCAGGGGCCTGTCGGTGTCGCCGCCCGGCTCGGCGTACAGGGCCTTCTCCTCGCCGTGCACGTCGTACGTGGCGACCAGGCCGCCGTCCAGGAAGGCGGAGGCCGCCGCGACCGCCTCGGTGACCAGGCCGCCGCTGTTGCCCCGCAGGTCCAGCAGGACGCCGGCGCCCTCGGGGGCGCGGCGCACCGCGTCGCGCACCCGCTCGCCGGAGCCCTTGGTGAACGCCGCGACCCTGATCCTGACGGCTTCCGCGTCCAGCCGCTCGACGGTGACGTCCTCGGTGGTCAGCCGGGCCCGGCACAGCGTCCCGGTCCAGCCGTGCCCGCCGCGCCGCACGTCCAGGACGACCCGGGAGCCGGCCGGCGCGCCCGTGCCGCCGCCTCCCTCGCCGTCGCCGCGCAGCAGCGCGACGACCTCGGAGACGGAACGCCCGCGGACCGGGCGGCCGTCGACGGCGTGCAGCCGGTCGCCGGGCCGCAGCCCCGCCCGGTCGGCGGGACCTCCGGGGAGGACGCGGGCGATCTCGATCCGGCCGGCGGAGTCGCGGCGGGCCGACAGGCCCACGCCGGTGTACCGGCCGTCCAGGGCCTGCTCGAACTCCTCGAACTCGTCCCGCGCGTACACCGCGCCCCACCGGTCACCACTGCGGCTGACGACCTCCTCGGCCGCCTTGGTACCGGACTTGCCGTCCGCCACGGCCGCGGCCGCAGCCCGGGCGACCTCGTCGCGGTCGACGGTGGCCGGCACGGTGCGCGCCAGGCGCCGCACGGGCGCGCTCCGCTCGTCGCGGGGCAGCGAGTCGGTGGCGACGGCGCCGGTGAGGACGGTGACGAAGACGAATGTCAGGGCCGCCCCGCGGCGGACGGCGCCGCGGGGCCGGATACAGAACTCGGGGCCCGGCATGTCGCCCACTCTAGGACAAGCGAAAGGCGCCGTACGGTCGTTGACCGCACGGCGCCGGGGGGCGCTTCTCACACCTTGAGGTACTTGCGCAGGGCGACCGCGGCGGCCAGCGAGGGCATCAGCAGGCCGATGACCAGGACCAGCGGGAGCACCGCTATCACCGCGTCCCAGCCGATGAAGTTGACCAGCGGCATGCTCTCGGCGAGCCGCAGTCCGCCGTCGATCAGGAAGTACCGGCCCACCAGCAGCATGCCGCAGGCCAGCACACCGCCCAGCAGCCCCGCGAAGGCGGCCTCCATGATGAACGGCATCTGGATGTAGAAGCTGGACGCGCCGACCAGCCGCATGATGCCCGTCTCCCGGCGCCTGCTGAACGCCGACACCCGCACGGTGTTGACGATCAGCATCAGCGCGATGACCAGCATCAGCGCCATGATGAACAGGGCGGCGACGTTCATGCCCTTCATCATGTTGAAGAGGTTCTCCAGGATGCCGCGCTGGTCCTGCACGGAGTGCACGCCGGCCCGCCCGGCGAACGCCGTCGCGACCACCTTGTACTTCTCCGGGTCCTTCAGCTTGACCCGGAACGACTCCTGCATCTGGTCGGGCGTGATGATGCTGGCGATGGCGGTGTCGCCGTACTGGTCCCGGTAGTGCTTGTACGCCTGGTCGGCCGTCTCGTAGTGGACGGACTCCACGATGTCGAGCTTCTTGAGGTCGCCCTCGATCTCCTGCTTCTGCTGGGCGGTGACCGCCCCCTTGGCGCAGGTGTCGGCGGTCTCCGCGTCGTTCTTGTTGCAGAGGAAGATCGAGACGTTGACCTTGTCGTACCAGAAGTCCTTCATCACGCTGACCTGCTCACGCATGAGCAGCGCGCCGCCGAAGAGCGCGAGCGACAGGGCCACGGAGACGATGACGGCGAAGGTCATCGTGAGATTGCGACGGAGACCGACACCGATCTCCGACAGTACGAACTGGGCGCGCATCGCGTGCGTTCAGCCTTTCCTTGCTGCTCTGCTCAGTGCTGGTAGCCGTAGACGCCGCGCGCCTGGTCACGTACGAGACGACCCTTTTCGAGCTCGATGACGCGCTTGCGCATCTGGTCGACGATGTTCTGGTCGTGGGTCGCCATGACCACGGTGGTGCCGGTGCGGTTGATCCGGTCCAGCAGCTTCATGATGCCGACGGAGGTCTGGGGGTCCAGGTTTCCGGTCGGCTCGTCGGCGATCAGCAGCATCGGCCGGTTGACGAACGCGCGGGCGATGGCCACCCGCTGCTGCTCGCCGCCGGACAGTTCGCCCGGCATCCGGTCCTCCTTGCCGCCGAGCCCGACCAGGTCGAGGACCTGCGGGACGGCCTTGCGGATCTCGCCGCGCGGCTTGCCGATGACCTCCTGCGCGAACGCCACGTTCTGCGCGACGGTCTTGTTGGGCAGGAGGCGGAAGTCCTGGAAGACGGTGCCGAGCTGACGGCGCATGTGCGGCACCTTCCACTTGGACAGCCGCGCCAGGTCCTTGCCCAGGACGTGCACCGTGCCGTGGGAGGCGCGCTCCTCGCGAAGGAGCAGGCGCAGGAAGGTGGACTTTCCGGAGCCGGACGACCCCACCAGGAAGACGAACTCGCCCTTCTCGATTTCGAGGGAGACGTCCCGGAGGGCGGGGTGGCTCTGCTTCGGATAGGTCTTGGAGACGTTGTCGAATCGGATCACGGATGCACCACGGTCGGCAGGGAGTAGGTGAGCGTGACCATACGCGACTGGCGATGCCCCGCGCAGTCGCCGTCCGGCCTTGCGCCTTTTGTCCCTGTGTGCTGTCGGGCCGGGCGCCGGGGGGCCGCCGGGGCGCGCCTAAACTCGCGGGAGCTGGCACAGTGGTAAGGGGAACGGTCGCGTTTCCCTGAGCGTTGTGTGGAGAGAACCGTTGCACAGTCCGCGTTTGTGCACGTCCGCGTCTGCGGCTCCGCCGCGCGGGAGGAGGAGAGCGCATGACCTATGACCGATTGGTGTGCGCCAACTGCGCGGCGCCCGTCACCGAGGGACGGTGCCCTGTCTGCCGGGCGAACCGGCAGCGGCTGCAGCACGAAGGTCCGCTGGGCGGCATGAGCCCGGCGGCTCTGATGTTGCTGCTGGCGGTGCTGGTGGCGGCGGTGGCCCTGCTGGCCCACCAGACCGCCTAGCAGCGGACGCGGGCCGGGCCGTACGGGGTGAGGGCCCGGGAGAGGCACTGAGTGCCTCTCCCGGGCCCTCACTCGTGTCCGTCCGGATCAGGCGGCCGTACGGCCACCGGCCACCAGGCGCGGCAGCATCCGGAAGCCGATACCACCGGCGATCATGGTCGCGGCGCCGATGAGCAGGAACGAGGTCTCGGCGGCGCCCGTCGCGGCGAGCTCCTCCTTGGCCTTGCCCTGCTCGACCGGCTTGGAGCCGGCGTTGTTCGGGCCCGGGTTGTTGTCGGCGCACTCGGCGCCGTCGAGGTCGACGGTGCAGGTGCCGACGTCACCGGTGGCGGAGCCGCCGGTGGAGACCGAACCGCCGGTCGCGGCCGAACCGCCGGTGGCGGCGGAGCCGCCCGTGGCGGAGCCGCCGGTCGCGGAGGTGCCGCCCTGGTCGCCACCGCCGGAGACCGAGGAACCGCCGGTGGAGGAGCCACCGGTCGCCGAGGTGCCGCCCTGGTCGCCACCGCCGGAGACCGAGGAACCGCCGGTGGAGGAGCCACCGGTCGCCGAGGTGCCGCCCTGGTCACCGCCGCCGGAGACCGAGGAACCGCCGGTGGAGGAGCCGCCCGTGGCGGAGGAGCCACCGGTGGAGGAGCCACCGGAGTCCGAGGAACCGCCCTGGTCACCGCCGCCGGAGACGGAGGAACCGCCCGTGACGGAGGAACCGCCGGAGTCCGAGGAACCGCCCTGGTCACCGCCGCCGGAGACGGAGGAACCGCCCGTGACGGAGGAACCGCCGGAGTCCGAGGAACCGCCCTGGTC